>JADLEL010000216.1 GCA_020846145.1 Pirellulales bacterium | reverse complement strand
TAGGCCGAAAACATGGACCTGTCCCCTTCCCGCGGCGCGAGGGGGACAGTCCCATTTTCGCGGCGATTGAGCTTTTTTACGGCACCATCATCTTTTGCGCCGCGAAAATCGGGACAGTCCCCTGTGATCCGAAAGCGGCAGTTTCGATTCGTGTTATCTCGTCCGCTCCGGAAGAGTATGTTTTTTCCTGAATTGAATAGCATATTCGGCAAAATGCCGATCGGGGCGACGGCCGCGTTCCCGCCGGATATTGCAGTCTATGGAGGGTCGGTTATGATGGGAATTATTCCGATCTCCCGCGGCCGTTCTCTCGAGTCCATTTCGAAAAAAGCTCGCCGTCATGAAAATCAACACTCGGCTCAAGCCCGAAGATCTCTTGCCGAAGATCGAACGCTTATGGAGCCTTTCGGCGGCGAAAATCGCTTCGATCGAGAAGTCGCACGATCCCGCCCAGGGCGCTCCGGTGTTCACGGTCGAGGGCGCTTATACGGCACGGGGTTGGACCGAGTGGACGCAGGGCTTTCAATACGGCTCGGCCTTGCTGCAATTCGACGCCACGGACGACGCCGCCTTTCTGGAGATCGGCCGGCGGAACACGGTCGAGAAGATGGCCCCGCATGTGAGCCACGTCGGCGTTCACGATCACGGCTTCAACAACGTCAGCACCTACGGAAACCTGCTGCGTTTGATGAACGAAGGGCGGATCGCGGAAAACGCCTGGGAGCGCAACTTCTACGAGCTGGCGTTGAAGCTCAGCGGTGCGATCCAGGCGCGGCGCTGGACGGAGATCCCCGGCGGCGGATTCATCTACTCCTTCAACGGCCCGCATTCACTGTTCGTCGATACGATCCGCTCCTTGCGGGCATTGGCCGTCGCGCATCGGCTGGGGCACGTCTTGATGGAAGAGAACGACCGCAAGGTTTCGCTCCTCGATCGGCTCAAAGCCCATGCCGTCAGCACGATGAAGTGGTCGATCTACTACGGCCAGGGCCGCGACGCCTACGACCTGCGCGGGCGGGTAGCGCACGAGGCGATTTTCAATACCAACGACGGCAATTTCCGCTGCCCCAACTCGCAGCAAGGCTACTCGCCGTTTTCGACTTGGACCCGCGGCCTCGCCTGGGCGATGTGCGGCACGGCCGAGCAATTGGAGTTCCTCGACGCGCTGGGCGACGACGAAATTTCGCCGCGATTGCTCGAAGCCGCCCGAGCGACTTGCGATTTCTACATCGACCGCGCCGCCGCCGCCGACGGCATCCCCTACTGGGACACCGGCGCGCCGAATTTGCACTGTTTGGGCGACTGGCAATCGCGCCCGGCCGAACCGATCAATCCGTACGAACCGGTCGATAGTTCGGCGGCGGCCATCGCCGCGCAAGGGTTGCTCCGCTTGGGCCGCTTCACGAAGAACGAGCGCTACCGGCAGGCGGGCCTGACGGTGCTCGACGCGCTGTTCGACGAGCCGTATTTGAGCGCCAACGCGAACCACCAGGGGCTGATTTTGCACAGCATCTACCATCGGCCCAACGGCTGGGATTACGTGCCGAAGGGCTGCGCGATTCCTTGCGGGGAGTCGAGTATGTGGGGCGATTACCACGCGCGGGAAGCCGCGCTCTACGTGCAACGCCTGTGCGAAAACAAACCGTACCTTACCTTTTGGGGAGAAACCGCATGATCATCGCCGATCTGGGCAAAATCGAAGGCCGCCGTTACCCGGCCCGCCGCCGCACGCAGAATCTGGTGGGCGGCGCCTCGCCCATTCAAGCCGCCAATTTCAGCATCGGCAACGTGGTGCTCGATGCGAACGGCGGTCAGGTGCCCTGGCACAACCAGCAGCAGGAAGAAGTGTACTTCGTGATCGAGGGGACGGGCGAGATGTGCCTGGGCGAGGAGCGGCAGATCGTAACGGCGGGCCAGGCGGCCTATATTCCATCCGGAGTTTTTCACCAGTTGACCAACGTCGGCGAGACGCCGCTACGAATGCTCTATTGCTACGGGCCGGCGGGCGACGTCGCCCATTGGAAACAGGAACTCAGCGGCACGCTCCCCGTCGCCGGCGTCGATGTCCCGCCACTCCCCCCCGGCGCATGCCCGCAATGCACGGAAAAATCCAAAGAGTAATTCCAAAAACCATGAGCAACCGCACGCATCACATCGGCATCGTCATGAACGGCGTAACGGGCCGCATGGGCACGAACCAACATCTCATGCGCTCCCTGGTCGCGATCATCAAGCAAGGGGGCATCCCGGTCGGCGCGGGAGAAGTCATCATTCCCGATCCGGTTTTGGTCGGCCGCAATCCGGCCAAGTTGGAGAAGATCGCGGCCGAATCGGGCGTAACGAAGTGGACCACCGACCTCGACGCGACGTTGGCCGATCCGCACAACGCCATCTATTTCGACGCCCAAACGACGGCCCGCCGCGTGGATGCGGTGAAGCGGGCGATCGCCGCCGGGAAGCACATCTATTGCGAAAAGCCCACGGCCCAGACTACCGCCGAGGCGCTGGAACTCTACCGGCTGGCGAAAGCGGCGGGCTTGAAGAACGGCGTCGTGCAGGACAAGCTCTGGCTGCCCGGCTTGTTGAAGCTGAAACACCTGATCGACAGCGGATTTTTCGGCCGCATCCATTCGGTGCGCGGCGAGTTCGGCTACTGGGTCTTCGAGGGGGACACGATTCCCGCCCAGCGCCCCTCGTGGAACTACCGGAAGGCCGAGGGGGGCGGGATCATCATTGACATGCTCAGCCACTTCCGCTACGTGCTCGACAATCTCTTCGGCGATGTGCAGGCAATTTGCTGCCTCGGCGCGACGCACGTGGGCAAGCGTTGGGACGAGGAAGGCAAGCCTTACGACTGCACCGCCGAGGACGCCGCGTACTCGACCTTCGAGTTGGCCGGCGGCATCGTGGCGCATATCGACGCCAGTTGGTGCTTCCGCGTCCGCCGCGACGATCTGTTGGTGCTGCAGGTCGATGGCGCGAAGGGGAGCGCGGTCGCCGGCTTGCGCAACTGCTGGATGCAGCCGTACGCCGAGACTCCGCGCCCGGTCTGGAATCCCGACGTCGAAAGCCCGATTAATTATTACGACGGTTGGCAACAGTACGAATCGGATCGCAGCTACGAGAACGCCTTCAAGGCCGAGTGGGAATTGTTCCTCCGCCACGTCGTCAAGGACGAGCCGTTTCGCTGGACGCTATTGGAAGGCGCCAAGGGCGTGCAGCTTGCCGAAATCGGCGAGCAGTCGTGGAAAACTCGCAAGTGGATCGATATTCCGAAATTGGAAGCCTAGCTATGGACACTACCTGGACGCGGCGTGATTTCTTAAGCGCGACGGCGTTGGCTGCCGGCGCGAGCGCGGGGAGCGCGGCGGTCGCCTCCGCGGCGCAATCCTCGCCCGCGGGAAAACCGAAAAAAATCGTCGGCATCTGTTGCAGCCCGCGAAAGGGCAAGACCACCGCGGCCGCGCTGCGAACCTGCTTGGAAGCCGTGCGGGCGGAATTGCCCGGCGCGGAAACCGAACTCATCGAACTCGCGGGCATGAAGATTCCCGGCGGTCCGGCCGCGGGCGTTCCCCTCGAGGCCGGCGAAAAAGACGATTTTCCCGCATTGATTCCCCGGCTCGCCGATCCGAAGGTGGCCGGCATCGTGATCGCCACGCCGGTCTATTTCGGCAATATGTCGTATTTGTGCAAGGCTTTTTTGGATCGCTGCATGGTGTTCTTCAAGGACCGATCGCTCGCCAACAAAGTGGCGGGCGTAATCGCCGTCGGCGGCGCGCGGAACGGCGGGCAGGAGTTGACCGTCCGCTCGGTCCAGGTCGCGCTGATGAGCCAGCAGATGATCGTGGTCGGCGACGCGCCCCCTTCGGGCCATTGGGGCGGCACGGTGTGGAGCGGCATCGAGGGGGGTGTGGAAAAGGACGATTTCGGCCTTGCCACCGCCCGAAATCTCGGCCGCCGCGTCGCGGGAGTCGCCAAATTACTCTACGCCGATTAGCCGTAACCGGGATCGACGGATATGATTCATCGATGATTCGTTCGCGAAAGGAACCATTCCGATGCTCAATCGAAAAACGTGCTTGCTGTGTTCCGCCATCTTCCTCGCGGGAAGCATTTCAGCCTCGGTGCGCGCCGCGGATGCTCCCCAACCGGAATACCTTTCCGACGCGCTTTCCGACCGCATACTTTCCGCATCGCAGGATTGGGGCGCGTTGGGCTTGAACGCCGCGGCGGCGGCTCCGCGGCGGACGGCCGCGAAACTGCGCATCCAAGACAAGGAATATGCACGCGGGCTTGGCCATCATGCCAACGGCGAGATCGTCGTGGAACTGGGGGGCGAGTTTGCAACCTTCGAGGCCGAGATCGGCATTCAGTGGCAGGGCGGAAAAACCGCCGGCTCCGCGATCTTTCGAATCTACGCCGATGATAAGAAGGTTTTTGATAGCGGCATCGTCCGCGACGGCGATCCGCCCCGGCCGGTGTCGGTCTCGGTGGCAGGGGCCGAGGAACTGCGGCTCGATGTGCATGACGCCGGCGACGGAATCAACTTCGATTGCGCCGATTGGGCCGACGCCCGGCTGACCCGCGATCCGGCGGCCGCGAAAAAAACTTCCGCGGCGGCCGTCGATATCGCGCCCTTTGCACGGGTTGCCGCGTGGGATCCGAAGGTTGCGAGCGGGACGCAAGCCGGCCGGGTGCAGGAAATGCCCGCCGAGGATATTCGCACCGCCCGAGATCTACTGCCGACGGACCGCGGATCCTACCTCGTGCCCATCGAGAACGAAACCGGCTGCATCGGCCTGCAATGGCACGAGAATCGGCTGCTGCGGCGGTTGGAGTTGCGTTTTCCGGAAGCGGCCGCCGTGCCGCCGTCCAAATCGATCGAGTTGCAGTATTGGTCCGGCGGATCGGCCTGGCAGGGAACTTGGCGGCCGGCCGATAAGGCACCGGAAAAAATCGAGAATCGTTTGGTTTGGACGTTCCCGCTTGGGGAAATTCCCCGCGGCACGCAAAAGACGCGCTGGATTTTTTCGGCGGCCAAGGGACCGATCGAAGTGAATGGCATTTCCGCCTTTAGCCGCTCGCGGTGGAAGACGGTTGACGTTCGCCTCGAATCGACGCGGCCCGGTTCGACGCGAATTGCGGAAATCGAAGTTTATAACGGCATTTTCGAAGGTCGGACGGGAAAAGCCGCTCACCATTGCACGTGGGACACCTCGAAGCCGCTCTCCTTGAAGGTTCGCACGAGCGCCGCCCAGCGGTACAAGGCCGATCGGACGGTGTTGCGAATGAAAATGCCGGACGCGGCCTTCGGCGTGGCGGTCGAAGATTTGCTCGTCAACGATTGCGTGTACGTGCCCCATGCCGGCGTGTTCGCCGCGCGAGAACCCGCGCCCATCGCGCTCGCCGATTATCTCCAGAAAATCGCCGGGAAAAAAACGGTGCTCGAACAAGTTCGGCGACAGCCCGACCAGGATTTCCCGCGGGCGTGGTCGGTGGTTCACAATCCGATCCAGGACCTCGGTCCGATGATGCTCTCGCTGGCGTGCGACAACCGGAAGTTCGTCGCCGAGCGCGAGGGAGCGGTGCGCTTCGACGAATACGATCGACCCGACGATCCGCGCCTGTCGCGCCCCGGAAACATCTACGACCTGTCGTACACCATCCCTTGGCGATGTACGCCGGAATTCGGCGACGGCAGAGATCGCAAGATCGCCCGCCGGCTTCAAGGCGATTGGCTGCCGATTCCGGTAACGTCGGTCTCGAACGACGCGATCAGCTATCGGCAGGCGACCTACGTCGCGCCCGCAAGCGGCACGCCGGCCGACGCGCCGTTTTGGTTCCGCGACCGCGCACTCTGCGTGTCGGAGTTCAAGATCGAGAACGACAGCGAGGAGGCCAACTCGGCCAAGCTGGCGCTTAATTTCAGCCACGAAAAGAATAAAACGTTTCAACTCCGCGAAGCCAAAGAAGGGATTTTAGTTTTGAATGGCGACCGCGTTTTAGCGCTCATCGACGCGCGCAACGCCGCGCCGCTCGCGATGCGGCAAACCGCCGAGGGCGCGGTGCTTTCCGGAAAATTATCCGGCTGGGGATCGGCCGAATGCCGCGTGATTTTCCCGGCGTGGAAAGTCGATGCCAAAGATTACGCTTCTCTCCTGGAGGGCGCCGGAACGGCGTCGCGCGTCGAGTCGTATTGGAAGGCGCTGCTCGAGCCGGCCACGCAAATCGAGGTCCCCGATGCGCTGTTGACCAATATCATTCGGGCTTCGCAGGTGCATTGCCTGTTGGCCGCCCGAAACGAAGAGCGCGGCGCGCTGGTCTCCGCCTGGGCCAGCGCGGACCGCTACGGCCCGTTGGAAAGCGAGTCGAACTCGGTTATCCGGGGGATGGATATGAACGGCCAGACCGATTTCGCCCGGCGAAGTTTGGACTTTTTCCTGAAGCAATGCAACGAAGCGGGCTTTATTACCACGGGCTACACCATCGTCGGCACCGGCGAGGTCCTTTGGACGCTCGGCGAGCATTACCAGCGCACCCGCGACCGCGCCTGGATGAAGCAAATCGCCCCGGAAATCGTGTGCATTTGCCGGTGGATTGCCCGCCAGCGGGAGAAGACGAAACTCCTCGACGCCCGCGGCGATAAAGTACCCGAGTACGGCTTGATGCCGCCCGGCGTCTCCGCCGATTGGGGCCGATACGCCTACCGGCTCTTCAACGACGCTCAATACTATGCCGGCCTGGAAGCGTCCGCACGCGCGCTGGCCGACATCGGCGATCCGGCCGCGCCGGCGATCGGCGAAGAAGCCCGTCGCTATCGCGAAGACATCGCGCGGGCGTACCATTGGGTGCAGGCGAGAACGCCGGTGGTAAGGTTAGACGACGGAACCTGGGCGCCGGCCGATCCGGCGTTTCTCGATTGTTTCGGCAACGTCGAAAATTTCCTGCCGGCCGAGGACGGCAACCGCACGTGGTGCTACAGCATCGAAATCGGCGCCCATCACCTGGCGGCCGCCGAGGCGCTCGATCCGGCCTCGCAAGAAGTGAAATGGATGACCGACTATCTCGAAGACGTGCAATTCCTGCGCAGCGGAATGGGCGACTATCCCGAGAAAAGCAACCGCAAGGACGTTTTTTGTTTCGGCGGTTTCGCCAAACTCCAGCCGTATTACTGCCGAATCGCCGAGGTCTATGCGCTGCGCGACGAGGTGAAGCCATTCGTGCGATCGTACTTTAACGCCATCCCCACCTTGGTAAGCCGGGAAAATCTCTCCTTCTGGGAGCATTTCCACAACACCGCCGGCTGGAATAAAACCCACGAAACGGGCTGGTTCCTCTGCCAAACCCGATTGATGTTCGTCGCCGAGCGCGGCGATGAGTTATGGCTGGCCCCCTTCGCCACCAACCATTGGCTCAAGGACGGAATGAAAATTTCGGTCCGCAACGCGCCGACGCGGTTCGGCAAGGTGAGCTACGCGATTGCCTCGAAAGCCGCCGCGGGCGAAATCGACGCCGTCGTGGAACCGCCGCCGCAATGCTCCGCGAAAAAAATCGTGCTCCGGCTGCGGCACCCCGAGGGCAAACCGATGCGATCGGTTACGGTGCAGGGCAGGCCCCATGCCGATTTCGATCCGAATAAAGAAACCATCACCCTCGAACCCTCTGGCGGAAAGATCGCGGTTCGGGCACAATACTAAAGAGGAGGATCAGATCGTGGCGAATACGAAACGCGTGTTGGCAATGGCGGCCCATCCCGACGATGTCGAGTTCCTTTGCGCCGGTACGTTGGCGCTGTTGCGATCGAAAGGGTGGGAGGTGCATATTTGCACGCTGACCGCCGGCGATTGCGGGTCGGAAGTGCTCCCGCCCGAGGAGATTTGCGCGATCCGCCGCGTGGAAGCCGCCAATTCCGCGGCCGTGCTTGGGGGGGCTTTTCATTGTTTGGAATGCCGCGACGGGCTGATCGCCTACGATCCCGAGACGATCCTGAAAAGCGTCGCGCTGGTGCGGAAAGTCCGCCCGAACCTGGTGCTCGCGCCCAGTCCGCGGGACTACATGATCGATCACGAAGTTTCCAGCGCGCTCGTTCGGAATGCGGCCTTCATGGCGGGCGTGCCGAATTTCAAGACCGAAGGATATCCCTCGTTCCGCCCGGTGCCGCATTTGTATTACGCCGATCCCTTGGATTTGAAAGACATCTACGGAACGCCGGTCGTCCCGACGACGCTCGTCGATATCGGCACGGCCATGGAGACTAAAAAGCAGATGCTCGCCTGCCATGCCAGCCAGCGCGACTGGTTGTTGAAACAGCACGGCATCGACGAGTACATCAACGCCATGATCGAGATGAGCCGCCGCCGCGGAGAACTCCTCGGCGCGCAGTACGCCGAAGGATTCCGCCAACACTTGGGCCACGCCTACCCCCAGGACAACTTGCTGGCCGAGGAGTTGGGCGATTTGGTGCATAGACTTTAATTTTTGTAACAATTTTTTAGCGGAATGAAGGAAGTGTAAGTGGGAGGAAATAAGGAAAAAGGGAAAAAGGGAAAAGAACAAGTTTGTGTTGATTTTTTATTTGCCATTTTACCCCTTTCCCATTTTTCCTCTTTACACAACGAATTACTTCATTTGGCTAAAATGTTATTAATTTTTATTACGGATGGTAAAATATACCGTACAGTAAATATTTCAGGATAAAATCCCATGATAACCGCAAAATCTACGCATGAAAAATTAGCCATCGAGGGAGGTCCACAAGCCTTTCCCCAGCCCCAAGGCGATATTCGGCCGAAAATCGGCGTCGAGGAATTCATGTCGATCGCCGAACGGTTCGGATTTTCGCCGGCGGCGTTGCGGAGAATCCGCGAGGCGGTCTCCGAGGAGGATTTGGGAGCCGGCCCGACGCTCTCGCGGTATCTCACCGCGCGTCCGCCGGCCGCCAAGGGCGTGGAATTCGAGAAACTCGCGCGGGAAATCTTCGGCGTGAAGCACGCGCTGGCGCTCGGTTCCGGGACGGGCGCGTTGCATAGCGCCTTCGTCGGCGCGGGTGTCGGGCCGGGAACCGAGGTGATCGTGCCTGCTATCGGTTTCGCCGCCACGGCCGCGGCGGTCGTGCTCTGCAAAGGGGTGCCGATCTTCTGCGACGTCGATGAATCGCTGAGCATCGATCCCGTAAAAATCGAGCGCCTGATCACGCCGCGTACCGTGGCCGTCGCGCCGACCTGCGTCATGGGCGCCGTGCCCGACATGGATCCGATCCTGGCCCTGGCGAAAAAACGCGGCCTGAAAGTCATCGAAGACTGCGCGCAAGCGCCCGGCGCGAAATACAAGGGGCGCTACATGGGAACCTTGGGCGACGCGGGCTGTTTCAGCATCTCGGCCTATAAAATCGTCGGCGGCGGCGAAGGCGGATTGCTTTTAACCAACGACCAGCGGCTCTTCGAGCGCGCCTGCCAACTGGCCGAGGGGGGCGGCCTGACCCGGCCCGACCGCTTCGCGCCGCCGCGCTACGAAAACGAACTGTTTTGCGGCACCAACTACCGCATGTCGGAATTGGAGGCGGCAGTGGATGTCGTGCAATTGGCGAAGATGCCCGCCCTGGTCGCCCGCTACAATGCCAACCGTCGAAACATCCTGCGGCAACTGAAAACCTATCGGGAAATCGTGCCGCAAAAGATCAACGATCTCGAAGGCGAGGTGGGATACAACATCCGCTTCTTCCCCGAAACGGTCGAATTGGGCAAGAAAATCGCCGCCGCGCTGAACGCCGAAGGAATCGGCATCGGCAATTTCATCTGGCCTTCCGAATGCTCGATCCGCGGTCCGGAAGCCCCGCCCGACTGGCACGTCTATTCGCACATCTTCGCCATCATGCTCAAGGCCGACGCCCAGCGGTCGGGCTGCTCGTTCAACTGTCCGATTTACCGCGAAAGAGGCGGCAGCGTGGAATACCATCGCGGCGACTGCCCCACGGCCGACGACCTCTTCGACCGGAATATCACGATCTGGCTCGATCCCGGCTATTCGGAAGCCGATTGCCGGGCCATCGCGGCGGGCATGAACAAAGTCTTTTCCGCCTATTGCACCGAAGATCCCCAGGGAACGAAGTGGACTTAATAATCGCGACCGTTCCCAGGGGACTGTCCCGATTTTCGCGGTGCAAAAGATGATGGTGCCGTAAAAATGCTTAATCGCCGCGAAAATGGGACTGTCCCCCTCGCGCCGCCGCAACCCGATTTATCCCCTCTCGCGGAGAACCTATGGCATGTTCTTGGAGAGGGGATAAATTGGTGAAGTGCAGCCGAATGCGCGAAAAGAGTCCAAAGGCTTGCGGACTGTTAAGCTTTTTCTCGTTCCCAGGCTCCCGCCTGGGAACGCAATGTCCGCGAGGCTCCCGCCTCGCAGAATCGCCAACCAAACCGTGCCCGCATTGAACAAAACGCGGTCTTGATACTGGACTGGTTCTAAGGCTTGCGGACCGTTAAGCTTTGAGTAGAATGAAACCTATCGAGTTGCTCTGTGGACAGCAGTTCGCGGACAACTCGATAGCGTTGATAATGGCGGCGTAGCTCAGTTGGTTAGAGCAGCGGAATCATAATCCGCGTGTCCGGGGTTCGAGTCCCTGCGCCGCTACTTGGGAGGGCTTTCTTCGAGCCAGGCGGTGAATTCGCGGCGGGGGATGGGGGTGGACATCCAGGAGGTATCCGGTTCGGGAAGCCGGTGGGCGTCGCTGACGGTAAGCCAGCCTTGCGGCAAATTCAGCGAACTTTTCGAGCCTTTGCGCGTGATCCACTCGAATTTTCGCCGCTGCTCGCACTTCAAGGCGATTTCCAGCGCGATGCGCACGTCGTGGGCGACATAATCGAGCACTTCTTGATATTTTCCTTGTGCCCAAAGGCGTGGAGCCAGCAGACCGGACATTCCCGGCGGTTTGCCGGGGATGCCCAAGGCTTGGGCCGCCTTATCGAGCGCCACGGGATAACCGCGGTCGCAGAAAACGTGAAACATCAGGTCCACGTGGTTTAGCGCCAATTGTTTACACTCGGCGCGCGCATCCGATTCTTCGGCCAAAATATTGAAATCGAATCCCAGGCCGTTCCAGGTCAGCAGCGCGTAGCCCTCGGCAACCAGTTCGGTCAACCGGCGCACGAGAGTTTTCGCTTCGTCGCGGGACATTTTTTCGGCGGGCGTACCCGCCGCCGTTTTCCCATGCCAAAGCATCGGTTTCCGGGAATCGCTGGGCAGCGCCGCGGCGCAAGCAATGCCCAGCGGACGATGCGGTTTCCAATTGAAGTCCTCGCCGGGAACGTCTTTTGCCGTTTCGATGTCGAACGCCAAGTACTTGCGGTTCATGGCTCGAATCCCTCAAGTCGTCAATAAGCCGCGCAAATTCGTTCCCGTGAATTATTCTGAATGCCTATCCCAAAACCATGTCGGTTGGGGTGGCAGTTGCAATGCCATCCCTTGAATCGCCTGATAGCAGGGGTGGCAGTGCAACTGCCACCCCAACGAATTAAGGTTTTAGGAGAAGTTCTTATTTGAAACGAATTACGCACGAATTCTTACGTTATTTCCGCAACCTTCTTCCGCACCGCGGCGACGACGTGCGGCGGCAGGAAGCGGCTGAGTTCCTCCTCGTTGCAGACGCCGGCGATCTGCTTGATGAGCGAACTGGACACGTGGGCCAGTTCGCCGTCGGCGATCATGAAGAGCGTTTCCACGTCGGGCGCCAAACGGCGATTGGCCATCATCATCGTCAACTCGGCCTGAATGTCGGTAATCGGCCGCACGCCGCGGACAATCACTTTTGCTTTGCAACTCCGCACGAATTCCACCGCCAAACCGTGGAACGGGCGAATTTCGAGATTCGGAATGTGCAGCGTCGATTGACGCAAGAGTCCCATCCGTTCTTCGGGCGAGAAGAGCGGATTCTTCTCGATGTTCACGCCCACGCCGACGATCAAACGGTCGAACAAGCGGCTCGCCCGCTCGATCACGTTCATGTGGCCGAGCGTTACGGGATCGAACGAGCCGGGATAAACGGCGATGCGCGGTGAGAGTTCGGGCATGGTTTTGGCTCCTGGCGGGACGGAACATTTTCGTCCCCGGGTCTTAGGTCTTGGGTCTTGGGGTCTTCGCCAAGCCCCAAGACCTATTTATCTTTCATCACCGCAATCAATCGCTCGATATCGGACTCGTCATTGTAGGCGTGGGGGCTGATCCGTAGGCGGCCGGCGCGGCAACTGAGGATCACCTTTTCATCGAAACAGCGCCGGCGAATGGCGATCGGATCGCGGCCGGGGAGTTCGAAGGAGACGATGCCGCTTTTATGGGACTCGCGCCGGTCGCTGAGCACGTTCGCCCCGATTTCCGTCAAACGCCGGCAGGCGTAATCGGTAATCTCCAGCACGCGCCGGGCGAGGGCCTCGGCCGGATACCGGGCCAACAACTCGAGACTCGCACGCAGGGCCAGCAGGCCGGCCACGTTTTGCGAGCCGCCTTCGTAGCGTTCGGCGGTTTCTTTCAAATCGTAGGAAATGACGTGGAAGTCGTGCTCGTTTTTCACGCTGTTCCAGCCGACGCCGACGGGCCGCAATCGGTTCAGGTGTTCGCGGCGGAGATAGAACACGCCCGCCCCCTCGGGACCGAGCAGCCACTTGTGGCCGTCGGCGGCGAGGAAATCGACCGGCGTTTTCCGCACGTCCAACGGAAACACTCCCAGACCTTGGATGGCATCGAGGAAAAAGAGCGCGCCGCGATCGTGAACCAATTTGACGATATCATCCAGTTCATGCCGCCAACCGCTGGAGTACGCCACCCAAGAGAGGGAAACGATTCGCGTCCGATGATCGATGGCTTCGGCCAATCGGTCAAGATCGAGCCGTCCCCCGTCGCAGGGGAGGCGGCGCGTTTCCACCCCCCGATCGGCCAGATGGAGCCAGGGATATTGATTGGCGGGGAATTCATCGGCGCGGGTAACGATGTTATCGCCCGGCTGCCAGGGAAAGCCCTCGGCGACAAAGTTAATGCCCGCCGTGGTGTTTTCGATGAAGGCGATTTCCACGGGATCGGCGGCGATCAATCGCGCGGAAAGTTGGCGCAGCTCGGCGATTTGCCGATTCCAAGAAGGATAATTTGCGGAGCCGTTCATCGCCGCATCCTCGGCCCACTGCGAAAGAGCCATCATTGCACCCTCTGTTAGTGGGGCAACGGCGGCATGGTCCAGGTAGGACCATTGCCTGGTTACGGGCATTTGGCGGCGAAATTCGGCCCAACTGGCCGGCGAAGGAGTGGGCGTTTCGAGGGATTTTTGCATGGCAATGTTCATAAGTGGTCTCTTCCGCCTCTATTTTGGCACCCGATTACCAACCTGCCAAGATGGGAGTGGTGAATCGTGGAGAATCGAATTATACTAGGGAGGAAGATGTTTATTTTATCGGGTAGGGCGAACCTTGCCCATTTTCAAGGATTCCATCACCGATTTCATGCTGCCGATTGAGGAACTTCTCATGCCCAAAGTGTTGTGCATTTTCGGAATGGTCGTGGCCGCCTTGATGCTGCTGATCTTCGGACTCGATTTGGCGGTGCAATTTCCGTTTCGCGGCGCCCATCGCATGATGATGGATTTGCCGTTGGTCTTTTGCGCGCTGGGCCTGGGATATTTGAGTTGGGTTACGTTTCGCGAACAAGTTTAGTTTCCGCGCGCCAGTTCACGAGGATTTGCGTTGCGTAAGGCAGTGGGTAAAATAGGGGCTGGAGATCGAGGATTGGGATTCGAGAATTGGTAACCGTTCACAGGGGACTGTCCCGATTTTCGCGGCGCAAAAGATTGTGGTACTCGAAAAGTGCTTAATCGCCGCGAAAATGGGACTGTCCCCCTCGCGCCGCGCTAGCCACCAGCCCCCGATCTCTAGCCTGCCCGGAGAGTTTTCCTCTAGGCAACAACCGTGGAACAACGCCGAACATGCCGCCCGAAGAACGATCCGAGGAATCGAAAAAAAACGTGCATGAGCCGCTCACGCCGGCCAAGCAGAAACGCTTGGACAAATTGCTGGAAGCGGCCCAGCAGAAGGCTTCCGGCGAGAAACCGGATTACGACTACGCCACCGATCTGCTCTCGCAATGCGTGTCGGGCAATCCGGTCAATATCTTCTACGTGAAGGCTTATGTCGAGAACCTGCAAAAAAAATACAACAACAACAAGACGGGCAAGACGCTGGCGAAGCTGCAGGAACTCGGCGCGCGAATGGCGCAGAAAAAGGCCGTCGAGCAGGAAAATTGGGAGGAAGCGATCAAGCAGGGGCTGAAGGTGCTGACGGTCAATCCGTGGGATAAAACCGCGCTGATTCACATGGCCAAGGCCTCCGCGAAGTTTCCCGGCGGATTCGAAGCGGAACTCTATTATCTCAAGACGGCGCTGCTGCCGAATCCCAAGGACGCCGAAGTCAATCGACTCTGCGCGCTCGCGCTCGCGGCCATCGGCGACGTCGATCAGGCGATCACCTGCTGGCGCCGCGTGGAGTTGGCCGATCCCGCGAACGCGGAGTACGCCCGGCACCAAATCGCCGATCTGAACGTGAAGCGGATGAATCCCGATGACGGCACGCGGGCCGAAATAATCGGCCGCGGTCGGACCGGCGCGGAGGAAGTGCTTACCCCCGAGAAAAGATTGCTCCGCAAAATCGAGCAGCAGCCCGACAACATGGAAGCGTACAAAGAGCTTTCGCAGCTCTACATCAACGAAGAGCGGTACGGCGACGCGGAGAAGATTCTCGCCCGCGCGTTCGAGAACTCGGACGGGAACGTGGAAATTCGGGAGAAATGGGAAGACGCGGAAGTGCGGCATATCCGACAGAAAATTTCCCGCATCGCCGATCCCGAGGAGAAGAAAAAACAGGAAAAACGCCTCTTTGCGAAGGAATTGGAAATCTGCAAGAATCGCTGCGAGCGGTATCCCAACAATCCGCTGTTCCGCTACGATTTGGGCTACCACTACATGCTCCTGAAGCAATACAACGAAGCGATTCGGGAATTGCAACAGGCGAAGAACGATCCGCGCAAGAAGGGGCCGTGTCTGCTCGCGCTCGGACAGTGTTTTCAGCAGATCAAGCAATATCGATTGGCCATGGACCACTACCAAATGGCGATCGAGGAAATCCCGGACCGAGACGCCCAAAACAAGAAAAAAGCCCTCCATCTGGCGGGGAAGCTCGCCTTGGGATTGAACGACCTCGAATTGGCCGAAAAACATCTGGCCGTGCTGGCCGGAATGGATTTCACCTATAAAGACGTGCCGACGCTACTAGACAAGCTCGCAAAATTACGCAAGAATGGAACACTCGACCGTTCCGAAGCAACGGACCGGGGATGATTTGTAGCGCAACAACATCACGTTATGCTGAAGCATAACCTACCGCAACCGATTCATTTTCCTAAACCTTTACCCACTCAGACGTTATGCCAAACATCCAAGGTGCGAAGAAGCGCTTGCGCCAGAGCATCGCGCTCCGCGAAAAGAACCGTTCCGTAAAGCGTTCGTTGAAAACCCAATGCAAAAAAGTGCTCGAAGCCGTATCGGCGGGCAACATTGATGAAGCCGAAAAGGAATACCGTCAATCGGCTAAAATACTCGACCGTGCCGCCGCCCGAAAGGTCATTCACGCCAATGCCGCCGCGCGCACGAAATCGCGGCTTTCCACGCGCGTCAAAACGCTCAAGGGAAAGTAAAATCGTCCGACTTTCCACTCCGCGCCGTCAATCGCATTCTCTTTTTCCCCCCGTGAATACACGGGTGGTTGGTCTTCGTAAAGGAATAACTTACCGAATTGGAAAGTAGTAGGCACACTCCGTGTGCCGTAATTCGCAGACGGCACACGGAGTGTGCCTACTACGATTTCGGCAACTTATTGTTTTACAGTTCCTTAGCGTCTGCAACGTGATGGATTTTTGATTTTGCCGAAAATCCGGTCTCGTCCGTATCCCCAAACAGCATCGGGAATATTCTCCCTCGCCCCCGGCGTATGCACCGGAGGGCTAATTATTTCCCGTTCGCGATGGGAAGGGTTCCTCTGGACGGACTTCTTGCCCGCCGGCTACCCGCTGGACCAATCGGCCTATTCTTCGTAGGATGATGGGTTTAGGAAATTGTCAGTCGGCGGAACCGCCCTTTTAGGGCATTCTTGACTAGCCATAATGGAGCCAAGAGCCACCCGCTACCATAAATAGGTTAGCTGGGTCCATCCTACAGTACGATGAAGTGCGTATTTTGTCCTCTGGGTGTCGATCTCGGGAGATGACGTGCATGAAAAAACCTCACCCGAACCTCGATGTTCGGACACTCGCCGCGGAAATCCTGGGTTATTTGAATTTCTCTTCCGGCGCGGCGGACGTAAAGTTTCTGAATAATTTGAGCGTTCTTTTCGCCGCCTTGGATCGGCCGAACGCGAAAAACCTGCCCACTTGGCGGCGGTTGGGCGATTTCCTGCGCGAACATCTCAATCGACTGCACGGCGAGTCGGATGCCTTCCGTTCCATCGAACAAGCCGATGCCGCGCTGCGCATCCTGTTCGACGAGGCGCTGCCCGGTTATCGGGCGTTTCACCGCGATCTGCTCTTTCATCAAACCGACGTACAACTCTTCCAGCCGTTTTTCATCGGCCGCGCGGCCGAGGCCGTGTTGCGGCAAGGCGGGCCGTGGAACGAGAGCGATCGCATCGTCCGCGGCGCGATCGCTTGGCTCAACGACTACCTCGGCTTCCGGCCGGTGGCGGTCTTGCACAACGAACGAAAGATACAACCCTACGAGCACGAATGGGTGCGGCCGATCCCGCTTTTCATTCAAGGCGCGGGCGCGGCCCACGGCCCGTATCGCGAACTGGTCGAATTGGCGCTCTCCATCCTGCGGGAAACCGATCCCGCCATTTTCTTCGACGCGCACTTCCCCCTCGAGCAACTCGACGAGTTGGCCATCGATCCCCGGGCGTACGATTTCGATCATCCGGTCAACAAGCGGCCGAACTACATTTTCGGCCAATGGGATTTACAGCGCTTGGACAACGCCGGCCGCGCGCGGCGCTTCGTGCTGCAGCAAACCGCCTTGGACGGCATGTTGGACCGCATCCGCGACCGCGGAAAAATCTCGCTTGGGGAAGCGCTCTTCGAGGAAGCCGCGGTGTTGGCGGGCACGATGCTGATGGGGTCGGGCGTCAGCGGCAGCCGCCCCGACGAGCACGATTCGACCGTCACGCTGGCCACGCTGGTGATCAAGATCGCCGGCTACCGCGACGCCTTCTACAAGCGGCTGCTCGACCGCCTCAAAGGCGCGCACGGCGAGCGGCTGCGAAAAGAGGCGGCCGCGCTCAAGCAGCCCTTCGGCGGCGCGCGGCAGCATTTCAACCATTTTCTCGCCCGCCGCCGCGCGCAGCAATTGCAGCACGTGCATCTGGCGGTGCTCTTCGCGCGGATGGGCTACGTCGAAGCCGCCGAACGGCAAGTCCGCGTGCTGCCCGTCGCCTCCGCGCGGATGAACTGCGGCATCCAATGCCGGATCACGGCCGCGCACCGCTCGATCGACGCGGGCGGGCTCGAGCCCGCCGTCGCGCTCCTGGGCGAAATCGAAGACCTGCTGCGCCGCGGCATCGAATGCGGCGCGCTGCCCGATCCCTGGAACCTGCTCGGCTTCGGCGCGCAGTTCAGCCTCTTTCCCGCGCCCGAAAACAGCGTCCACGACCATCGCCTCGACGAGCTGATCGACGCGGTCAAGGAAATTTTCGCGATCTACGTGCGGCTGGAAAAGGAATCCGCCGCGCGCGGCCAACAAGCGCTCTTCGACGACGTCGCCCGGCGGATGGGGCAATTTTCCGACTGGTGGGACCAATTCGGCTCGACCGAAGTCGGATCGGTCGATGGCTGTTCGGGCCGCGAATCGTCGGAATCGACGGCCCACGTCTGCGCGGCGCTGCGGGCCTGGCACGACGCCGGCGCGGCGGCGGGCGATATCGCCTTTTGGCGCGGCCGCGTCGAAAATTTCACCTCGCCCAAGGCCTACTCGCAAGTCATCGACACCCTCCTGGAGCATCGCGATCCCGTGGCCGCCATGGCGCTCTTGATGCAATGGCTCAGCCAGGCGGAAGACATCTCGCTGATCGAGGATACCTATTCCTTCCAAGAACTTTCCCTCGTGTGGATGGAGGACTTGTGGACCCCGCAACCGAATGCCTCTCCTCTCCCGGCCAACCTTCGGTCGGAGCACGGAGAGGGGCCGCAGATCTTCCCTCCCCCAAAGGGCGAGGGAACTCCGCCCGCCTTCACCCGCGAACAAAAATGGTCCCTCTCCCGCAAGTTCTTCGATTATCTCGAAGCCAATGCCGGCCATTATTGGCGCGTGCCGAAATGGAGCTTGAGCGACGTCGATGGACAAACCGCGACCGAGGAAGAAGCCTCTCAGCCCCCGCCCGAAGACGAAGAAGAAACGCTCTACGGCGCGGCCTACGAGCAAGTAACCTACCGCGACACGACCGACGACGGCATGGAAAGCTCCACCTTCGACGCCGAGGAAGACCAGACCGAATCGGAACTCTCGTTCGAAGTCGAGCGGATCACCGATAATCTGCAATTCCTCGCCACCTTGGCGCATTTGTGGAAGTTCACGGCGACCGTCACGCAGCCCGGCGACGCCCCGCCGAACGAGCGCGACGAAATTTTGGGCGGCTGGCTCAAACAGGCCGAGCAAAACTATCAGGATTTGATGGATTTGCTCACCACCGTGCATCGCTTTCCGATCCCCGCCCCGCGCGGCTCGCACGAGTCGATGCTCGAATACGACCGCCGCCGCAGCCTCAAGGACATGCTGCTCGAGAACGTCATCAGCGTCTGCATCGATACGGCCGACAGCCTGCGGATGATCCGCGCCGCCATGCAACAACCCGCCAAAATCGCCGTCGGCGAAAAGTGGGAAGAGCCGGTGCATCAAGTCCTGCGGGCGGTGCTTCGCGGCGACGCGGCCGCCGTGCGAAAAGACTGGCCGCAATTGTTGACCGCGATTCGCCCCCAGCCGATGCTCTACATGTCGTTGGTCCGCGGCGGCAATCCGCAGCGCATCGTCCGCACCCGCGCCATGCATTCGGCGCTCCGCCGGCTGCTGGCCTATCTGCCCCGGCTGGGCATGATCCACGAAACGGCGAAACTGCTCGAAACGCTGCAATTCATGGAGATCGAGCATTCGCTGGGACCGGGTTCGATCACCGAATTCGACCGCATTTTCGCCATCGGCTGCAAGGCCATCGCCCACGCCCTGGCCGCCGCGTCGGACGATTGGGCGGCCGCGAAAAAATCCGCCCCGCCGCTCGATGCCGAAGCCGAACTCATCGCACTGCTCGAACAGACCGCCAAAATCCTCCTCGATTGCTGGCTCGGCCACAGCCGCGGCGTGCGGCTCTCGGTCATGGAAACCGTCGGCGACGAGTACCGCTGGGACGATCTGCGGCGGTTCATCGAGAAATACGGGCGGGAAATCTTCACTCAGCAATTCATGAACTTGGGAAACCTTCGCGCCATCCTGCACGAAGGCGCCGCGGCCTGGCTCGGCTCCGTCGAGGAGTTGGACGAGGAGGAAAGCTCCTTCCGCCTCTTCGCCGACTTGGACCGCAAGCTCGACCGCGAAGCCGCCGCGCTCATGTTCGACGTGATCATCGAAGCCGTCGTGGAAAACTACGGCGAATACATCGACTACAATAGCATCACCACCCAATCCGACCGCGGCGACATGCTCTACACGCTCCTCGATTTCCTCCGCCTGCGGGCGAACTACGACCGCGTGGCCTGGAACCTGCGTCCGGTGCTGTTGATCCACGAGGTGCTGGTTCGCGTCGGCAAGGACCGCGCCGCGGAGAGTTGGCGGCAGGCCGTCGCCGAGCGGACCGATGATGTCGCCCAAAGTTACCTGCGGGATTATCAGAAATTGTGCAAGAAATACGGCATGCACCTGCCCAGCATCGCCGAGCGGATCGAGGAGCAATTCACCAAGCCGCTGTTGGTCGATCAACTGGTGGCGCTGGTCAAGCCGGCGATGGAGGAACTCCGCGAGAACCGCCCGACGACGACTTTCCCGCGGCTGGAGGAACTCGTCGAGCGATTCACGCGCAAGATCGCGGGCGCCGGTTACGAAACTCCCGAATGGCTCGCCGCCCTGGAAGACGAGGCCGCCCAAGTGCAAGCGCCCGTCATCGAAGAGCAAAATCCCGATCCCTACCTCACGCTCCCCGAAGTGCGGCTCACCCTCGACGAGGCCAAAAAACAGTTCAAGCGATTGTTGCGGGGAGGGATGACGTTCCTGTAGTTTCCGTAAGCGTTCACGCCCCGGTCGGGGACTGGTCCATTTTTCGGCGTGAAAACGTATTTTGTGGACAAACGGTAGGCCGAAAACATGGACCTGTCCCCTTCCCGCGGCGCAAGGGGGACAGTCCCATT
>JADLEL010000215.1 GCA_020846145.1 Pirellulales bacterium | reverse complement strand
GCCGAAAACATGGACCTGTCCCCTTCCCGCGGCGCGAGGGGGACAGTCCCATTTTCGCGGCGATTAAGCACTTTTAGAGCACCATAATCTTTTGCGCTGCGAAAATCGGGACAGTCCCCTGTGAACGCTTACGGAATATTTATCAGCCATGTCTTCCATTCAGCCGTCAACTCCGGAAGAAAAAGCAAAAATCGATCCGCCAATCGAGCGGTCTTGGCTCTTCACCGTATTGTTCGGGTCAATTGGCTTCGTGCTCGGCGGCGGCATTGTTTTTTACTATGGATTCCGCGCCTTCGCTCCCCCGCTGCCCCCTCCGGGAACGGCAAGCTGCGGAAACGAAGTTCTGGGCGGATTGTTGGTCATGGTGTTCGGTACGCCGATCGGTGCGTTCGCCTCCTCGATAGCCGGGGCATTGTCGGGCTGCCTGGTGGATTTCGCCCTCTTCCACCGGAAAAAATCCAGAATTGATGCTCGGATCATTCCGCCCGAAAGCCGACGAGAACTTCCTTCAGTATCGAGCGAGCAATCCTCGCAGCCCGTTGAAAAAGGGGACCGGCTCGGAGCGAAAATCGGTATGCCCGATAATACGGATTGAAGCGGCGTTCCCGTCCCTTTTTCAACGCCGAGAAGAAAGGCTTTCGTAATTGCTTACGGCCCCGGCTGCTGCCAAGGGGCGAAAACGAACAGCGCGCCGAAGGCGATCAGCGAGAAGCCGATGAGGTAGTTCCACTTCAGCGGTTCTTTCAAATAGCACAGCGAAAACGCGCAGAACACGGCGAGGGTGATCACCTCTTGGACGGTTTTCAGTTGCGCCGTGGAAATGCCCGCGTTGTGGCCCAGCCGGTTGGCGGGCACTTGGAAGCAATACTCCACGAAGGCGATCAACCAACTCACCAGCACCGCCAGCCAAAGGGCCGAGCGCGTGTACTTGAGATGGCCGTACCAGGCGAACGTCATGAAGACGTTGGAGATGGTGAGGAGAATGAGGGTCGCAATCCACATGATGGAGAATCTTTATGGTTTCTTTGTCGCGGTTTTCTTCACCGCCGCCTTCTTCTTGACCGGCGCGGCCTTCTTTGCGGCGGCCTTGCGCCGCACCGGCCGCCGTTTGCCGGGGCCGGCCGCGGCGCGGGCTTCGAGAAGCGTGAGGGCATACTCGAACGTGATCTCCTCCGGCGCGGCGTCTTTCGGCAGCGAGGCGTTCGTTGTTCCATCCGTGACGTAGGGGCCGTAACGGCCGGCCAGCAGGCGGACGGGTTGGCCGGTAACCGGTGAGGCCTCGAAAACCTTCAGCGGCTCTTTTTTCGCCGAGGTTGCGGGCGCGCCGCCGCGGCGGGTCTTCGGCTGCGACAAGAGATAAACGGCCTGGTCCAGCGTAACGTCGAGCGGTGAAATGTCCTCCGGCAGCGAGCGGGTGTCCTCGCCGCACTTCACGTAAGGTCCGTAACGGCCGTTGAACGCCTCGATCGGCATGGCGCCGGCCGGATGATTGCCCAGCGCGCGCGGCAGGGAGAGCAATTTGATCGCGGTCGCAAGGTCCACGTCTTCGACCGTCATGCCCTTTAAGAGCGAGGCGTTTTGCGGCTTTTCCTCGTCTTCCGCCGTGCCGCGCTGCACGTAGGGGCCGAAGCGTCCGGTCTTCACGAACACCGGCTTGTGCGTGTCGGGGCAGATTCCCAGCGGCTCGTCGCCCTGGCCGGCCTTGTCGAGCAATTCGTTCGCCGAGGAGAGCGTGAGTTCGTCGGGCGGCAGCTTGTCGGGCAGGCTCGCGCGGCGCTCGCCCTGTTCCAAAAACGGACCGTACTTGCCGACGCGGATGAAAATCTTCTCGCCCCCTTCCGGCGTGCCGAGCGGGATGCGGCAGACCTCGCGGGCGTCGATCTCGTCGATCTTGTTGGCCAGCAGTTTTTTCAAGCCCGGATGCTCGTTGCCGAAATAAAAATGGGTCAAATACTCGGTGGGATTCATCTCGCCGCGGCTGATCGCGTCCAACTCGTCCTCCATCTCGGCGGTGAATTGATAATCGACCAGGTCGGGCAAGTGCGATTCGAGCAATTGCGAAACGGCGAACGCCGTCCAGGTGGGCACCAGCACGTTCCCGCGCTTGATCTTGAAGACGTACTCCCGCGCGAGAATCGTGTCGATGATCGAAGCGTAGGTGCTGGGCCGGCCGATGCCCATCTCCTCCAGCGTCCGCGTGAGCGAAGCTTCACTATAGCGGTTGGGCGGTTGCGTGGTGTGGCTCTTCGGCTCCAGGTCTTTGCACGTCAGCGCCTCGCCGACGGCTACCTGCGGCAGCACGATGTCCCGCTCGGCCAGATCGGCCTCGGGATCGTCGGAGCCTTCCACGTACGCCCGCAGATAGCCGGGAAATTCGATGGTCTTGCCGCTCACTTGGAAGACCGCGCCATCGACTTCGACGGAGATGGTGATCCGCTGGCCGCGGGCGTCGGACATTTGGCTGGCGACGGTCCGTTTCCAGATCATGTCGTAGAGCTTGAATTGATCGGGCGAGAGCCGGCCGCGGAGCGATTCGGGGAAATCGAACGGATGGCCCGCCGGACGAATGGCTTCGTGGGCTTCCTGTGCGTTTTTCACCTTGGTCTGGTAAAACCGCGGCCGTTCGGGCAGATATTCCGCGCCGTATTGCGCAGCGATGATCGCGCGCGCGGCATCGACGGCCACCGAGGCCAGATTCGTCGAGTCGGTGCGCATATAGGTAATGTGCCCGTTCTCGTACAGATATTGCGCGAGCTGCATCGTGTGCCGCGCGGTGAAGCCGTACTTGCGGTTGCCTTCCTGCTGCAGCGTGCTGGTGGTGAACGGCGGATACGGCCGCGTCGTGTAGGGCTTGACTTCGACGCCGGCGACCTTCGCCGCGCGGCCGCGCAGCCGCGCGAGCAATTCCTTCGCCGCCGCTTCGTCGAGCAGCAGCAGCGCCGAATCTTTCAGCTTGCCGGTGGCGGGATCGAAATCGCGGCTTTCGGGCACCTTCCGGCCGCCGACGGAAATCAACTCGGCCTGGAAACTCTCGCCGCCGGCCTTGGCGAACAGGCCCAGCAAGTCCCAATACGTTGCGCTGCGGAACGCCATCCGCTGCCGTTCGCGCTCGACGATCAGCCGCACCGCCACGCTCTGCACCCGGCCGGCCGAAAGCCGCGGCCGGACTTTCCGCCACAAAAGCGGCGAAACGTCGTAACCGTAGAGCCGGTCGATGATCCGCCGCGTTTCCTGCGCGCGGACCAGATTCTCGTCGATCTTGCGCGGACTTTCCAAGGCCTCGAGGATGGCCTCTTTCGTGATCTCGTGAAACACCAGCCGATGCACCGGCACGCGCGGCTGCAGCACTTCGCACAGATGCCAGCTAATCGCTTCGCCTTCGCGGTCTTCATCCGTCGCCAAATACAGTTCCTTGGCCGATTTCAACGCGGCCTTCAGCTTGCGGACCTGCTGCATCTTGTCCTTCGAGACCACATAGACCGGCTCGAAATTCCGATCGACGTTCACCCCCAGATACGCCCAATCTTGACCTTTGTACTCCTCGGGGATTTCCTTGGCCCCCTCCGGTAGGTCGCGAATATGGCCGATGCTCGCCTCGATGGTATAGCCGGAGCCGAGAAACTTGCCGATCGTTTTGGCCTTGGCGGGCGATTCGACGATGACCAGAGCGATGCCGTTGGCCGAGGATTGTTTCTGGACCATGATAATATAGTCAAAATGAACGGTTTAGGTGCCGGCGTGAAGTTTTATCAGCTTTTAAGGGTAAACTATTCCACTTTAACGCACTGTGGCGTGATTTTCGGTCTGTTCGTTGTCATTAGCCGGGATTATTCATAAACATCGTAGATGCGGCATCCTGCCGCATTTTAGGCAAAAGCGGCAAGATGCCGCTTCTACAAATCGCTTTTTATGAATAATGCGGGTTAGGCTGCTCGGCACGAGCATAGAATTGTAACGATCCGTAAAGGCGGCACAATCGGAGTTTCTGAAACTGGTTCTAGTAGGGGGTGTGGCAAGTAGGCACTTTTTGTCTTTTTGCCCCTAATCCGGATAACTCACCACGGAATGGTTGAAAAATCGAATGATTCGGAGGTACGGAGGTAAAAAATATCGTAGCGTTCACGCCCCGGTCGGGGACTGGTCCATTTTTCGGCGGGAAAACGTATTTTGCGGACAAACGGTAGGCCGAAAACATGGACCTGTCCCCTTCCCGCGGTGCGAGGGGGACAGTCCCATTTTCG
>JADLEL010000214.1 GCA_020846145.1 Pirellulales bacterium | reverse complement strand
GCCGAAAACATGGACCTGTCCCCTTCCCGCGGCGCGAGGGGGACAGTCCCATTTTCGCGGCGATTAAGCACTTTTAGAGCACCATAATCTTTTGCGCTGCGAAAATCGGGACAGTCCCCTGTGAACGGTTACGATTGGGTAAATAGGCGTCCGTTCGATAAGGCGATCTCATCGACGAGGTGTAACGCAATCATCGCTTACCCCTATCCTCTACCCCCTGCTCCTCAAAACTTCCACATCAGCAAGGCGGCGTAATCCAAATCGTTGGGCTTGCCCGCGCCGGGATTGCTGGTGTAGCGGTTTCGCACCGCGAAACGCAAGCTAAGGTTCATTTCCTTGTCCACCAGCAGTTCCCAGCCGGCTTGGGTGTTGATGCGGTACGTTTGGATGTCGGTTACGTTGGGCATGTATTCGAGCATGGCCGTCAACCGCTGTCGATCGCTGATCCTTCGCTCGTAATCGAAACCGACGATCAATTCCGGGGAATAATAATCGTCGTGGGGACCTTGGAAATCGTGGGAAAAACCGCCGCCAAATCGGGTTTTCAAGGAGGCTTGCGTGGTTTTAAACCACCAATATCCCACGCCGGCATAGTCGGTTACCCGGAAGATATAAGGCTGAAATTCGTCGTATTCGCCCGTCGCCCCTTCGAAGATCGTCCAATTGGTATCGGGGATGATCCGTTCGTAGCGGATTTGCGAAAACGACCGATTCGACGTCGTGATGTAATTCGCGACCCCCCGTGTGTAATCGGCATTCAAGTAAAGCAAATGCAGATCGGTCTTGCGTCGGGCGTCGAAGGCGAAGCGGAGATTCATCGATTGCGAATTGCCTTCCACGCCGTCCATGCCGAACTGCAAACTGCCCGACCAGATTTTGATTTGTTTCGGCTCCTCCGCCGCGGCTTTCGGCAGTCGAATCGCCGGATCATCGGCGGGAGAAAGGGGGACCGGCGGAGGGATCGCCTCCGGAGATGCTTCTTCCGCCGGCTCCAAAGGCGGTTCCAATAGCAGATCGGAAGAAATGGGGGCCATGACCCAATCTTTCGGCGCGAGATTGCTTCCCACCGGCGGAAGCCGTTGGATAGGCGAGGGAGGTTGCGGCGGTATCAATGGATTCGGAGGGCTTGAAGGCGATAACAAACCGGGAAATCTCAACATGGCTGCGGACTGCGCAGCCCCGAACGTGCCGCTCATGCAGATCGCACTCGTCAGAATTATGCACACGGGCAATCGCAAATCCTAAACCTCGAAAAATCCAATCCCAATTTGTTCGCCAATCATCCTCCGCGCAGGGTATCTCCCGCAAAGGAAAACCAGCAAAAAATATCAGAATGCTAAGCCTCGAACAAGGTCAAAGACGTTAATTTGAGATATTTGGGAAATTTAGCTAAACAATTTATTGCGGCTGGGGAGATTCGTTCTAAAATGCGATTTCGCGAGCGGCGCTCCCCTTGCGGATGTAATTCGTCAAGATGGAATAACCGACCGGCTGACGGCGGGGGAATTCGCGCTCGGCGGAATAAGGCACATTTCGGCAATAGGGATCGCTGTCGGTTCGCGGTAAAAGAGACGCATTGACGGAAGCAGCCGTGTTGATGCAAAGCAAAAAGGCATTGCGCGTCGCGCTGCGCTCTTTTTAAGTATATTTCTCGAAACGCGGATCAAAATCGGTAGGGTGCGCACGATGGCCTCCGGCAAATATTTCGTGTATATTTCTTCAATCAAGTATTCGGAGAACGCGCTTAACCTTCAAGTCCACCATCTAGGTCGAGGAGTCGTTTACATGATCCGCATTGGTTTCATTTCCGGTGTTTCGATCGCCTTGTTCATCTGTGCGGCGAACCAAGAATCCCGGGCGGAGGGGAGTCGGATCGTCAGTTGGAATATGCAAAGCCGGCAGTTCATCGATGCGCCTGCATTTCAACTCTTGTCGATTCCCAAGACCGGCACTTATCGCGTAACCGTGGAGCAGGGAGGGAAATCCTGGAAAGTCGAATCTTCACATCCCTGGATCGATCTGGCATCGATTTGGGAGCACGTACCCGTGAAAAAGTTCAAGATTACCTTCCAATGGCTCGATGCCGCCGGAAAGGTACTGGCCGAAGAAGGCAATTGGCGCGTGAAAGCCCCCGATTGGCAAGGATTCCACGAAGCGCCCGAAGATTGGGCCGCGGCCGCGGACCGCGCCGTGAACTATCTGATTCGCGTCGGCGAGCAAGGTAGCGCGCCCTACCGCGAACCGGGGATGCCGGTGTGGATGTGGTCGGCGGCTTCGCCCACGCCCCAGCCGACTCGCGAAAGCTCGGGACCGGGCTTCGATCATCACTGGCTTCGCGATGAGTTTCAAAGACGCCACGACTGAGCCGGGGCGGGTCATCCGGAAGCGTATCCGGCGTGCATCGTGCCGGCAATCATCTGGTCGATGACCGCCCACGCCGAACGGCATCGCCCTCGGAGCGAAACCGCCCTGAAGACGGCGCGCATTGCCGCCGATTGGACCTTGAAGAATCGCCTGCCCGACAAGGGGAATATGCCGTTGTTTCCTTACTCGACGATCGCCAAGGGGAAGTTCGGCAGTTCGTGGGAGACCGACAACATCAACCTCACCCGCGCTTCGTGGATGGGCCTAAGCATGGTTTCGATGTACGAGGCGACGGGGGACGATAAATACCTGAACTACGCTCGGCATCTTGCTCAGGTTACCGCAAAGTTCCAGGCCCCGGACGGCAGTTTTCCGTATCGCGTGAATTTCGAGACGGGCGCGGTAAGGGAAGCGTACTGCACCGGGGGCATCCAATTTTCGCTGCTGGTGGAAGCCCTCGAACGCCACGGCGTGGACGAAAAATTGATGATGGCCTCCCTGCGCGCCATTCAATGGATGCTGGCCTATCCAACTCAATCTTTCAATTGGCAGGGCGGCTACGAGGATGTCGGCGAGGTTCGGCCCTATTCCAATTTGAGCCAATGGGAGCCGAATGTCCTCATCGCCTATCTCTGCCGGAACAAGGAACGCAATCCGCGGTATATTCCGCAGGCGAGGAAGCTGCTACGCTTCGTTGAGGATCAGTTCGTGCTCTTCGGACCGGAAAGCGAGTCGCATCCGATTCCCGTCAAGGGGCCTTTGGTCTTCGAGCAATACGTTTGTTGGTGGCCGATGGAAGTTCACGCCGGATATTATCTTCTCGCCAATCTCGAACTGCACAAAGCAACCGGCGAGCGGATTTATCTCGACAAAGCCCAGGCGACGGGAAACGCCATCTGCGCCCAGCAGTACGACAGCGGCGAAATCTCGAATTGGGGAACCCGCTGGCTGGAAAACGGCAAGCCCAAAGGCGAAAACAGCGGCCATAATTGGTACAATTGCAACGCCATCGCCGCCTACGCCCTCTATCGGCTCGACGCCTATAGCCGCGGCGTGACCAAAGGCATCGGCAAGATCGAGACGGGACCATGATTGAGATGTTCGATTCCGCGCGGAGCATGGGAGCAGGCGGAAAATTCGTTTGGCGAATTCAAACCGAGGGAATAAACGATTCGGTTCGCTAGCCGGGATTATTCCTAGCGCGGCGTAGCCGCAACCAATGAAAAAAGGTATCCTTGCCTGTTGGCGAAAACAGTTCCCAAACGGGATGCAAGGATACCCATGAAGTACGAAATTGTAGCACAAAACGAAG
>JADLEL010000213.1 GCA_020846145.1 Pirellulales bacterium | reverse complement strand
CGGCTGGGCCTTCGGCCCGAAATCGAGGAAATCCGCGCTCGATAACGCAATTCCATTGCTCCTTGCGATTCATTCCTTGAAATTCCCAGCAAACCAAATCATCGGGTACGCTTTATCCGGATGAGCCTAAAAAACGGGTGCCACGGGCATCTTGCCCGTGCTCTTGGACTGCACTGGCGAAACGCCAGTGGCACCCAAATTGGATATTAAAAAATACTTCCGCGGACACAATGTTCATTCCACCCCGAATTTCTCGATCGCGTCCTTCCGCAGCGTCGTGCCCGCGCCGGGATTCCGCGGAACCCGGTAGTAGCCGTCCTCGACCGCGGCCGGCTCCTCGAAACATTCGAGCAGCCAGGGGATGTATTCCAGCATCTCGCAGGCCGGATGCGCGATCGACAGTTGCAAATGGATCTGCATCATGTCCCCCACGTGCGCGACCACCGGCAGGCGATGCGCGTACGCCAGGTCGGCCGCCTGCCACCAGGGCGTAACGCCGCCGATCCGCACGGCGTCGGGCTGCACGTAATGCACCGCCTCGGCCGCGATGAACTGCCGAAAGGCGTCGAGCGAATACTGCTGCTCGCCCAAGGCGATGGGCGTGGCGATGCCGCGGGCCAGCGCCGCATGGCCCGCCACGTCGTCGAACCACAGCGGCTCCTCGAACCAGCGAATGTCGTAATCGGCCAGATGCCGGCCGACGCGGACCGCGGTGGGCAGGTCCCAGCGGCCGTTCGCATCGACCATGAATTGCACGCGCGGGCCGATGGCCTTCCGCACCGCCGCGATCCGCTCCAAATCGTCGAGTGGATCGGGACTGCCGATCTTGATCTTGATGCCGCGGAAGCCCTCGGACACCAGCCGCTTCGCGTCATCGACCAACTGCGTTTTGCTCCAATTTAGCCACCCGCCGTCGGTGTTGTAGGCCTCGATGCGGCGGGACTCGCCGCCGCCCAACAGTTTCCAGAGCGGCACGCCGGCCGCCTTGGCCTTCAAGTCCCAGAGCGCAACGTCGATGGCCGACAAGGCCAATTGCGTGATGCCCATCCGCCCAACCCAAAGGATGCTCGGAATGCGAAACAGCTTTTCCCAAAGATATCCGACTTCGCGCGGGTCTTCGCCCACGAGCGCGGGGCCGAACGCATGGACGATGCAATCGCGAATGAGCCG
This sequence comes from Pirellulales bacterium, assembly GCA_020846145.1. Lineage (GTDB taxonomy): Bacteria > Planctomycetota > Planctomycetia > Pirellulales > Thermoguttaceae > JADLEL01. Next base: position 38,914 of record JADLEL010000213.1, on the reverse strand, counting down.
GTCGGTGGCCAGATGGGCGTGCGTGCCCGTGTAACCGCAACCGGTCGAGCCGTCGTCGGCGCGAACGACGACCCCCACCGTTCCCCAGTGCGTAACCTGATGCATGCTGTCGGCGATTTTCCGGTTCGTCACCGGGACGTGCAGAATGAACGGTTCGAGGGCAACGATTTTCATTTTGTCGATTGGCAAGGTTTCGAGAGGCCGATTTTCCGCAGCGCCCCCCTTCGGAGAAGCCGAAAAGGCGTTCGTTTAATCATAGCGGGGCGGCGCGAAAAATCAACGTCGCGGTAAACGTGCGGCACGCGGTGGTGAATTGCATGTCTCCATCAAACACTCGATGAACCGCGTCCTCGATGCGTATGGCTTTGCCGTCCGCTTACTGTATCCAACTCAAACTGTAAACGTCACCACCGGCGAAAAGTCGGTGCCGCCTGCCGGGCGGGACAATGCGGGAAGTCCCGCTCGGCAAGCGGGACCTACGGGCTGCTACCCTCGTTTGAACCATGCGAAAAAACGCAGGAGAGGTTGAAAACGAGGCTCCTTTAGCTGTCAATCATCGCTCCACGGGGAAAAAACCTCGTTGATTCACACAAGTTGGCGGGTAAATAACGATGAGGGTCGTTCACGGCCCGTTCTGCCGTAGGCGGTATTCGGCCCGCCCTGTTTTCGCAATCTGCTTGTTTTACGGGGAATTTCGCATAAACCGTTTGCAGGAAGGTATTTAGGGCATTCTGGTTGGTCCTGCATATTCCCGGTTATTACCGGTTGTGGAGGTGCCCAACCTGGACAAATCCTGGACAAATTATTTTCTGCAAAACAGACCCATTTCGAGCGAGAAACCTATCCTATCCGGCCGCGCTTTCCGGTGCAATGGCCGATCGACGGAACGGAATTCGCCGTAGTCGTTCCCGACGATACCCGTCGAAAAGGGGGCGGCGGAAAGGGCCGCGATCTCAGGCGGATATCGACAAAGAACGCCAAGCTCTCTGGGATCAGACCGCGCGCGAGATCGATGCGATTGCGGCCGAATTTCACGCCAAACTGCCGCGTGCAGAAGCCGAAGCGACGGGAGCGGTTTACGCCCGCTATTCGACGCGGCTTCAGGATTCGGTGGCCGACCAGGTGCGCGGCATCCTGGAAGACGCCTTGCGGATGAAAATCTTCGTGCCTCGCGAAATGATCTTCTTCGATCTGGCGGTTTGGGAGGCTGCGACGAGCCTGGGCTGGACCGAGGTAGAATGCGAAGTCCGTAATGATTTGGAAGCGCAAGGCGTCGGCGCAATCGTGTGTAGGAACGTAACCTTCCTCGTGAGTTACTTGCAGTTCCATGGCGGTTCCTTGAGCTAAGGGGCTAAGGGCTAAGCACGGTCGGATACATCGCCGTATTATCCGTTGCCGATCAGACGGGGGCAAGGGATTTACGTTGAATCAACGAACACTATTCATCCAGGCTTGCGAAAGAGCAGGGTGTCGCCGACGCGTAGCGACACGAACCGGTTGTCAATGCCGAAGAGGCTTTCCGCCGAGCCTAACACGAGCCATCCGCCAGCGGCAAGCATTTCGTGGAATTGATCGCAGATGCGTTGGCGCGCGGGGAGGTCGAAATAGATCAGTACGTTACGGCAGAGAATCAACTGAAAAGTGCCTAGCAGCACGAGGGGTTGCAACAAATTGATCCGCCGGAACTCGACGAGTTTCCGCACGGCGGGGAGAATTGTCCATTCTTCGCCCTGCCGCTCGAAGAATCGCTCGATTTCGGCCGGCGTCAGGCCACGTTCGACGTCGCGTCGGCCGTATTTCGCAGCGGCGGCGGCGGCGAGCGCGGCGGCGGAGATATCGGTCGCGAGGATTGAAAAGTCGGCGGCTTCGATTCCGGCCGGCCGCCGTGTGGCCAGGTAATCGCAGATCAGCATCGCGAGGCTGTAGGGTTCCTGTCCGGTGGCGGTCCCGCAACAAAGTGTGCGGATTTTTCGCGGATTGCCTGCCGCCTTGCCCGATTGGGCCGCGGAGACGAGTTCAGGGAGAATCCGGCTGCGGAGGGCCTCAAAGGGATGGCGGTCGCGGAAGAACGATGTTTCTTGCGTGGTGATCGCCTCGACAATCGCTTCCTGCCAGACGAGGCCGTCGAGCGAAGCGAGTTTGCGTTGGAATTCGTCGAACGTCGAGCATCCGCTCTTTTTGACCAACGGTTCGAGCCGATGCCGCACGAGATATTCCTTCTCGTCGGCGATGACGATGCCGCACAGCCGATGGATCAGGCGGCGCAGCTCCTCGAAAGTCGCGCGGGAAAGTTCCATGAAGATGGTTGCTATTGGTTTCCGCCTTCGGCAACGATCGAGGCGATCAACGATTCGACGGCCGGGGCGATTTCGTCGAGGGGGAGGATTTCATCGGCTAAGCCGGCTTCGGCGGCGCTGCCGGGCATGCCCCAGACGACGCTGGTCGCTTCGTCCTGCACGACGGCGTAGCCGCCCGCGCGCTTGATCGCGCCCAATCCGGCGGTGCCGTCGCGGCCCATGCCGGTCAGGACGATCGCGACGAGGCCGTCGTGCATCGCCGCGGCCGCGGAGCGAAAGAGGACATCGGCCGAGGGGCGGCAGCCATTCTCCGGCGGCTGTTCGTTGAGTCCTAGGATCAACCGCTTCGGATCGCTGCGCAAGAGTAAATGTTTGCCGCCGGGCGCGAGGTAGATCCGCTTTTCGCAGAGCGGTTCGCCGTCGAGGGCTTCGGCCACGGGGCAATTCGAGATGCGGCCCAAACTGTCGGCCAACGAGCGAGTAAACGTGGGGGGCATGTGCTGGACAATCAGAATCGGCAGCTCGACGCGGCGGCTCAAATCGGGCAACAGCGCCTCCAAGGCTTTCGGCCCTCCGGTGGAAGAGGCGATCACGATCGCGCGGATCGGCCGTCTCGACGCCTCCGGCCGGCGGTTCGCGCGGCGGGAAGGAAATGCCTGCTCCGCGCGGCGGGTGGCCGTGGGGATCGTTTTATTTCCCGATCTGCGGCTGCGCTCGGCCAGGAACAGGCGGATTTTAGCCACCAATTGCTGCCGCAGGAGGGCGAGATTAACTTCCGCTTGTGGGCCGGCGGGCTTGGCAACGAAATCGAACGCCCCGCGGCTCAAGGCCTGCACGGTAACATCCGCGCCGCGTTTGGTGTGAGCGCTCACCATGATGACGCCCATTTCCGCACCCTGCGGGGCGGCGGCATCGAGTTGCCGAATAGCAGCGAGGGTCTCCAGGCCGTCCATGCCGGGCATTTCCACGTCCAGCGTAACTACGTCGGGCGGGGTCGTGCGGATGAATTCCAGGGCCTTCGCGCCATTGAAGACCGAGCCGACGACCTCGATGCCCTCTTCGCCGGCGAGCGCCGCTTCGAGCGCGGCGCGAAAGATCCGCGAGTCATCGACGATGAGCACTCGGGCGCTGGCCGGCATCGCGTCACTCCTCGATTTTGAAGCGGCCGACGAGCTGTTTCAATTGGCCGGCGATGGCGGCCAGCCGTTCGGCGGCGGAATTCACCTGCTGGGCGCCGGCGGTGTTGTCGCGCGCGGCCTGGCTGACGCCGTGGATATTGCGGGAGATGTCGCCCACCGCTTTCGCGGCTTCGGCGGCGTTGCGGGAGACGTCGCTCGCGCCCTGGGCGGCTTCGCCGGCGTTGCGCGACATGTCGCCCGCGCCCTTCGCCACCTCGGCAATCGAGAGCGCGATGTGCTCGACGCCCTTGCCGGCCTCGCCCAGGTTGCCGGTGCTGATTTTGGCCGCCGCGCTCTGTTTTTCGACGGCCGCGGCGATTCGGCCCGAAGATTCGTTCAAGGTGCGGATGATGTCCTGCACCGCGCCGATGACCCGCACCGCCTCGCGCGAGTTGGCCTGCACGCCTTCGATTTTTCGGGCGATGTCCTCGGCGGCCTTGGCGCTTTGGTGGGCGAGTTCCTTGATCTCGTTGGCCACCACGGCGAAGCCCTTGCCCGCCTCGCCCGCCGAGGTGGCTTCGATCGTCGCGTTCAAGGCCAGCAGGTTGGTTTGCAGGGCGATCATTTTGATCGCTTCGGTAACCTTGTCGATTTCCGCTGCGGAATGGTCCAGTCCTTGCATGGTCGCATTCGCGCCGTCGGCCATCGCCAAGGCTTTATTGGCGATGGTGGATCCTTCGCGGGCGTCCTGCGAGATCGCCTCGAAAGCCTCGGTCGATTCCCGGATCGCGCCGGACACGGCGGTAACGTTGCGGGCGGCGTTTTCGGCCGCGGCCGAGATCGTGCCCACGTTCACGCTGATTTCCTCGCTGGCCGAGGAGATGGCCAGCACGTTCATGCTCATTTCCTCGGCGGCGGCGGCCATGGTGTTGACGTTCGCCGTCATCTGCTCGGTGCCGCCGGCGACCGAATTCGCCTGCGCGGCCATTTCCTCGCTCTGGGCGAGCATCTGGTGCGAAACGGACGACAATTCGCCCGCCGCGCCGCCGATGTTTTGCGACGTATCCTGGATTTCCTTGACGATCTTGCCGAAGGCCGCCGCCGCGGAGTCGATGGCGCAGGCGAGTTGGCCGACCTCGTCGCGCTGCGTGAGACCGATTCGCCGCGTTAGGTCCCCCCGGGCGACGGCGGCGGAAATTTCCACGCCCCGCGACATCGGCTCGACAATCGATCTGGCGATGACCGCGGCCAGCACGACGCCGGCGAGAATGCCGATCAGCGGCACCGCGACCATCAGCCAGCGCGTGTATTGCGTCAGGCTACGGATGGCGTCGAGGTCGTTTTTCAACCGATCGCGGAGGCTGTCGCGGAGGCTCATCATGGCTTTGTAGCATTCGTCGAGGTGCGCGTTCGAGGAATGGCACAATTCGACAGCGCTCCCCGCCGCGTCTTTCGACGCCGGCTCCCGCGCTTTAAGAGCGGCGTTCTCGGCGGTCGAATCCAGCGTTCGTTTTTGGATTTTACGGTATTCCTCCCACGAATCGCGGAACTTTTCCAGGCTTTGCCGATCGGGCGATCGGGGGCTGGGATCGACCAGCGCGGAAAGTTCGGGATAAGCGTCATCGACGAGCTTGGAGGTTTCGATCGATTGATCGGCGTAGGATTTCGCTTCTTGCGCATCGGTGGAGAGAACGGCGCGGTACTCGAGTCGCCGCGCCCGCTGTGCGTTGCTCCATAATTCGCCCACGAGGTACGCCGCCTTGGAGGTCTGTTCGACCATTTGTTCGACGCGGCGGTTGAGCGCGCCCAACTCCAGGTAGCCCGCGAGTGCGACGGCAACCACGGACAGCACGAGGATGCCGACGATCAGGCCCAGTTTCACGCGCAAGCGAAGATTCTTCATGGTAAATACTCCCGATTCGTTGCAAGCCTTTAATAATAAGCCTTTTTCACGCATTGCTCAATTACCGCCTCGACGTGCGGCAACAATTGGCCGCCATCGAGGATCGTCAGCAGTTCGCCGTCGAGTTTGCCGATGCCCGCGATCAAATCCTCCCGCGGCGAAGCGCTGGTGTTTTCACGGGAAATTGCGTCAAATTCGCGTTTTTCAATCTCTTCGTCGCTCAGTTCCACGATATCGCCGATGCGATCGGCAAGAATGCCGAAGGGATCGCCCAAATGGGCGCGGAACACAATCAAGCGGATTTCGGGACCGATCGCCGTTTCGCCGATTTGCAGCAGGGCATTCGCATCGAGCACGAGGACGATCTGGCCGCGCAAGTTAACGCAGCCGCGGACCGCGTCGGGTGCGTGGGGGATGGGCGTGATCGGCGGCAACACCGCGATCTCCTTCACCGCCAGGGCGTCGATCCCGAACAGGCCGCCTTCGAGCCGGAAGGTGCAATAGGTCCGCGCGGCCTGCGAATCGGCTTCGATCGGTTCGACATTTTGTTCGATCAATGTTTTCATACATCGCCTCCCGCCGCCGCGTTCGCATTAGCATGTTCCCGAAGCAGCAGCAGTTCCGCCACTGCGGCTAAAAAATCGCCGCGGTCCAGTTTCACCTGGTAGCCGTCGAATCCGCATTGCCGGGCCTTTTGGCGGCTCTCGGCGCTGTTCAAGGTGGTCAACGCCAGCAAGGGCATGTCGTTCCACGCTGCGCTTTGCCGCACGGCCTGCGCGAACGCCCAACCGTCCATCGCGGGCATCTCGATATCGGACACCACGAGATCGAATTTCCCGGTTTCCAAGATCCTTAACGCCTCCAAGCCGTTGGCGGCCGTCGCGATTTCGTATTTCGCGTCTTTCAGGTAGCCGCCGACCAGTTCCCGGAAGAATTGCGTGTCTTCGACCAGCAAAATCCGCGCCTTCGGCGGGTTAGGATCGGAGCGGGCGAATTCGCTCCGCACGACAGCCTCGGCCCTGTCGGCCAACCGCGCGATATCGAGAAAGAGCGTCATCCGGCCGCGGACCACCGCCGTGCCGACGACGCCGTCGGCCCGAAAGGCAGCGGTCGAAAAATTCGCCGGCAGCGTCTCCGTATCGAGGATCGCGGTCGCCAGCACGCCCAGCGGGCGGGCGAGGTTTTTCGGAAGGATCAGAAACGACATGCCGCCGCCCGCCTCCGGCGACACCGGCAAATAACTGTCCAGGCGGAGAATCGGCGTGGGAACGCCGGCGACGGTGATGAATTCGTACGGGCCGACGCGCTCGATCTGCGCTCTTTCCACCATCACCAGACGCCGGATCATCGCCAGCGGAACGGCGAATTGCTCTTGCGTTCCGTACTCGAACAACAGCACCGCGGCGTTCTCGGCGCGCGCCGGTGCGGCTGTGGCCGCTTGCTCGGCGAGATATTCGCCCGCGCGGATGCCGGCATGGCCGGCGATTCCTTCGACGTTGAGAATGAGCGCGACCTGGCCGTCGCCCATGATCGTCGCGCCCGAAAAGCAGGCCAGCGGCTTAAGCGCGGCGTGCAGGGGCTTGACGACGATCTCCTCGCTTTTCAGGATTTCGTCCACCACGATGCCGAACCGCCGCGATCCGGCCTTCACCACGGCGAAGAGCGCGCGGTCCGCGCGTTGATATTTCTTCACGATTTCCCGCCGCCGCGCCGCGTCGAATGGGCTAGGCGCCGCGAAAACATCGTCGAGCCGCACCAGCGGCAGGAGGCGGTCGCGAAGGCGGACGAGTTCTCGATCGACGGTGGATTCGATTTTCGTGGAGGTTAGTTCGGGATGCAGGCAGACCAGTTCTTCCAAATCTTTTTGCGGGATGGCGTAGCGCCGGCCGCCGGAACCGACGATCAAGCAGGGAATGATCGCCAGGGTCAAAGGCACACGGAGCGCGAAGGCCGTGCCGCCGCCGGGCGTCGAGTCGAGTTCCAGCGTTCCGCCGAGCCGGTCGAGATTGGTCTTGACCACATCCATGCCCACGCCGCGGCCGGAAACTTCGGTAACTTCCTTGGCGGTGGAAAAACCGGGCAGCAGGATCAAGCCCAGCAGGTCTTTTTCGGCCGCGCGGGCAAGTTCCTCCGCGGTGCGGAGACCGGCTTGAATCGCTTTGTTTTTGATCCGCCGCGGGTCCAATCCTCGGCCGTCGTCGCGGACTTCGATGCAGATCTGCCCGCCCAACTGGCTCGCGGAGAGCGAGATTTTCCCGCTCGGCGGCTTGCCGGCCGCCTGCCGTTCGGCAGGCGGTTCGATGCCGTGATCGCACGCGTTGCGCACCAGGTGGGTCAGCGGATCGGATAGTTGTTCGAGCACGCTTTTGTCCAATTCGACTTCGGTCCCGCTCGTTTCCAATTCGATCTGTTTGTTCAATTGCCGGGCCAGGTCGCGGACCAATCGCGGGAACTTGGCGAACAGATTTCCCACCGGCTGCATGCGCGTCTGGGTAACCGCCCCTTGCAACTCGCTGGTGACGGCGTCGAGCTTTTGCAGCACCGGCCGCATGGCCGCCGCATCGCCGTCAATCAAGCGCAGCGCCTGGTTGCGCGCCAAAACCAACTCGCCGGCGAGCGTCATCAGCCGATCGACCAGCGGCACCGGCACGCGGAGACTGGCGGCGGCCGGAGTTGCCGTGTCGGCTTGCGTGATTTCGGGAGCACGAGGCTCCTGCCGAGCCGCAGTATTGGGCAATAATCTCGGCATTCCCGACGGCTCGGCGGGAGCCTCGCCCTCCCGAAATCGTGCAAGGTTATCCAGAATCTCCGCTACGTCGGCCTCGTTGCTCCGCTGGACATCGTCCAAGAGCGCCAACGCGCGATCCGCGCCGGCCAGCAGCGCGTCGATGAGCGAAGAATCGACGGGCATGCCTTCTCGCCGCCGCAGTTCCTCGAAGACTTCCTCCAAGGCATGGGCTAGCGATTCGACGACGGCGCAGCCGAAAAAGCCGGCTCCGCCCTTGACCGAATGCACGGCGCGGAACAGGCGGTCGATGCACCCCAAATCGGCGCGATCCTTGTTTTTCTCCAATAACAGCAGATCGTCCACCACTGCCGCAAGGTGTTCCTTGGCTTCGACGACGAATTCGTTCAGCGTGGCGTTGACGCGCCGGGAAGGATCCGCTGCTTTTTCCCGCGCTGGCTCTGGGGGCGGAATCTCGGCCGGAGAGTTTATCGGCGGCGGTTCGGTCCGTTCGGCGGCAGTCGATGCAGGCAGGACTTCTCCCGACTTCACGGCGGAAAGTTCCGCGAGCAGCCGGTCCAATTGAACCTCATCGGCGGCGGAGCGTTCGGCCGCGGAATCGGCAGGCACGGCCAAGCGGCCGAGGGCATCGACGCCGCGCAAGAGCACGTCAACCGCTTCGCTCCCCAGCCGAATTTGCCCGGCCTGGGCCGCCACGAAACAATCTTCCAGCAGATGGGCGACCTTCACCGCCGCCGCGAAACCGACGATCTTCGCCGCCCCTTTGATGGAATGGGCCGCGCGCATCAATCCCTCGACGCATTTCGGCTGGTTCGGCTCCTTCTCCAAGGAAAGCAGGCCTGCGCCGAGCGCCGCCGAATGCGTGTCGAGTTCGGCGCGAAACAGTTCCAACAGCGCCGGATCGGGTTGCGACATCTCGCCCATGAAAAGATGTTTGCGCGGGATAATATTGGGAATTGTGGCGTATCTCTCTATAATAGTTCTCCGATGCCCCTCAAGCAACTCGACACGAACCTCACCCGAATGGGTGGGCGCGAAAAGTTTGTTCCAACAATACTACGGATGTAACGACTATGTCGATCGACGCGGATAACGCCGGGAATGACGCCCTCAAGACGCTGCCCAAGCACACGGCGACGGTGCTGTTGGTGGACGATCAGCCGATCGTCGCCGAAGCGGTTCGCCGGATGTTGGCGGAGGAAGGCGACATCGTTTTCCATTATTGCTCCGATCCGACGAAGGCCATCGGCGAGGCCAACCGCCTCGCCCCCACGGTCATTCTGCAAGACCTGGTCATGCCCGAATTGGACGGCCTGACACTGGTCAAATTTTTCCGCGCCAATCCACCGACGCGGGAAATCCCCTTGATCGTGCTCTCGACCAAGGAGGAGCCGATCATCAAGGCCCAGGCCTTCGCCGTCGGAGCGAACGACTATCTGGTGAAGCTGCCGGACAAGCTGGAGATGCTCGCCCGGATTCGCTATCATTCCAGAGGCTACATCGCCCAGTTGGAGCGGAACGAAGCCTACCGCCGCTTGGCCGAGAGCCAGAAGCAGCTTGCCGACGAGGTTGCCCAGGCGGCGAAATACGTCTGCTCGCTCTTGCCCGAGCCGATCGACAAAGGTCCCGTTCGCGTCGATTGGCGATTCGTTCCCTCGATGCAACTCGGCGGCGATTCGTTCGGCTACCACTGGCTCGACGAAGACCATTTCGCCGTTTATCTGCTGGACGTGAGCGGGCACGGCGTGGGGGCGTCGTTGCTCTCGGTATCGGCCATGAACGTGCTCCGCTCGCAGTCGCTGCCGAACACCGATTTCCGCGATCCCGGGCAAGTCTTGCGGGGACTCAACACCACGTTCGACATGGATCTGCACGACAACAAATACTTCACGATTTGGTACGGCGTTTATCGCCAAAGCACGCGGCAATTGCTCTACGCCGGCGGCGGCCATCCGCCGGCGTTGCTGTGCAAAACGGGCGATGGTGGTGCAACTAGCCTGCAAACGCTCGATTCCACGGGGCCGATTATCGGCATGGTTTCGGACCTCACGTTCGAGACGAATTGCATCGCCATCGAACCCGACATGAAACTATACTTATTCAGCGACGGGGTTTTTGAGATCGATCGCCCCGATGGAGAAATGTGGAAATTCGAGGAGTTTCTCGATTTCATATCCTCGGGCGAAGCGCGCGAGCCCCTTGCAGATTGCTTGCTCGCGCATGTGCAAGAACTGCACGACTCCAAACAATTAAGCGACGACTTTTCGATGGTGGAAGTCGCATTTTAACGCATTCCGCGGAAATGGCAGCCAAAATCCCTTCCGGATACCCGTAACAATCTGCTGGAAGGCTTGCCCGTTCTCGATTTCCGGCTAACGCCCGAATCCGGCGCGCTAGGACGCGCCGAAGCGCTCGCAAACATGCCGGGCTGACCCAGAAACTCCAAAAATGGTCCGAAGCTTCCGAGCGCGCGCTGAGAGGCCTTAAAAAGCAAATGCGTCAGCTAGCGACTAGGTGTTGACTATTATAGCGGAAAAATCCTTGGAATGGCGTGTGCTGCGGAGCGAAGATAGCTCGTCTATCATGCGTACAAGTATTGTAACGGCTGGAAAGCTGCTCTGGCGGAAGCCGGAACCGGCAGCGCACGCAATCTCACCGCACCCGGAAAAACCCGAAGCCAGCCATTGACCTTACCGCCGTTCTCGAAAGTCGCATCTGCAGCATTGCCGTAATGGTCGATCACCAGCTCGTTGAAGGGCCGCAGGCAGCCGGATCCGAATCCTGGCTTATTTCGTGGACTGCGGGCAAATCACGCGGTTGTGAAGAGATCAACCTCGAAAGGCCCGCAAGGGCTTGACGGCAAGAATCGCGGGAAACGACACAGAAAATGCCGTTGGGGAGCAAGCTGTGGCCCGTGAGCGGCGAAAAACGAGGGATGCGGAGCCGCCGACTGTCCCGCAGTTGCTGGCACTCAGGTGTCCCGCAGTTGCTGGCACTTGGCCCTTCACCCGATAGTGAACTTGTGTCCGGGTTGGCCGGAATCTGTCCAACCCTGGTGTTATCTTAGTGCAAAGGAACTTCATGCCCCCGGCTGTTATCTGGGGGAAGAGATATCGAGAGTTTACCTTTACACAAAAAACGAGCCATGACTACCGTTGACTCTGCTATTCAATCTCCACAATCCCTGCTCGGGGAAATCCACACTCACGCCACACGAATCAATTATCGCGTTGCGCCCCCCAAGACGGACGATGTGGTTTTCCTGGAACGAGAGCGGACGCATTTGCGCGATCCACACGCCATACGGATCCAAAACGCGCATGAAACCGTGCTTGGCTATCTTCCTCGCTCCGTGGCTTGCTGGCTCGCGCCGCTGCTGGATGCTAAAAAAGTGCGGATTGAAGGCTATCTCCCCGCCCGACGCGGCGTCCTCTGCGCTGCGAAGGCCCGAATACTGCCGGTCGTTGTTTCGGTGTTCGTGGCCGGACAAGCCGAAGATTTTTTCAGAAGGGATGAAATCCGCAACAAGGAAGATGTTTTGCACCACGTTTTGTATCAAGCGTATCAACAAGCTCGACTGTTTAGCGATCCGCACCTGATCGAGCTCCTTGCGGAAAGCATGCGACCGCTTACTCGCCAGAAAATGCACCCCGAAACCCGTTTGCTCCTGGCCCTCTTGCCGGCAATCGCCAAGATAAAGCAGGAGCCCCCGGGCAAGGTGTGCCTATAGGCAAATGTTCTTAATACGCCTCTTGCCCAAGAGGAAAACGGGGGCCATGGTCACCAATAAATTGAAAAAATGCCTGTGCCCGAGGGAGGAGACGGCTTGCGGAATCGAAGGAATCCGTTATGCTCAATTACTCTTTTGGAATTGTCGTCGTGATAGGGGGTCGATAATGGAGGCCAGTTCGCCGCTCGTCCGTCAGTGGCTTTTGCTGCGCACGCTTTCGGTGCGACGGTACGGGGTAACGATCAAGGAATTGGCCGAAGATTCGGGCGTGAGCGAGAAAACCATTCGCCGCGACCTGGAGACGTTCCAAGCGGCCGGATTCCCGCTCGAAGAGATCGTCGAGGAATTCGGGCGTAAAAAATGGAAGCTCGAGTGCGACGGCGATCCGCCCGACCTGCGCCTGCTCTGGGACGAGGCCGCCGCGCTCTACTTGGGGCAGCGGTTTTTGGAACCGCTGGCGGGCACGCCGTTTTGGGAAGCCGCCCAGCGGGCGTTCAAGAAAATCCGCGCCACCTTGGGCGATGGCTCGCTCAAATACATGCAGAAATTCGCCGCGCTCTTCCATCAAACGATGGTTGGTGCGAGCGATTACTCGAAAAAGTCCGAAATTGTCGATCAATTGATGATCGGCATCGAAGACGCCCGGGCGGTCTTTATCACCTACCAGTCGCTCCGCGCCACCGAGCCGGTAACTTACGACGTGCATCCGTACGGGCTGGCTTACCATCGCGGCTCGCTCTATCTGGTCGGGAAACATCTGGATAAGGAGCGGAAACGGGGACTGGCTCCATCGGTGCGCAGCACCCGCGGGGCCGTTCCGGCCGATGGTGCCTGTCCCCCTTCCTGCACCGAGGAGGATGTCTGCCACTGGAAGGTCGATCGCATCGAAGACGCCGAAGTCACCGAGGTTCGCTTCCAACGGCCTGACGACTTCAACCTGTCCGAGCACCTGGGCAAGTCGTTCGGCATCTTCCGCGGCGACGGCGAAGTTCACGTGAAGGTCCGCTTCCTGCCGCCGGTCGTGCGCTATGTGGAGGAATCGAAGTGGCACGAGAGCCAAAAACTCGCGCCGCAGCGCGACGGCAGCCTGCTGGCCGAGTTCGACCTCGACGGCACCGAAGAAATCTTGCGCTGGCTCCTCAGCTTCGGCCGCCACGCCGAAGTACTGGAACCCGAGTCTCTCCGAGCGGAAATACTTGAAGAAACTGCTTATATCCAAGACAACTACGAACGCAAGAATCCCCAGGAAAACAAGATTTCCAAGAATAAGCCGACGTCCCCCGGTTCCAAGAGGCAAAAACAATCTCAATAATTGAATCAAGCAGTGATGCCAATCATGAATGAGACAGAGTTCAGAGACGTATTCGAGAAGCTAACGGACAGGAAGCCGCTTTCGTGGCAGGAACGCCTATTCCACGAGCACTTTGCGGGGAACAGTGTTCCTCGGCGACTTGACCTTCCAACGGGCCTCGGCAAAACGATGGTCATGGCCATCTGGCTCATTGCGCGCAATGTCAATGACGCGACCCCACGACGGTTGGTTTATGTGGTCGATCGCCGAACTGTTGTCGATCAGGCAACCGATCTGGCGATGCTGCTCCAAGCGAACTCGGTGAAGGCGCTACCAACACGCGCTGGCCTAACCGCGCGTCGGTGTGGGTGCAGGGCGAATTCGCCGACAATCTCGACACGCACGAAGGCCGCTTCGGCCATCGCCGCGTCGATCAGCCCTCGCGGCAGGCCATTCCCGATCCAGGGGAGAGGGGAGAGGGGCGAGCAGTGAGGGGAGAGGGGAAAGTGGAGAGCGGTGAGGGCGACGCATCGGCGGAGTCCCGCCCGGCCCTGTCCCCCGTCCCCGGTGAGGGCGACGCATCGACGGAGCTGCCACCCGACGTCGAGCCGATCCACTCGCGGTCGGTCATGCTTTCGGCCCCGCTCGAAGGGCTGATCGCCAAGATCGACGTGCTCGACATCACCGCGGGCATTGCCTCGCCGGTCGATTACAAACGCGGCCGTTTGCCCGACGTGCCCGGCAATGCCTGGGAGCCGGAGCAGGTGCAGCTTTGCACCCAAGGCCTGATCCTGCGGGAGAACGGCTATCTGTGCGAAGGCGGATTTTTGTATTACATCGAATCGAAGCGGAAGGTGTCGATCCCCTTCGACGAGCCGCTTGTCGCGCGCACGCGCGAGTTGCTCGCCGGAATGAAGTCGATGGCCGCCGGCGGTGCGATCCCGCCGCCGCTCGAAGACAGCCCGAAATGCCCGCGCTGCTCGCTCGTGGGCATCTGTCTGCCGGATGAAACGCGGCTCCTGACGCAAAAAGAGTCGGAGCCGCCCGAGGGTAAAACCGCGAATAAGCAGCCGTTGGGCGAAGTCCGCCGCCTGATGCCCGCCCGCGACGACGCCTTGCCGCTGTACGTCAAGGATCAAGGCGTCACGCTGGGAAAAAGCGGCGACGTGCTCACAGTCAAATCCCGGCAGGAAACGCTGCAAAAGGTGAAGCTGATCGACGTTTCGCAAGTTTCGGTCTTCGGCAACGTGCAGATCACCGCCCAGGCCCTGCGGGAGATTTCGTCGCTCGGCATTCCAATCTGCCACTTTTCCTACGGCGGCTGGTTCAATGCAATGACCGTCGGCATGACTCACAAGAATATCGAATTGCGGATGCGGCAATTCGCGGTTGCGGCCGATGCGCGGCAGTCGCTCGAACTCGCGCGGCGTTTCGTGGTCGGCAAGATCAAAAACTCCCGTACGCTCTTGCGGCGGCACCTGCCGGAGGACGACCGGGCGGAAATCGATCAACTCGCCCGGTTGGTCCCGAAGGCCGAGGCGGCCGAGAATGCGGGGAGTTTGCTGGGCGTCGAAGGAATGGCCGCGAAGACGTATTTTGCCGGTTTCGCCCGACTGTTGAAGGGCGATCAGGCGTTCTACGTCGAGGGACGCAACCGCCGCCCGCCGCGCGACCCGGTCAATGCGATGCTCTCGTTCGTCTATGCATTGTTGGTGAAAGAGTGGACCATCGCGTTGCACGCGGCGGGCTTCGACGTGATGCTCGGCTTTTATCATCGGCCGCGCTATGGGCGTCCCTCGCTTCCGCTCGATCTGGCGGAGGAATTCCGTCCGCTCGTGGCCGATTCGACCGTGCTCATGCTCGTCAATAACGGCGAGGTGGCGGCAAAGGATTTTATCTGCCGGGCCGGCGCGGTCGCGCTAACGGACGCCGGCCGCCGGGCGGTCATCGCCTCGTTCGAACGGCGGATGGATACGCTCGTAACGCATCCGATTTTCGGCTACCGGGTAAGCTACCGACGTATCTTCGAGGTGCAAGCTCGATTGCTCGGTCGCGTACTGCTGGGCGAGATTGGCGAATATCCCAGCTTCTGCACTCGCTAGAATAGATAGGGGACTGTCCCGATTTTCGTGGCGCAAAGGACGATAGGCCGGTTAAATCGCTTGATCGCCGCGAAAATGGGACTGTCCCCCTCGCATTATAAAGGAGCATTGCCATGCGGAATGTTTTCCTGGTGTGTTACGACGTGGCCGACGACAAACGGTTGCGAAAAACCTACAAAAAAATGTGCGGATTCGGCGAGCCGATGCAGTTCTCCGTCTTTCGCTGCGAGCTTTCACCGGTCGAACGGCAGTTGCTGAAGGAGGCCCTTTGGTCGATCCTCAACTGGGAGCACGACCGCGTGATGCTTGTGGACCTCGGCCCTACCGGCGCCCGGGGCGACGAGTGAGTGGAATTTTGGGGCGAACCGCGGATGGAGATCCCCAACCGCGCCGCCGTAATCGTATAAACCGCGAAAAAATTTTCGATGAAAACACCCGCGAGAGGTCCAGTGCCGCCAAAAAACCCCGCACCTCTCGCGGCTGTAAGTTGTTGCTCTATCGTAAGTTGTGATTGCACACCTTTGAATCGAGGTGCAAATATGCTCGCGCTATATGGACCGCTCGAAAAGCACGATGTAAACTGTGTGCTATCAAGGATTTGCGAGGTGTGCCATTTCCGCGGCCGCACGGCCGCGGCCACATTGAAGCCGCAAACGCGGTGATTGTACTGGACGCATATCGCGGGGATTTCCGCGGCCGCACGGCCGCGGCCACATTGAAGAAACGTCAACACGCCCGCGCCGTTGTATTCGATTTTGCCCTTGCCCAAACCCTAAAAAAAGACCCAGATAGGCCGCAAGCCCAGTGGCTCACGGCCTGTCTGGCGTCGGTAAACATGTACTCCTTTCTGCCAACCGTTATTCTTCGCAATACGTCAGGCCCAGCGAAAACTTCACGCTCTCCTGCACGTCCTCCAAGAACTCCCCGCTTTCGAGCATCCACTGCAACTACGCCGGGTCGCTCCGGCCGACCTCGCGCAACATCTTCCCGCAATACTTGCCGGAATCGAATACCAGGCCTCCGTCGCCCTCACGGAACACGCCCAACAAATCCGGCGCGGCGAATTCGTCGTGCAGCTCGGTGATGGTCCGCGGCAATTTCGGATAACAGCCAAGCTGGCGGTCAAGCAGCACCGCTATCGCATCTACGTCTCGGTCGAGGCCGCGGGACTTTTCCAGCCGCTTCCCGCAGTAGAACAAGTAAGCCGCGCTCAAGTCGTGCGGCGCGGGGGGTGCTTCCATTTCGCGGAAGATCTGCAAGGCATCGATCACCAAGTAGTCGCGCAGCGGGAACTTTCGCCCGCAGCGTTCGAACTCCTTGATCAACAGCGGCAAGGCGAATTTCTTACGGTTAGGTACAGTTTAACCCAACATTAAAATTTTATTCCAAAAGGATAAAACGGGTTTTTTTACGTAGCCGTAGGTCGCTAAACGACATGCCAATTAAAACGCGACGTTGCCCTTCCTGTAAGCGCATTAGTCCTAACTAGGCTATTTATACCTTAAACCTTTCCGCCCGCAGGAAACGCAACGTCGCGTTCAGGTTTTAATCCAATCCGAGCAGATGGAGTAGCTACCATCGTTGATCGGTGAACGGAGGCAATGTCTCCGTGCCACGTTCACCGATCAGCTCGGATTTTAAGGAGACACAAAGTGAAAAAGTGTAAGTCAGCGAGAGTCAGGACTGGATACAAAAGCCCTGAAGGGAAAGCCTCCGATTATATTCGCCATTTTGTCGAAATTGCCTATTCGGGCATCAAAGTGATTTTATATCCGCGCGTATCAGGACGCACACAAAACCGTAGGGGAAATCTTAAAGCCCAAGAATTTTGGAGCCGCAATTCCCTGAAATCATACAAAGTTGAAATTATTGATGCCTTTTGTGAAACGGCATCAGGTTGGGCAAACGACCGGACAAGGTTAATCGCGGCTGCGGAATTGGCCAAGAGGGAAGAAGCCGTATTAGTGGCCGTGAGTACCGATAGATTCATCCGTAGCAAAGCCTTTACGACCGATACCAATCCCGATGTTCTTCCAACGGTCGAAGAGTATGAAGCGTTAATTGAGGATACCCAAGGAGTACTACTAGCGACCTTACTTCCGCCGGATACGCCCTGGCGAAAAGTACATCCAATCCAAATAAAAATGGGCCAAAAATTCAAAGGGCGAAAAGGAGGTCGCCCATTAAAAAAACCGCCAGGGCACAAAAAACAAAAGCGGCTTGCGAATGGATCAAAAGTACTATGGATGGATTTTTGCAGCATGTCGGAACGGCAAATTGAGAAAAACACTGGCATCCCACGGCGAACAATTCGGCGATGGATTAAGTCTAAAAAATAGGGTGGGCCATTTTTTTAAGCCGCAAACACGAGGCACGGCACAACTCTTTACAAAATAAGCACTTATGGCGTTTTTCGAGCCGCTAAATAAAAAATTAACCATTAGGCTACGACATGACTACCTCTTACTTCAAACCTCACCCAATTTCCCTCCCTTTGACAGAAATCATCGAGTACATAAACTCCGCTAACCTCGACCACTCTTGGAAAGCATTCTATACCGATCCTGACACTGGCGGATATCTACCATTCCCATCCAATCTTGGAAGACCTACTCTTCATGGGATATGGTGAATACTTCGTAGCCTGCCGGAGCATCGTATTGATAGAGATTCTGACCTATTTCGCCAATAACGGGAAACCGGCCTTGGGATTTAGAAACTCGATCGTGTGCAGGGTATCAGACGAAGAATTTGCCCGGCACGTCATGGAAAAGGCATACACGCAACTATTCTACTATGGGCCAGTAATTAAGAAGATTTTCTAACCAAGAATACTCCTGATACTAATATTCCCATAATCAAGAGAATGATTGTACTTGGTTCTGGAATTATAGTATAAGGTGCAATACTGCCGTCATAATTCATTACACCAGGCTGTAGTGCAAAAAAATCCATACCCGAGGTTTTGAAAACAAACCAATCGTTGGTGGCTCCATAGTACCAATCTCTATATGCAGCATATTTAGGATCGGCTGGGATATTGCTTGGAATGATTTTTAGCAACTTTTCTGGCATGTTTGCTTTAACAATTGCCCAGTGAGCCTGTGAGATTTTCAAGTTTTCTTCATACTCTTCCTTTGAGACAGGTGGATATACTTCCTTTGAGACAGGTGGATATACAGGCCGTGACAACAATTTCAATGAAGTCGAGTGATTGGGATACATATATCCGGCCTGAGCGATAGTTCCGAGCAAAGCAAGAAATAAAGTCGTTGTGAGAAGTTGAACGAGTCGCATGGTGTGCCTCCATTTGTATAAAGAAGCTAAAGAATCACTCTTAAAATACAAATATTATTTCTCTTGTCAAGCATTTATTGAGCAAAATAACGAAAATAAGTCCGTAGAGGGGTATGGGCAGATTGCGAAAACAGATACCCCCCTACGAAGCAGAGCAAAAACCACGCCTATTTCTAAGAAATATAATTTTGTATCTACTTATCGGCCAAAGGTTTAGGAAAATTCACATAAAATCCTCTTGGACCGAATGGGAAAAACCGGCATAACTAAAAGCAAGATACCTCCAATCATAAGCAAAATAATTGTGGATGGTTCAGGAACAGCAGTAAGTTGGACGTTATCAAAGAAAACATCCCCAACGCTGTTTCTATAACCATTCCCGTTGAAGTCCTCTAGGACAATATGAACGGTATCGTACTGGGCATTAACATCAGCCTTTCGCCAAACAAAATTATATGTGTAATTTTGCCATTGCTCATCATCAATGAGACCTTGTCGTATATAGGGATCAGTTGGATCAGTTCCCATAATCCAAATTGATGCATCCCTATAATATGGATTCGGCTGCACAATATCGCAAAGCCCAGCGTAGCCACCATAATCACCGGGAACAGAGTTGTAAACTGCTTTGCCAAGATATTCCAGAGATAACGAATACTGCTGCCCTTCAACAAGAGTAACTGCGGGAACGGAGAAAATATCTCCACCAAATGTTACTCCTGCAAAGCCTACGACATGATTTCCAGGTCGTAGGGGATCAGAAACGATCATTGCACTGTATGAGCCATAACTTTGGCCAGTCCAGTGACTGAGATTATTTTCAAAGTTTTCAGAAAACAATACCTGAGCCTGGATTTGTAATGAACCAACCAAAATAAAGGATGTAGCAAAAACAGAAGTGATAAACAACTTACTCATATCGAACCCTTTCCAACAGTGACGACTTAGACGTAACAAGAAAACGAAAAGGTATCAACTTAGAACTGCCCAGATAATCGCCGCTGCCTCACTGAAAGGGTGAACGAGAGAATATAGCCCATTTATAGCATAACTATACACACTTTGGAAGCCCCCAGGTAAGAAAATGACGCTACCAAAGAACCGCCTGAAATACCCGCCTACCCTTCATCTGTACGGAATCGTACTCCTTGTAACGGAATCGGGCGCTATTATATGCCCCAAAGGTAGTATATAAGACGGGTAAACGTGGTAAGATGGGTAAGTAATTTATTTTAATTATTCTTGGTACAGGGGCTAGCATCACCGTTAAAGGTGGGGTACAATATAGGTATTAAAGGTTACTTAATAGGAAGTAGCCTAAACCACCTACCTAAAGGAGACATGTGATGTATGTAGTTAGCGCAACCGCCCCCACCGACCTAGCCGCAGTTGATCTAGGCTGGGAGTACGCCGACGGGTATTTCCCGCGGAAAGTTAAGACCTTAAAGGATGCTAGGTCCATTGCCAAGTTAGCGAAAGCTAAAGGTGGTACTGACATCCAGATCACCAAGGAGGGGGAAGAGACACAGCCCGTAGAGATTGAGGAACCGTCCTTCCCCGGAGTGGCCTTGGAGTTTAACCAGGCTTATGTCGCCGGGTTGACAATCAAGAAGTATGGCTTCGCCAGCGGTATTACGGATGAGATGGTTTACTACTGTGCCGAGGGCTTCGCGGACTCAGACCGGGAAGCCACCGCCCGTAAGGTATTAACTGCCGCATGGCACGCTATACGAGCCTTTGCGGGTGAGGTTATTAGCCCAATCCCCCTCAAGTGGTTAATCGAGAATGAGATTAAAAGCGAGGCGGATTGGTGGCGGGAGACAGAGGAGTATGTCAAGGAGCGGCTTGCCGAGGTAGCTAAGGAAGCGGAGGCCATAGCTAATACCGAAACCTTTTAACGGATGCCCCCCACGCCCGCGACGCGCCCAACGTCGCGGGCGGCTCTAATCGTTTTAACTTATTACCCGCTAAACACTTCCGCCCAACAGAAGGCCAACGTCGCGTTTCAATTCATTAAGGAGATTTCAATGAGTATATTCATAGTTGCATATTATCGCGTCAGTACCGAGGACCAAGGTAAGTCCGGTCTAGGCTTGGAAGCCCAGCAGAAAGCCGTTAGGGATTACGCTGCCCGCATCGGTGCCAAAATTATCGCCGAGTATAAGGAGGTTGAGTCGGGGGCGTGTGATGACCGTTCAGAGCTAAGTAAAGCTATTGCCCACGCCAAACGGTCCAAAGCCACCCTCGTTATTGCCAAATTAGACCGGCTTGCCAGAGACATGCATTTTGTTTCTGGACTAATGAAAAAGGGTGTTGATTTCGTATGTTGTGAATTCCCCAATGCCGACAGCGATCAGATTTATATATGGACGATGTTTGCGGAACGGGAACTCAAACGCATCAGCGAACGAACCAAGGCTGCTCTCAAAGCATATAAGGATGGAAAACACGTAAGTAAGAAGATTCGTGAAAAGTATCCCAATGGCGTGCCTGAAGATATTGTTCGGGCGACGGCTGGTAAACTAGGTGCGGCACGGCCGGGGGCTTATCGGTTCAGTATCGACGATGCCTATAAAGGTGGAGAAGTGGCCAGGGAGGTTATTGCCAAAATGACTCGCGAAGCCTATTCAGACATTGCCCCGAAAATGCTCGCTTGGCGGAAGGCCGGATGTACATTGCAAGAGATTGCTGATTTGCTGAACAACAGGGGTCATACGACACGGCAAAGTAAACCTTGGAATCACGTTCAGGTGATGCGGGTGCTTCGGCTGTTTGCCCAAATTACTTGAAGATATACGCCAGTTACTTGCGTATTATAAGCTAATTAGCTTGTGATAAATGTATAGACTCGTTATAATTACTACTATACACGCGAATAGTATGCTAACGGATTATCTTGCCAATGAGTACAAAACTTACAACACTTCCCGACCGTTATTATCCAGGTTTTATGAAAAACATGGATGGCCGCACTATTATTGCGACCGAATTAAACGAGGCTTTCACCGAAGCGATCGACGACTACGGCGGATATGAAGAATTGTCTCACGTGCAACGTGCTCTAATTGAAAGGTTTTGCTTTCTTGAGTTTCAGATACGCCAATGGGAAGTAGAGATAGTTACCGAGCCAAAGAAAAAACACATGTTATCGCGATGGGTTCAAGCAGTAAACTCATTGCAGGGGATTGCTATTAAATTGGGACTTACAAAAGTTGAGAAAAAAGCAAAAGACCTCACCACATACCTAAAAGATAAATCCAAGGAATAGGAGGTTGTGTCATGAGTTTTAGACTATTAAACGGGATTCACATTATTTGCACTGGCAAATGGAGTACGGTGGCAGAGGTGTATGCGGCTGGCGATATCATCGAAAGCGATGATAACCTTTGCGAACTGTTTCCCGACAAATTCGAGGAAGTAACGGAATAACCGAATCGCAATGGACATTATCCAAGCCATAAACGATGAGAACCTTTTCCGACTGTATCTAGGTGAAGACCTGGATTCTTGGCGGAATTGGTTTGCCGCTTTGCGGGTACTTTATGGTTTGCCAATACTCGATAGCGATTGCGATGTAATTGAACAATGCACAGGCCGCGATGTCGATAGCGTACTGGAAAACAATTACGACACGGCGTTGTTCCTAACGGGGAGGCGTTCGGGCAAGTCCAGAATAGCGGCACTTATCGGAGCCTACGAAGCAGTTTTATCCGGTAAGGAGCGAAAACTCTCCAAGGGGGAAACTGGGGTAGTTGGAATTGTAGCCCCCACGAAGTGGCAAGCGCAGGTTGTTAAAGACTATACGTTGGCCATATTTGAAACTCCGTTACTCCAAGCCCAGATCGAAAACGAAGATTACGGCGGTTTCGACCTTACCAATGGAAACCGCGTTGACATTATGGCAGGGGACTGGCGGACGGTCCGCGGCTTCACATTGCTCGCGGCCATCGTTGATGAAGCCTGCTTTTTCGGATACGACGCCGATTGCCGAGTTAGGAGTGATTCGGAATTAGTACGAGCTATCAAACCGAGCCTTGCAACTACCAGGGGGAAATTGATCTGTATTAGCTCGCCTTATGCAATGCGGGGATGGTGTTATACGCAGTACAAAAAAAACTTTGGCAATCCCAATGCCAAGGTACTTGTTTGGAATAGCCCAAGCCGCACGATGAACCCTACGTTACCTCAGGATGTTGTAAATGAAGCCCTGGCCGAAGATTTGGCATCCGCCAAGGCCGAATACCTTGGGGAGTTTCGTGATGACGTTGCCGAATACCTCCCCAGGAGCGTTATCGAACAATTAGTAGTCAAAGGCCGTTATGAATTGTTGCCAAAAAATGATCTACGATATCACGCATTCGTGGATTTAGGTGGGGGGCGTTCGGATGATGCGGCCGTCGCAATCGCCCACAGACAAGGCCGAATTGTAATTCTCGATTACGTGAAGGTTTATAAGCCACCATTTAATCCGCATCAGGTGATTGGAAAAATCACAGAAGAACTTAAACGCTATTGGTTGCGGAAAGTTACTGGCGACAATTACGCGGCAGAATTTGTTAAAGGGGCGTTTGAAGCTGCCGGCATTCGTTATGACAAAGCGGATAAGAATAAATCTTTGTTATATGCCGAGTTGATTCCTCGCGTATGTTCCAATGAAATCGAATTACTTGATAATGAAATGTTAGTGAATCAATTGGCATCACTTGAACGCCGAACACGGAGCGGTGGCCGAGATATGATCGATCACCCGCCTAACAGCCACGACGACCTAGCCAACGTAGTGGCGGGCGTCGCGGATATTGCATTTCACAGACCTATTCGCATAGGCGCGTTATAGAAAGGAATCCAAAATGTTTGATTTTGACAGAATGACCGTAACTCAACGGATAGGGTATTTTGACTCCAAACACGGCAACGACTGCATACCGATTGGCGGATGGCTGATTTTCAGCGATGGGGCCATGCGTGATATCGATCCGTTAGGGCCATTTATGGAGCCTCCATTCGACCGGCAGGAAAGGCTCCGTATCCAGATTACGTATCAGGAGGAAATGTTACGCCGAGCGATAGATCGTTTTGAAGAATATAAACGAATTGTCGTTAATGAAGCGAAAAATAACCTCACCGAACAAGTGGTTACACCGCCTCCGCCATGCGACGAAAGGCTGGCCGTAAACAATCTAAAACGATTTAAGGCCAACGTATGGTTGATGAAACGGCGGTTAGACGAACTTAAACAAGAACTCGACGCGAGCAAGCCACCGGTTCGAGCGTTGCGCGAAGCTACGGCATTCGTCAATAAGGAAAAAAACGCAAAGTTTTTGGAAGCTGTCAACAAAATTGAAGTTTAATTCTAATCAAAAGGAGTTATGCAATGAAACACGCTTATGTTTGTAACGTCAGAAAAGATGACAATGTATTACCACTCCCCAGGCCGAATTTTGGACTGATTCCCGATCCCAGGCTAAAGACGGGAGCTAAACCAAAAGCAAAGCAGAATAAAGCCAAGGCTGAGACCGTCGAAAACGAAGAAACCCTTAATTTGCCCGATTACGATTTCGGCGAAACCGACGGCAATTAGGAGATCTGCCATGCATATCGGAATTCGCCAACTCGAAGGCCGCGATCACTACGTAGTGCCAACGGTAATGATATGCGAAGGCGTTCACAACGGTTCACGTGGGCCAGTTTTTTACCCCGAAGCCGAACTTAGAAAATCCACGGACCTCTGGAATGGAAAACCAGTGGTCGTTTACCACCCAGACATGGAAAGCTCTGGCAACGGGTTTGCCGGAAATCCCGCGATATTCAATCAGCAGAAAATCGGCACGATTTTTAATACGCGATATTCTGGTAAAAAGTTGAAAACCGACGCTTGGATTGATATTGAACGGGTTAAAAAGGTTGATTCCCGAATATTTGATGCAATTCAAAGCAAGAAAATGATGGAGGTTTCAACCGGATTACTGTTTCCCTTAATTGAAAACGAGGGCATTTGGAACGGTAAACAGTACACCATGATGGCTACAAATCTGACTCCAGATCATTTAGCCATACTCCCCGATAAAATCGGGGCATGCTCGATTGCCGATGGCGCGGGACTGATACGAAATTATGCCTTGGACGCAGAAATATTACAAACATGCACATGGAGCTAACAATGCGGGACGAATGGTTGGCGGAATTGGATTGGGTTCCTTATACGCCGACCAATATCCCGCCCGGATCGCCTACTCCCGTTCCATGGTAGGCGATCCTTTTAATACGCCCAAGGGCGGCACAGTTAGTTGGTCGCGCTTCTAACTGGGCTATTACTCCTGACCGAGTAGCCACGCCGCCCTCTTTAACAACTTACGGTCAGGGAAAGGTCAGGAAAATGCCAAACGTAAATCTTACGAAACCTCGGCGGGTATATTCTTACATCCGTTTTTCGACACCCGAACAGGCAATGGGTGATTCTGAACGCCGCCAGCTTGATATGGCTAAGTCATGGGCGGCAAGGAATAATCATGTTCTAGATGAATCCTTGCGTATGACCGACAGGGGACTTTCGGGTTATCATGGGACGCATCGCAAAAAAGGAGCGTTAGGGCGATTTCTGAAAATGGTAGAAGCCGGTCAAATTCCCCCAGGTAGCATTTTATTAGTCGAAAGTATCGACCGGTTAAGTCGCGAAGAATTTATTACATCATTTGATACCGTCAAGGCTTTGTTGAGTAATGACATCACCATTCATACCCTCGACGATGATACGGATTATACGAAGGAATCCCTAAGTAAAGGCTTATCGTGGAAACTTTTTGGAAAAGTAGAAAGTGCTCACGAATCCTCACAGCGCAGAAGTGATTTAGGCAAAGCTAATTGGGAAAAGAAGCGGAAAGATGCTCTTGATGGAAAAATCACGGCACGTCGTGATCCCGCATGGATTAAAACGGTCAAAAACAAAGACAAAAGATATGTTGAAATCGAGTCGCTAAATGCTATTCCCGAGGCCGCAGATGCAATTCGGATGATTTTCGATCTCAAAAGGAAAGGTATTGGTAAAGATAGTATTGCTAGAATACTCAATGAGAAAGCAGCTTGGACGCCTCCTCCAAATGCCAATAGTAAAAGCGAAGGTTGGCACGGATGCTACATTCAAAAAATACTGAAGAATCCCGCCGTCATGGGGGTGCTTCAATTCTATCGTAAGGTTAAAGGAAAAAGGATTCCCGTAGGCAATCCGATTCCAGATTATTACCCAAAGATTATTGAGCCGGGATTGTTTCATTCAGTTCAGAGTACATATAAGGAAAACAAAGGCACTGGCGGTCGGAATGGTAAGGTACGGAACCTTTTTCCCAATATCATTAAGTGTGCCTACTGTGGTGGGGCAATGGCCTACAAGGGTGATGGGAGACATTCTTACCTGGTTTGTGATAACGCCAGACGAGGGGTTAAGTGCAAAATACATAGTGTGAGGTACGATGAGGTCGAATCCTCAATTCTTGACAACTGTCATAAATTACAACCAGTACAAGTTTTACCTAATCCAGATGAGCAATCGATGCTTATTTACGCAATTCAACAAAGGATTGAAGGTATGGAGGCCGAGTTGCGTGATATTGCTGAGAGAATTGGTAATTTTGTAAACGCTGTCGGGGAATCGAAATCCCCCTCTGCTCGTGAAAAATACGAGGAAAAAATCACTGAACTAGAGGGTCGCCAGGTAGAAATCAAAAAAGCCCTTGAAAATGATCGGCAAACCTTTGATAAGGAGCAAAAGAGCCTCCAATCATTTACTAATTGGAAACATGATCTAGAAACATTAAAAGAAGCCCGAGATCCCATCACCCGATTAAAGATAAGGGCACACCTACGTAGATTCATTGAGAAAATCGATGTGTTCTCCGTTGGGCATATAAAAATGTATTCCAGGGGGTATGATAAGGAAAAAAGACATTCAGGTGACGGTGAGTTTTTGGCTTTTACGTTGGATGCCCTGAATGATGAATACAATCTCGATTTGCCAAAAGGTTTCCTGGAATACGTCACCGAACGCCGAATGTCGAAGAAGGGTCGGTTCTACCGTGTCCACTTCAAGACCGGAAAAATAATAGACGTAGTTCCGCCAGGAAGCATTGCATCCGGCAAAAAGCTAATTTGTACCTTTCCAAAAACCAAGTGGAATGATATAATGCCGGACGTTGAAAAACTATTGCAGGAATTTAGGGCTAGCAAATAAAATTGTTTATTATGGGTGAAACCGTATATAACCGTTTGATGTCGTAGCCGACCAGCACCGCGTCGCCGAGATACTCCCAGACCTCCTGGGCATATCGGGAAAAACACCGGGAATCCGCGACGTCCTTGTCGGCGACGCCGTGCACCGCCGACGCTTCCGCGGAAATGGGCATGCCGGGATTCACGTCGGCGGCGAACACTTGGGGGGCGTTATCCGGCGTAATGCTCAACAGGGCAAATTGCACGATCCGGTCGGTCTTGTAGTCCGCGCCGGTGGCGTCCAGGCTCAAGACGACCAGCTTGCGGTCGAGTTTCAGGTTCTTAAATCGCTCGAACACACGATCTCCTCCTGTCTATTGGGGCTTGCACAAGAAACAAAAAGCCCCGCGCCGCAACGCACGGCACGGGGCATACGGGGGACTTTTTTACGATACTTCTTCAATTTGGCCGGGTTTCTCGCTACGGCCAGCGATTCGGCTCCTCCGGCAGGGCGATTACGTTGAGGAAACGTGTCGCCCCGCCGACGAAGCGAGGCTGGAGGAGGCCGAATACGAACCGTCATTGATAGCTAAGCCATGCGTTATTGAAACTGTCGTACATGTTGGAATGGCGCCATCGAAAACGAGACGCTCCGGCCGCCGGAAATTGCGGCTTTGCAAGAGCTAAGCCGCTGCCTCACTATTTATGCCCGGTTTTTGGGGAAAATTAAGCCTAAGGCAGATGTAACGAGCGCGGAGTTGAAGAAAATGGCAATTTTCCGGGCTTCTCGCGAAATTCAACAAGATTTATACGGGGCAAGCCACGCGTTCGCGGCTTAAGCAAGAATTGATGGCGATGCGCGCGCAATTCCGAAGTCAGGTTCCGGCCCTCTCCAAACACGCCCCGACGGGTGGCGCGGTCACCAAACGCGCTAGCGCAGCGCGTAGCGCGTTCCAGTGGCTTTTGGTGTTCCGGGTCATTATGCCCCTTCGGAGCGCGACAGCGGCGCAGCCAGAAGGCCGCGCGATCGAATCGATCACCCCCACAGCCTTGATTGCCGCAATTTGTTTGCCGGGCACGGATATGCAACAAGTCGGTATCGGCTTTAACGCTAATGTCCTATTCCGCGAAATGATCGACTTCGACATCCTCGGCACGCTGCATCCGCCACTTCAGCAAGTCCTTGTACAGGGCGATGGCGAGATCGACGACGATCGAGAATGCGCTGACGTAGAAAAAAAGCAGAAATAACCGGAATCCGGCATGAAGGATAATTCCGTGCCGAAACGAATTGCCCGAACTACAGCCGTGAAACACAAGAAATACAAGAATATTCGGAACATCGTGAGAACTCCAGAAAAAGGTTGCAGAAACGCAAAGAGAGATGCGTCGGTTTGCCGCTCTATTCAGCTT
Source organism: Pirellulales bacterium (assembly GCA_020846145.1). Lineage (GTDB taxonomy): Bacteria > Planctomycetota > Planctomycetia > Pirellulales > Thermoguttaceae > JADLEL01. The sequence continues at coordinate 10,815 of JADLEL010000213.1, read as the reverse complement.
AGTAAAAGCCGGGGGCGGGTGGCAAGCAAAGGAATACAGCGAACAGCTTGGCGTAATCAGGCGAGATTGGAAAACTTATCCGCCCACACTTCCGGTTCGACGACGCAGCGCAGCCAGATCGCCGCTCCCGTGCGTTTTCCGGCGTAGTTCTCGCCCAGCGTAAACAGTTTCGGCATAAGCCCCGCACAGTTGCTCCACCACCGGCCGCCACTGGCTGTCGGCATCGGTCCATAGCGCTACTCCCGCAACCGCATCGCGGAGATTTTATCGCGTCGCGTGCGCCAGCAAGGCCCGCACCGCTTTCCAAAGCGTATTGTTCATGGATTTGCTCGTTCCCGATGTTCATTAATCCGCTTTTCCAGTTTCCCCAATCCCCGCACGATCTCTTCCCAAGCCGGCGCCTCGCCGAAAATCATTTCGCGCATGCCCGTGGAGGCAACGTATTGCCCACAAGAGGAGTTTTTGAATCCATCGCCTCTCCGCAGGGTCAAGATTATTGCGTTGGATCGTGAGATTGGCTGGGACGAGGAAGACGGCATCCTGTGTAGGATGCGCACCGATGAAGGGGAAGAGGTCGTGCCTCTGACGGACTTGGAACTCCGTCGCACCGACCCGAATTACCAACTGGTCGATGATTTTGCTGCTTGGTTCTTTGGCGACTTGGCGGACGGTGCGGGAGACGACGACGAGTTGGATGGCGACGAGGAACCGGAAGCGGATGACGAGCTTGACGAGGACGAGGAGAATTCACTCGTGTTGAAGGATGCAACTTGGCGCGACGTCGCGTTCACGGTTTTGAAAATCGTCGCTGTTGCCGTTTCTTTCGGTACGGTCGTGGGGGCGGCAGTCGCGGCGATGCCGTGGGCAAGGTGGGCGGCGTGCATTGGGGGCTGCGTATGGGGCCTGTTGATGGCGGTTGCCCACGTTGCAACTTCCGAGAAAGACTTGCCTCTTGTCGTGCCGCAATTCAGGAAAGGTTTGGGTGGATTTATCGGATTGGTCATAGGTGCGGTCCAAGGGGCGCTCTTTGGGATCATGGTGGCGGCGTTCATCGGGGCGGTGCTGGGCGGTATCGTGGGACTAATGCTAAGACGACTCTTTCGGGGCAAGAAGTGGTTAGTCCTTCGCATCTTCCCCGAAGGCGTGCTGTTCGCCGCAGCCTGTGGAGTCGCAGGCCAGGCAATCTATCTGAATCGGGTCGCAGCGACGAATGGGCTTTGGTCTGGTGCTTTGATTGGGCTGGGATGCGGAGTGCTGTTTTGTCTTATTTCACTGCCCTTGGCATTTCTTTCGTTCAGGAAATTTTGAAAAGTAGTCGTATCTTAAAGCGCGGCGCACCGCCGCGGCGCGGGCCGGCGATCCTTTGTCGGCCGCGAGAAACCGGCGGGCGAAGTCGCGCTCTTGCTCCCATTGCAATTCGACGAGCCGATCGTGAGACAAGGAGCCGATATCCAACGAACTGCCGTCGGCCAATGCCACAGGCTCGCCGCGCCACGATTCGTTGCGCGCGTGCACGATATTTTCGTCAACTGTCGGTAGCATCTTCACGGCCTCCCGGTCAAATATACGTCATCCGCTGCCATATTGGCGGCGAATGTTGTCCCTTGCCGGGGGATTGCCTACTTGCAGCGATGCGCCGAGTGGATGCGGCCCATCAACGGAAATGAGCCTCTCCCGATATTGATTGATGTCGGCTTGAAGAAGGAACCGGATTTTGGCGGCTTTCACAGTTATTCCGGGCCTCCCGCGGGAACACCGTCTCGCCATACCGGTACATGCCAGGGTCGGAAATCCCAAACTGCATTATCGGGCGCAGAAAAATGGCATATCGATATTTCCTCAAAATCAACCACATGCCGGGTTGCAGGTTCGAATCCCGCCGCCTGGCATGAAAACCGGCACGGAGCGGGCTTGCGCGCCGCTCCGTGCCGGAGGGATTGAAATGCCGCTACCTATTTGCGGCGAAGGAAAGCCAAGGCTCCCGCCAGTCCGGCCAAGGCCAGCAGGGCGAGGGAGCCGGGTTCGGGGACGGCGGCCGCCGCGAGCGGCGGAACGCCGACGTTCAACGAATTCGCCACGATGGAGGCGGCGTTAAGCGTTGCGCCCGTCGCCACCGATACGGAGGCTGCCGGGGTGTTCAGCGGCGTGGTGATGGTCAACGTGCCTTGGTTGACGAACGTGTTGCCGAGGTAGGACAACGAGCCGCTCAAGGTCAACGTGCTGGCGCCCAATTTGGTCAGGCCGCCGGTGGTGTCGTTGACGGCAAAGCCGACGGCGCCGGCCGTTGCCGAAGTGCCGCCGGCTCCTACTCCGCCGACCAAACTCACCGTCAGGACATCGGTGCCGAGATAGCCCGTCCCCGGATTGGTGATTTCGATGTGATCGACGTGGTCGCCGGACATCACGGCCCTGGCCGTCGCGCCCGTCCCGCTGCCGCCGGTGATCTGGACCAGAGGCTCGCCGATATAACCGCTGCCGGCGTTCGCGAGGCTTATGCCCGTCACGCCCTGGCCGCTGGGAATGAGCAGTGCCGAGTCGATGGTAATGGCATGGCCGTTTGAATCGATCTTGGCGCCTTCCTTATAGATATATATCCCGTCCATCTGGGCATAGGCGCCCAGGAAAGACGTGCTGTCGGCGGTAGCCTGTAAAACGCCGCCGTGGAAATTGAGGTAGCCGGTGGAAGTGCCGGGGCTCGCGCTGTACTGCCCGATGGCGGCTACGGAAAGAAGTCCCCCGCCGCTTCCCACGGCGCCGAGGTTGAGGATCCCCGTGCCGGTGTCATAAACGCCGAGGAAAACCGTGCCCGAAGTCATGTGAGCGGAGCCGCTGAGGTTGACGATGCCCTGGCCGGTGCCGCTATTGCCGATGTTAAACGACCATCCATTGCTGTTGATATCGGCGGTTCCACCGCTCATGTTATAAACGCCCCAGGATGTGGCGTCGTTGGCGATAATCGATAATCGCCCCACGTTGTGGGTGCCGCCGGTTTGATTGAATACGCCCATGCCGTCGGCAGCGCCGACCTGGAAATCGTAATCGTTTTTAAGGATTCCGCCGCTGAGGTTATGGACGCCCCAGGAACTGGCGCCCGTGGCGATTTGAGTCAGCACGCCTACTTGGACGTTGCCATCGGTTTGGTTGACGACGCCCTGCGCGCCATCGACGCCGACCAACCACCAGAATTGGTTTTCGCTGGTGATTTTGACGCCCGCGTTGATGTTCGCGAAGCCGGTAGCACCGGCCCCATTGCCGACATAAAGGTTCCCGCTCCCGAACGCCAAATTGACGTTGGTGAGGTTCAAGGTGGCGGCATGAGCGTTCATCCCCACGACGAGATCGCCGTACAGACCATCCAAGACGGTGTAAGTGGGCTTCGTGGTCGAAGTGCCTTCGAGGCTCAACGAGCCTTCATCCACGTACAGGTTTTTGAATGCCATATCGCTGAGAACGCTGCTCAACTTCAGGCCGCCCGCGCCGGTTTTCGTGAAATTACAGGTCTGCGGCGTGCCGGTGACTTTTCCCGAGAAGGTGATGTCTTGAGCGGTCGAAATGCCGGCGCTGCCCAGCAGGGTGAAGCCGCGGTTCGTAGAACCGGACGAACCGCCGACGTACTTCAACGTGCCGCCCTGGAACACCAGATTCGACGGCGAGGCGGCGGCGGCGCCCAGCGGGCCGGCCGCGCCGGCGTCGCTCAAGCCGGTAACCTCCAAGACGCCGCTGCGAATGACCGTCGGTCCGCTGTAGGTGCTGGCGCCCGAGAGCGTCAGCACTCCCGTGCCCGTGCCGGCATTGAAGTTTCCTTCGAAACTAAATCCCGCGGCGGTCGTGTCGTCGCTGAGAACTCCGCTCAAGGTTAAATGGGAGGAGTCCGCCAGGCGGATGACCGACTGTCCCGCGCCGGCGGCCAACTTCAATCCGGCGGCCACCGCGTGTTCGCCGGAGAGGACCGAAACGTGCCAATCCGGGGCGATCGTGGATTTTAGCGTAATCGTCTTGCCGCTATCCGTGGGCGTAATCGTGTAGGATTCGCCGGATGCGCCTTTGAAGATCAGCGAGCTCAACTGCGGACTGATATCCAAGGAGACGGGAATTGCGACGGGGCCGCCCAGCGAAGCGGTGAACATGCCGCGTTTATCGCCGCCGTTGGGGACCGTGTTCGGAGGGCCCCAATTCGCGGCAGTGCTCCAGCTTCCGCCCGAGGCATTGTTCCAGGCGGGATCGGCGATCGCGCCCGCGGGACTCAAGGTTACGCTCCCGCCGGCGCCGTACACGGTGGTCAGCGTCGCGCTCGAGGTGTTGATCCCGTCGAAACTATCGAGCGCGGGAGCCGGCAATACGAAAGTGAGATTCGCGTCGAGCGTTCCGCCCGCGCTGAGCAGAACCGTGGGAGACGAGGGTACGCCGGTGAAGCTCACATTGACGGTCGCCGCTCCGCCGGAGGACGAGGCATTGTTGACGACTTGGATCGCATCGACGTTGCCCGGACCGTCGAACGAGAATTTCAGGTTCGAATTATTGGAAAGGGCGAGCGAATCGAGCGCGAGCGTTCTGCCGGGAGAACCGGGAGCGATGCTCCCTCCCGAAGAAACGGTCGTCGCGGGATAGGCAATGGACCAAAAATCCGGCGAGGAGCCGGCGAGCGTGCCCGCGGCGGCGACCGCGATGGCGCTGCCGGCATATTCGATTTTATCCAACTCCAACGTGCCCTGCTGAATGGAGGCGGGGCCGGTGAACGTGCAGTTGCCGGCCAAGGTGAGTTTTCCCAGGCCGATTTTGGTCAGGCCGCCGGAAGCGTTGCCGGCGAGCGCGAGGCCGGAGTAGTCGATGGTCGCGGCCGTGGTCGCTCCGCCGCCTTCCAACGTGATGGTCGGAGTGAAGGAATAAATTCCGGGATTGGTGATCGTGATTCCCGTTACCGTTCCCGTGACGGGATCGAAGTTCGCCACGGCGGAGCCGCCCGCGCCGCCGCCGCCGCTGATTCGCACCGCGGGAGCGCCGATGTAACCCGATCCATTGCCGGTCAGCGGAATGCTCGACAGGCCGGAACCGGTGGGAGCCCGCAATTCGCTGGTGATTTTCACGTTGTTGCCGTCGGTATCGATGACGGCCCCTCCGCCGTAGATGTAATTCGTGGTGCCGTCGAGAAAATTGGCGTTTTCGGCGCTTAAAATCGCCTTCAGCGTGCCGCCGTGGAAATTGATGATCCCCAAGCCGGTACTATTGAAGAAGGAGGTGATGGCGAGCGTGCCTCCCGCGGTGCCCGCGGTTCCGATGTTGACAATTCCCTTGCCGCCGTAATACCCAAGATAGAATTTGGCGTAAGACGACATGGTGCCGCCGCTGATGTTCAAAACGCCGTCGCCGCCGATTCCCACGTGCGAGTTCCAACCCACGGCGTTGAAACTGGCGACGCCGCCTCTCATGTTGTATTCGCCATAGGAACCCAGCCCGCCGCCCAAACGCATGGTGCGTCCGAACGTCACCGAGCTGCTGCCGGATTGATCCATGATTCCCGTGCCGTAGTAGCCGAACGCGAATTCGTTATTCGTATTATCGAGGAACGAGCCGCCGGAAATGCGGTAGTAGCCGTAGCTGGCGAGTGTATTCACGCCGAAATACCACCCCGACGGGGTTGTCGTGTTGATGGTCTTGATCGTGCCGCCCGTCTGATACACGGCGGCGGATCCCTCCCGGCCGATCCTCATTCGGCCGAAATTCGCGACCGCCGAGTCTTGGACCGTCAGCACCGCTCGATCGGCGACTAGAGGAGCCAGATTGGTTACGGTTCCCGCGTCGAAGTTGAGTTCGGCAGTGTCCTTAAGAGTAAGGTAGGCGACGCCCGTGGACGAGCCGACGGTCGAGGAGGTCGTATTGGTGACGTTCAAAACCGCACTGGATTGCAGCGCCAACGTCCCCGTATTGGTAGCCGAGCCCACGGCAAAATACGCGATCGTATTGGGGAAGGCGCCGGAAAGCGTGGCCGTGCCGTCGTTTTGAATCAACGCGGCTTCGCCCGCGCCCGGAATCGAGGTCGTATCCCAGTTCGCGCCGACGTTGAAATCGCCGGAAGCGACATTCCACGCCGCGGCGGCGGCAAAAGTCGGCATTGCCGCGATCAAACCCGCAATCGCGAAAAACACAAAGCAATTCGGTAATCGGTTCATAAGTTGTAGTCCTTTTCGAAAGGTTGTTTAATAGCGCGCTCTTGAAAAGCAAGGAAATTGCCCCCTGCCCGCAATCCGCTCCTACGGTCGTGCGCAAAACTCGCAATGCCTGGCGCAAACGCGAATCCTCCGCCGCATCGAGAACATTTCCGGGATGAATGTTTCTCGACGTGCTCGAAGGAAAACGCTCCGGCAAGGTATTCGCCGATTTCATCTTGTGCGGGAAATCTTGTGCCCGCCGAAATCGAAAATGCCCCGCGCTTCGATTTCAATGAACTTCATCATGCACCCGCGCAAAACTTGCCGATGCACTACGTACAAACGAGCCCTCCCGCCGCATCGCGAAAAATTTCCGGGATGGATCTTTCTCGACGCGGCTGCGCCGATCCTTCCGCCAAGCCGGTAAACGCGAATTAAATCCGCGGCCCGCGACCTGCGGAAATAGTTGATTGGAGATCGCGACTGAGGGGCCAAATTACACCCCGCGAACTCAAAAATTGAACGAATTCTTCAATAGGTAGCCTCCAGGATGGGAAAAGTGTTCGTGCGTGGAATGGAACCTGATATTCCAGGTAACGTGCTTGAAAAATTAAACCGATTGAATCCGAACCAAACGAATCGCACTTTTATGAAAAAAAGTTACCGTGCTACAATTTACGACGGTTAATGAGTATCCAAACACAAGCATTCAATCCGATTACAATTTGAAAAGCATGGCGTTGCAACCGGTTGCATTCATTTTAATAAGCCGCCGGCAAATTGTCAAGAAAAATCCCGAATTTTTCCCAAACCACGCCAATACGTCGTAAGTTGAGCAATGCCAACTGGTTAGGGCGACAGTATTTCTGATGCTCTAGCCCCTTGTCGGCATGGCTTAAACCAGGGCGGCATTTTCCCGACAATTCGCGCTCCGTTACATCGCCGCAACCAGTTGAACAAGAGGTTGAGCGATTGAAACTACGTAACCGTTCACGGGGGACTGTCCCGATTTTCGCGGCGTAAAAGATGATGACGCCGAAAAAATGCTTAATCGCCGCGAAAATGAGACTGTCTCCCTCGCGCCGCGGGCGACATGCCGTTTGTCCCCAAAATACGTCATTTCGCCGAAAAATGGACCCCGTCCCCGACCGGGGCGTGAACGCTTAGAACCAGTCCAGTATCAAGACCGCGTTTTGTTCAAGGCGGGCACGGTTTGGTTGGCGATTCTGCGAGGCGGGAGCCTCGCGGACATTGCGTTCCCAGGCGGGAGCCTGGGAACGAGAAAATCGCGGAGATGATGTTGGACAGGTACTTTAGCGGCGGCCTCTTGGATTTTGCCCACCGATAAAAGAATCCGCCCCCCGCGGCCATCCCGTTTCCGCGACGTGGATTTCTTGTCGGGGTACAATTGACAGCGGACGAAGAATGATGGAAAATCCCGGTAGGAAAGTTGCACGGAGCGACAGGGATCGCCTTATCGGAGGAGGCCCGTAAATCGGGACCGAACGGAAGTGAGTCCATCCAACAAGTTTGCGGCGATTGAAGCCCCTATCGCATCCGACGATCTCCATGCGGCGTTTACGGCACTCGAATCTTCCCTGAGTTGGCGGTCTTCGGGCGGGATACCGGTCACCTTTCGCATTTTTCCGAATCTTGCGGGGCCTGCGACGGGAGACCGGGAAGGATTGTGGCTGCATCTGGAACATGCGCGGCTCGGTTTGTTGCGCGGGTTCGACCAACTGATGTGCTTGGAAGGCCTGCGGGGCGTCGAGCATTTCGCGCACCAGATCGAGACGGTGCGCAAAGTTTTACGGCATTTTCGCGGTCGAGTGCTTTTGGCCGACGAGGTCGGATTGGGCAAGACCATCGAGGCTTGCCTGCTGCTGCGGGAATACCTGTTGCGGGGATTGGTCAAACGAGTGCTGATTTTGACGCCTACGACGTTGGTTTCCCAGTGGCATGAAGAATTGCGGGAGAAGTTCGGCCTGGAATTCTCCGTTCCTCCGCGCGGCGGCGCGGCGGACAAGCCGGACTATTGGGCGGAAAACGACCGCATTCTGGTCTCGCTTCCCTTCGCGAAGAGCATGCGGCGGGCGCAAGGAATCACCGAGGCGGCTTGGGATCTGGTGATCGTGGATGAAGCCCATCACTGCAAGAACCGCGCGACGCGCAATTGGCGGTTCATCAACGCCTTGAAGCGGCGGCACTTGTTCCTGCTGACCGCCACGCCGGTGCAAAACAACCTCGTGGAGCTTTACAATCTGCTGACGCTCTTGGAGCCGGGGCATCTGAAAACGGAGGCGGAATTCAAGAAGCAGTACGTCCGCCGCGGCAACCCCCGCGATCCGCGCAATCGGGATCGCTTGCGGTCGCTCTTGGGCGAGGTGATGATCCGCAACACGCGGAGCATGGTGCGGATGAATCTGCCGCCGCGCTACGCACAGACGCTCATGGCGCAGCCGCAAGGCGCTGAATTGCAGCTCTATGCGCGGTTGGACGATTATCTGCGGCGGCGAAAAGTTTTGGACGGCCCGGGGGATATCGAAGAAAACGAGCAGGCGGAAGAAAACGGATCCCGGTTTTCCGAACACTCCGATAACTTCACGCGGCCAGGCGACGACGCGACGGAGCATTCGCCGCTTTCCCGCCGGCAACTCAGCGCGTTGCTGATGGCGGCCGGGAGTCATCCCCGGGCGCTGGCCCAGTCGCTGGAAAACATCGCGGGCGGCGATCCGCGGGTGCAAGAGCTTATCCGCCAGGCCGCCGAAATCGGCCGTTCGGCGAAGGACGAAAAACTGCTCGAGATCGTGCGCCAGAGCGGCGGCAATAAGCTCTTGGTGTTCGCCACTTTCCGCCGAACGCTCGAACACGTGCAACAACTGCTGCGGGAGGCGAACGTGCCTTTCAGCACCTATTCCGGCGGAGAGACCGAACTGCAAAAGGATGCCGCCGTCGCGGCGTTTCGCGAGTCCGTGCCGGTCATGCTCTGTTCGGAATCGGGCGGCGAAGGGCGGAATCTCCAATTCGCCAACGCGCTGGTCAACTTCGATCTCCCCTGGAACCCGATGCGGATCGAGCAGCGCGTGGGACGCATCCACCGCATCGGCCAAACGCGGGAGGTGTTCATTTTCAATCTCTGCACCGCCGACTCGCTGGAGGCGCGGATTCTCGCCTTGCTGCACGAAAAAATCCGCATGTTCGAGTTGGTGGTGGGCGAAATCGGCTCCATTCTGGGGAACCTCGAAGGGGGCGAGGAATTCGAGTCCTTGGTGTTGGCTCTCTGGTTGAAGTCGCGGGACGCGCGGGAACTGCGGGATTCCTTCGATTCCCTGGGGAACTCCCTGCTCGCGGCCCAGGAAGAATATCTGCAAACGAAACGACTCGACGAAGCGTTGTTCGGAGACGATTACGAATGAGCACGACCCTGCAAAAGGAGTTGCACGCATTCACGGCAAAGCTCTTGGAGCGCCGCGGCGGACTGGTCGATTGGCCCGAGGACGCCGCCGCGGGCACCGCCGTGGTTCCGCCCGACGTCGCCGCCGTGTTGCCCGACGGCAAGGAAGAGGTCCGGCTCTCCGAGGAAGGCGGCGGGCCGGGATGGTCGGTCAATCTAGCCGGCGAGTTCATGGAAACGGCGGGACGGTTGCTGGAGCCGGAACCCCGCATCGGCGCGTTCCGCTTGCCGGAGTTGTATTTGAAACGCAGTCAACTGGAAGAGGCTTTGGCGAAGACCTTCAGTTGGCTCAACGTCCGGGTGCGGCCGCGCGACATCTCGGCGACTTCGCTCGAATACCATACGTGGCGGTTCCTCGCGACGTTGGCTTCGGAGGACCGCTGGGAAGCGCTTACGACGGCGACGGTGAACGCCGCGTCGGGCGCGGTCGTCGATCTGCCCGATCCGCTCGCGCTTTGGGAACTTCAGCCCGGCCGGTGCGTGGAAGCGGCTCCCCACGACACTTTCGAGCGCGCGGCGTCCGCCGTCGGTCGGAAGATTAGGGCGATGGCGGGCGAATTCATCGCCCGCATGGAAGGCCGCTTGCAACGCGATCGGAAGCGGCTGCGCGATTACTATAATGCCATGCTCCGCGAAGCGAACGCGCGAAAGTCGCGGCCTCGGCACGTGGAGAGCGCGGAGGAGATCGAAGCCGGAAAAATGGAGAGCGAGTCCCAAAAGCGGGCCGTCGATCTGGAATTGCGGCGCAAGCTCATCGAGTTGGACCAGCGGTACGCGATGGAAGCGACGTTGCGCCCGTTGGTGCTGATTCGCACGGAAATGCCCGTCATGCGCATCCGTCTCGAAGTGCTTCGCAAGCAAGCGAAGCGAATTCACGACGTTTATTGGAATCCCCTCTTGAAGCATTTCGAACCGCTGCCCTGCAGCCGCTGCCTCACCGAGTCTTTTGCGCTGGCTTTTAGCAATGAAAAAGTTGCTCCGTTATGCTCTTCCTGCTGGTCGCAACCCACCGCGGATGCGAAAGATCATGCGCATTCCGGTTAATCGCGTCCGGAGGCGCGGACGCCCATTATCAAAAAGTCTTTTTCGTAAGCGTCGCGCCCCGATCGGGGACCGGTCCATTTTTCGGCATGAAAACGTATTTTGCGGACCAACGGCAGGCCGAAAACATGGACCTGTCCGTGCGCCGTGAAGGCGTGTGTATTTTAGCGGGTG
>JADLEL010000212.1 GCA_020846145.1 Pirellulales bacterium | reverse complement strand
CCTGTCCAGTATCAAGACCGCGTTTTGTTCGTTGCGGACACGGTTTGGTTGGCGATTCTGCGAGGCGGGAGCCTCGCGGACATTGCGTTCCCAGGCGGGAGCCTGGGAACGAGAAAATCGCGGAGTTAATGTTGGACAGGTCCTTAAATTCATAAGGATGTTACGCGCTTCGCCCGGCAGGAGGAATCCGCTTCCTTATATAACTCTATATGCGTACCACCACAAGATGGAAATGTGATTTATCGGACATTTTTCCAGAATGCCCTTTTTTCGGCGGGAGGCAGCCGAGTACAATGAACGTCCCCCCGAAATTCCCCCCTGGCCATCATCCGTTCCGCGAGAATGGGCGCATCTTCCCTGTTGGAATTCTATCATCGCCATCCGGGCGAACTGGCTGCGGTGGCGATGACCTGCTGCGCGACGTTTTCGGTCATGGCTTGGACTTCGACGGCCAGGCGGATCGGCGTGATGGCGGTCGGCGCCCTGCGTTTGGCCGCCGCCAGCTTGATCTTGGCGTGCTGGGGATGGCTGGCGCGCGGCTTGTGGATTCCCACCGATGTCGGCCGGCAAGCTTGGGCAATCCTAGCCATCTCCGGTGTCCTGGGCTACTTCGTGTGCGATATTCTCGTCATTAAATCATTCCTCGTCATCGGCCCCCGTTTGACGTTGCTGCTGCAATCCATCACTCCGGTGCTGGTGGCGATCCTTGGGTATTACTATTTCGAGGAATCGCTGGGCGCGGTCAACTTGCTCGGCATGGCGGTAACGCTCGCGGGGATCGTTTGGGTGATCCTCGAACGGCCCGAATCGCCCAAGGAAATCCACCATCGCAAGGATTTCAGTTCGGGAGTGGTCATGGCGATCGCGGCGGCGGTGATCGGCGGCCTGAGCACCTTGTTGGCGAAAAAGGGCATCGGCCCCGGCGACGATCCGCTGGCCGCGACGCAGATTCGCATCCTCGCCGCACTGCTCTGCTATCCGCCGATGTTGACCTTGCTGCGGCGCTGGGGACAAATCGGCAGGGGGCTGCGCCACGCCGAGGCGATGAAAATCCTCTTGTTCGGCACGGTCCTGGGGCCGGTTCTCGGCATGAGCCTGTTCATGTACGCCTTGCAAGTCTGCCCTTCCACCGGCGTGGTTACCACCATCGCCAGCGCCACGCCCGTGCTCATCATGCCGCTGAGCATCTCTATTTACAAAGAAAAAGTCAGCCCGCGCGCGGCCTTGGGCGCCATGGTTTCCGTCGTCGGCGTGATGCTGATGATGTATTAACCGGCCATTAAAAAAGGCGGCTATTTGGTTTTGGGTGCCATGCCCACGCTTGCCGTGGGCATGTTTTCGGCGGGATTCTCATGCTCACACAAGCGTGAGCATGGCACCCGATCATTTTTCAACGGGCTACTAACCGGCCTTGATGACGCGGACGCCGGCCTTTTTCAGCGCGGCGAGCAGCGCGCGGTCGGCCGCGGCGTCGGTAATCAGGGCGGTCCATTCGGCGAGGCGGCCGAACCGCCAGAGCGCGGTCTTTCCCAGCTTCGAGCCGTCGGCGACGACGTACACCCGGCCCGCCGAGGCGGCCATCCGCGCGAGCATTCGGGCCACTTCGGGCGACTCTTGATAGACCTCGCCTCGGCCGTCGATGGCGTCGGCGCCGAGAAAGGCGGCGTCGGCCCGCAGCGTTTCGAGATTGGATTCGGTGAGCGCGCCCGCCAGATCGGGCGACGACGCGCGCAAGCGGCCGCCCAGCAGCAAGACCTCGATCTGCGAGTCGTATTGCAGTTGCGCGGCGATGGGGAGCGAGGAGGTAATCACCGTGAGGCGCCGCCTTCCCCGCAGCCGCTTGGCCAATTCGAGCGTGGTGGTGCCCGAATCGAGCATCACCGATTCGCCTTCCTCGATTTGCGCGGCGGCGGCGGCGGCGATGGCGCTCTTGGCGGCCTGGTTCTCGCGGACGCGGTTGAGGAATTCGAACTCGAAGCTGACGCGCTCGGCCAGCGCCGCGCCGCCGTGCGTGCGGATTACTTTGCCGACGTCCGCCAAGGCCTGCAAATCGCGGCGGACGGTCATGCCGCTGACGCCGAAACGCTCGACCAGTTCCTCGATCGAGCATTCGCCGCGCTGGGCGATCAGTTCGCAGATTTGTTTTTGACGCGCGGCTTGGCCCATGAACGTTCCTCGCTCGAATGATATTTCATGTTGATTATGAACATTCAAGCCGCCTTGTCAAGCTAACGAACTCCACCGCGGGGAATGGCGAAAGCCTTCTCCGGTTGCGGACGAGTGTATAATGGGATACGATGTCGATTGGATACCGATATTTGTAAGCGTTCACGCCCCGGTCGGGGACTGGTCCATTTTTCGGCGGGAAAACGTATTTTGCGGACAAACTGTAGCGCGGCGCGAGGGGGACAGTCCCATTTTCGCGGCGATTAAGCACTTTTGCGGCACCATCATCTTTTGCGCCGCGAAAATCGGGACAGTCCCCTGTGAACGGTTACCGATATTTTTTCGCCGCGTGCGCCGCGAGCTTTCTCGCCTGCGCGATTTCGCGCGAGCATACTTCGCGGGAACAAACGGCATCGGCCATAACCGACGGACGAATTCACTTGCCAACAGGCGTTCTCATGGAAAAAGCGACGTTTGCCGCGGGCTGTTTTTGGGGCGTGGAAGAGGCCTTTCGCACGCTGAAGGGCGTGCTCAAAACCACCGTCGGCTACGCCGGCGGCACGTCGGAGAATCCGACCTACCAACAGGTCTGCACCGACCGCACGGGCCATGCCGAAGTGGTGCTCGTGGAATACGATCCGGCCCAAGCGTCGTACGAGCAATTGCTCGACGCGTTTTGGAACGCCCACGATCCGACCACGCTCAACCGCCAAGGGCCGGATACGGGCACGCAGTATCGCTCGGCGATCTTCTATCACTCGCCCGCGCAAAAAGCGTCCGCCGAAGCCTCGAAGCAGCGGCTCGCGCAAAGCGGCAAGTTCAAGCGGCCGGTCGTTACCGAAATCGTCGCCGCCGGGCCGTTCTATCCCGCCGAGGAGTACCATCAGCAGTATTTGCTGAAGCGCGGCGAAGCGCGTTGCCACGTGCCTTAGGAACCGTAAAACAATAAGTTGCCGAAATCGTAGTAGGCACACTCCGTGTGCCGTCTGTGAATTACGGCACACGGAGTGTGCCTACTACTTTCCAATTCGGTAATTTATTCCTTTGCGACGACTCAACTCGGCGAATTGCAGGGTGGGCTTTGACCGCCATTTTTTCGACGGCAGGCAAGCGTTGGCGCTATCCGCCGGCATGAGGGCAACTCTCCACCGCGGTTATTGCCTTGAGGGGAAATCGTGATTCCAGGTGACGGTCCCCGAATGGCCCGGCTCGATTTTCAGTTCCAAGCCGCTTTTGTCGGCGGTGGTGAATTTTTCGGGTAGATGGCTCAATCCTTTGAAATTTTCGCCCGGCGGCTTCTCCCAGCAAGAGACGGTGATGCGGTAGGTTCCGGGCATGAGTCCGACGTGTTCGCCCGTCTTGACTTTGAAGTTGCCGTCCACGCCGAATTCGCCCACGCCGCTGCGGCCGGGAAAGCCCGGAGCAGGCTCGTGGCAAGTGAAATCGATCAATCCCGCCTTGGGCCAGGCGCCTCCCTTGAAGGTTACGCGGCCTTCGACGGGGATCAACTCCGGGATTTTCGGGCCGCATCCGCCGGCCGCAATCAATGCTCCCAAGAGAACCGGCAGCGAACCGCGAATCCAAAAGGGCCGCAAATTCGATCGACCGCGAAACGAAACGGAGGCGTACATGAAAAACTCCTAATCGGGATTCGATGGAGAAGGGAGACTCTTTCGGAGGAAAAAATGTCGCGCCAAGGGCCTGGGTAAAAAGTGCCAAACTCACCTTGAGTACGTGCCCATCAGTTGCCCTTCGGCAAGGATATGGTCTTCGATGTCCTTCATGAGCGATTTCAGGTCCATGCCGGCCTCGACGGCCAATTTGGCCTCCAGGGCATATAATTTGAAGTAATAATGGTGCGTTCCATGTCCGGGCGGGGGCATGGGACCGCGATAGCCGATGTTTTGGTGGTCCTGCCACGAGTTTTTGCCCTGCAAAGTGCCCGGCGGGTCGGTGAGCCGAGTCTTGCGGGGAATGTCCTCCTTCAAGCCGGCAACGTTGGCGGGGATTTTGTAGATTACCCAATGCACCCAAGGTTCCGGCGTGGGGGCATCGGGATCGTCGCAGACGAGCACCAATTCCTTCGCCTCCTCGGGCACGCCCGACCACGCAAGCGGCGGCGAAACGTCGAAGCCCTCGCCGGTGTACTTTTTCGGAATCCGTTGCCCTTCTTCGAACGCGGAACAGGTGATTTTGATGGTCATGGATTTCGCTTCCGGGATAGAAGATATTTGGTTGGAGGATGAGGAAAATTTCTTATCATCGATGGCTCTGCCGCAAGAAAAGCCGCAGACCAATACCACCCAAAAGGTCGTTGCGCTGGTTATTATATGCCCGCCGCCGGGATTGTAAAGACGCAAAATCCGCGATCAATGCCTGGAAACGGCGGGAGGCCGTAAGTAGTTGCAGTTGCGGAAAGAGAATTCTCCCGATTTTGGTGGGTCGGCGCTAAAGCTTGACCCACCCTACGCATGAATCCGCAACGGAAATAGGTAGAATCGCGAATTCCGAATTACTTGCCTGGGGCCAATTTGGCTTGCAGCGCGGCGTCCTTGGCGGTGACTTTTTCGGCGAGTTTGTGCCGGAAATGGGCCAGTTTTTCTTGCAGGCCGTCGTTCGATAACGCCAGAATCTGCACCGCCAGGAGTCCCGCGTTGCGCGCCCCGCCGCTGCCGACGCCGACGGTGGCCACGGGCACATCGCCGGGCATCTGCACCATCGAGAGCAGCGAGTCCAGCCCGCCGGCCAGTTCGGTGGGCACCGGAATGCCGATCACCGGCAGCGTGGTGTGCGAGGCGACCACGCCGGCCAGATGGGCCGCCCCGCCCGCCGCCGCGAGAATCACCTTGATGCCCCGCGCCGCCGCCATCGTGGCAAACTGGCGGACGATCTCCGGAGTGCGGTGCGCGCTCATCACGTGAACTTCGTAGGAAACGCCGAACTCGTCGAGCGCGGCAGCCGCGCCGTTGATCTTCGGCCAATCGCTGTCGCTGCCCATCACGATGCCGACGAGAGGGGAAAATTGTTCGGGCATGAAAATATCCTACTAAACTAACTTTTTGTCGCTCCTGAACGGCATTAACACTCGAACTTTGAATTGTACTTCATGCCGAAGGTTTCCGCGACGGCTTTATTGGTAACTTCGCCTTCAAAAAGGTTGATCGCCCGGGCGATGGGCGGGCTGGCCTTGGCGGCGGGGAGGATGTTGCGGTTGGCAATCTGCAATGCCCACGGCAAGGTTACGTTGCAGAGCGCAAAGGTGCTGGTGCGGCCGACCGCCCCCGGCATGTTCGCCACGCAGTAGTGCAAAACGTCATCGACGATGTACGTCGGGTCGCTGTGCGTGGTGGGGCGGGTGGTCTCGACGCAGCCGCCCTGATCGACCGCCACATCGACGATCACGCTGCCGGGCTTCATGAGTTTCAAGTCTTCCCGCGCGATCAGCCGCGGCGCCTTCGCGCCCGTTACGAGAATGGCGCCGATCACCAAATCGGCCTGCTTGAGCTGTTCGCGGAGGATGTGCCGGTCGCTGTAAAGCACGGTAACGTTCGGCGGCATGATGTCGTCGAGGTAGCGGAGGCGGTCCATGTTGATATCGAGGATGGAGATGTTGGCGCGGAAGCCGGCGGCGATTTTCGCCGCGTTCGTGCCGACCACGCCGCCGCCGAGGATCGTGATGTGCGCCGGCTCGACGCCCGGCACGCCCGCCAGCAGAATGCCGCGGCCCATTTGCGGGCGTTCGAGGTACTTCGCGCCTTCCTGAATGCTCATCCGCCCGGCGACTTCGCTCATCGGCACCAAGAGCGGCAGCCGGCCCTGGTTGTCGCTCAGGGTTTCGTAAGCCACGGCGATGCAGCCGCAGTTCAACAATCCTTCGGTCAGTCCGCGGTCGGCGGCGAGATGGAAGTAGGTGAAGACGACTTGGCCCTTCCGCAGATTGGCGATTTCGACGGGCTGCGGCTCTTTGACTTTGATGATCATTTCCGACCGCGCGAAGACTTCCTCGAGCGTGCCGACCATCTCCGCGCCTTGGCTCTGGTAGGCGTCGTCGGACAGGCCGGAACCCAGACCCGCGCCGCTTTGCACGAGCACGTTATGTCCGGCCCGCGTCAATTCCTCGACCCCGACCGGCAGCAATCCCACGCGATATTCGTCCTTTTTCACTTCCTTGGGCACGCCGATGATCATGAAAGCAACCTCCGAAAAAATGGTGGAAAACGGCCTAACTTCGCAGGTAAGGCGCTGTCCGACAATAAACTACCGAATTCCTATGTAGTAGGCACACTCCGTGTGCCGTAATTCGCGGACGGCACACGGAGTGTGCCTACTACGATGCGGACGGCACACGGAGTGTGCCTACTACGATTCCGGCAACTTATTGTCGGGCAACGCCTAAGCCGATTTTATAGCAGCAATGAAACTCGGCTACAAGCGGTCGATCTAAAACGAATGATGAAATCGGAGTAAAACTTCAATCCCCCCCAAGTTCCACGGTCGCTACCCGGTCGCTTCCGCGAGCGGATCGTTTCCGTTCGCTTCACGGCCCGAAAAGCGGCTGGAGTTCGAGCTTCTTCAGGGGATGGGCGGAGGCGGGGGCCGGGCCGATCGAGAGATGGAGGATCAGCGGAGCCGGCTCGAAGACCATCGATTGCACCGTGAGCTTGCGCATGTTCGCCTGGTGCAGCCGTTCGGCCACGTCGGCCACGCTCATGGGCAGGTGGCCGGAACTGCGGGCGAGCGCGCCGTAGCGGGGGCACCAGGTGATGGTCGCCAAATCGCCGGTGCGGAAATGGTTCGTGCAGAGGGTCAGTCCGTCTTCGCCGCGGCGGACGGCGACGGTTTTGGGCGTCATCTCGAACACGGCCGCGTCCTTCGGGTCGCAAACGGCGAGGTTCAAGAGCGTGGTGCGCTCGGTCGAGCGGAGCAGCTTTTCCGCTTCCGCGACCGTCGCGCATTCCTCCAAAATGCGGCGGAAACAGAAAGTGTAAGGCACGCCTTTGGGATTGTACATCGAGGCCTTGTCGCGCGACATCCAGACTTCGTGCACGGCGACGGCCAGGCCCGCGTCGTTCATGCCGGAGACGCAGCCGAACAGGCCGGGGAAGCCGATCGTGGCGAAGGCGCGCTTGCCCGTCGGGCGGTGGACGGTGACGAGGTTGTAGTCGTCGATCAATCCGAGGGTGTAGAAATCGAGGTTTCTTCCGAACAGCGGTCCTTTGGTGGTCGAATGTTCGGCATCGACGATGATCGAGGAGCAGGCGAATCCGCCGCGGTAGATATCGACCATCACGTTGGAAAGCACGCCCAGGTCCCAGCGCCCTTCCATGTTCGTCTGCTTGGCGAAGGCGCGGATTTCGGCGCGGTGGTCGGCGGGGATTTGCGGCGCCAGGGCTTCGGCCATGGCGTGGAGCTTCTTTTCGCGGTCGGGACTGGTCTCCGCATACTGCAACAAGCGTTTGGGATACTCGACGATTTTGGGGATGATCTCGCCCGTGAGCGCGCCCTTCTGGCGGCCCATCTCTTCCGGCGAGCCGGCGACGATCAGCACCGGCAGGTCGTTGATGTAGCGAAGCTCGCCCTTTTCGAATTTGCCCTCGGCGAAGGGGCGGCGATCGGCGGCGGCGGCGAGCGCGGGAACGAGAACTGCCAGAACCAAGAGGCAACGGATAGTTCGGACGCCGGCTTTCATGGAATGAATGGCCTCAATAAAGAAAATTCCTTAGCGAAACCTTGCGGTTTCTCCTCCAAGAAACACGAAAAAGACCTCGGGGCCGAAGCCTGCGCGAGATCTTTAGCGTGGCACGGGTTTCCAGCCTGCCGCGACAGTTTGGGAATCCGTCGGAAAGTGATAATCGCGGCAAACCGATCCCGACTCGGGACAGACGACCAGCGCCATCCGCTCTCCAAGAGAGGGATTTTCGGAAGAGCTTGGAGCGATAACGACGGTGATTCTTTTGCGGCGACGCGATTCGGGAGCCATGCCCGCGCCTTGCGCGGAGCATGGCGTCGAACGTATCCGCCATAAAACTTAATCGTCGTAACCGCCGCGTCCGCCGCCGCCGCGTCCGCCGCGTCCGCCGCCATAGCCGCCGCGTCCGCCGCCCCCGCCGCCGCCGCGCTGCTTGGGCGCTTGATTCTCCGCCTCATTGACGCGAATCGTCCGGCCGTCCAGCATGGCGCCGTTCATTTCCGAGGCCGCGCCGATCGCGCTCTCGTCGTTCGTGAAAGATACAAAACCGAATCCGCGCGACCGGCCGGTTTCCCGATCGGTGATCACTTTGGCTTCCACGATCTCGCCAAAACGCTCGAAGGCCTGATGCAAGCCGTCATCGGTCGTACCCCAACTCAACCCGCCAACAAACAATTTCTTACTCATCGCAAAAAACACTCCAAAACGAGCACCGCCATAAATCGGTGCGTACTCAAGAAAAAAACACACGGGATTCGGGGTTTCTCAGGCCCACGCTCCCCGAGGGCGACTACGTCTGTCGCTCCTGCACTATGTAGCATACCACCTCCGCGGTTTGACGCAACGGGACTTTTCCCGAATTCCGACCAATTTGCCGAAATATTCTCGCTAATTTTACAAAACCCCCACCTCTAGAGTAGTCGGTGCCTGGATTTTTTCTCGTCGATGGGGAAAATGGAGAAGATAAAACGCAGGGGAAATCATTGGCGATCCACTGCGAAGCCGCAAGCGGCTTTGTTACCACTATCCTCTATCCCCTTATCCACGATGCCAAAAATCGTTCGCTTTTCCGTTTCCCTGGAAGACGATCTGCTCGAACAGTTCGACGGCTATTGCCGCGCGGGCCAGTTCGCCACGCGCAGCGAAGCCATCCGGCAACTCCTCCGCGAGCGGCTCACCGTGCAGGCTTGGGAGGCCGATTGCCGGGACGCGGCGGGCACCCTCACGCTGGTGTACGATCATCACCGGCCGCAACTCCGCGAGCATCTCACGCGCTTGCAGCACGACAACACCGACCTGGTGATCTCCACGATGCATGCGCATCTGACGCACGATTTGTGCCTGGAGGTCATCGTGCTCCGCGGCCCGGCAAGCCGGCTCAAAAAAATCGCTTCCCAATTGCGCGGCCTCAAGGGGATTCTCAAGGGCGAATTGGTGATGGCCAGCGCGGAAGAGCGCGGGTAGGTCTTGCCGCGAGAAGAATTGAAGAGGGTGCCATGCCCACGCTTGCCGTGGGCATGTTGCGGGATTTCCCCGTCTCCCTCATGCCCACGACAAGCGTGGGCATGGCACCGGCGCGCGGTTAGCTTTTCGCTTGGGCCAATAGTTCCGCGGCGATCTTCTCGAAATAAACGACCGATCGGGCGATTTCGGGGAGCGAGTTTTCCCAGTGGTATTCGTACTCGAAGGAAAACGGCGCTTTCACGCCCTGGCGATGGATTTCCGCGAGCATCCCCGCGACATCGCAAACCCCGGTTCCCCAAGGCACGTCGTGGTAGCCCCCGCCTTCCCGGATCAAATCCTTGAAGTGGAAGCAGACGATCCGGCCTTCCAGTTTTTTCAGGCATTCCACCGGATTCAAGCCCGATCGTTTCCAATGGCCCGTGTCGCACAAAGCGCCGATGCGCTTGCTTCGGCCGGCGACGGCCTCGAGCACCTTGTCGGGACTCCAATAGAGCGCGGGCTTGGGGTGATTGTGGATGGCGACGTTGATCTCGTACTCGCCGCAGAGTTTGTCGAGCAAATCGAGCTTCTCCGCCGGCGCTTCGAAGTAGAGATTCTCCGCGCCCATCTCCTTGGCGAATTCAAACGTTCGCTTGCTCGATTCGGCGTCGCGGAAAACATCGCTCCCGGAATAGGTGATGAGTTTGATTCCCAGGTCGGCGGCTTTTTTCTTGAGCGTTTTTCGCGCCGCCGGCGGCATCGTCTCGCCGACGACGGTCGCATCATCCTTGCCGAACCGCGCGCCGGGCGAAAATTCGGCGTATTTCAGGCCCAGCGAGGCGATTTTATCCAACGCCTCGAACAGCGTGAATAGCCGAAAGGTGTAGGTGTTGACGCCCAGCCGCCAGCCGAGCTTTTCGGCGTTCGGAGCGCCCTTGGCGGCCTCTTTCACCGCCTCCTCGGCCGAACACGGCAGGGGAGAACGACCGAGCAGGCCGGCTCCCAGACTAACCGCCCCGGCGGTTCTCAGAAATTCGCGCCGCCGTAAAAGCGCCATGATTTTCTCCCAATTGTTTACCTTATCCGTTCACGAGATAGGGGGCGCGTTGTTCCCGCTTTTGCCAGGCGTTCGCCTCGGCGTCGCCGACGATCTCCTGCTTGACGGGGTCCCACTGGAGTTTCCGCTTCAAGCGCAAGGAGATGTTCGTCAAGTGGCAGGCCGTAACGGTGCGATGCTCGACTTGCACCGGCGTGCAGGGCGTTTTGCGGGTTTTCACGCATTCGAAAAAGTTCGCCATGTGGTCGGCGCTGGGGTACGCCCGCCAGGCGTTTTCGGGCAGGGGATCGTTTTTCAATTCCTCGACCGCCTTGCCGTGCGCGCCGCCGCGGTTGACGAACACCCGGCCTTCCGCGCCGATGAACATGACGCCGTCGCGATCGTATTTTTTGATTTCTTCCGGCACGTTTTTGCCGAAGAGCCAATCGAGTTGTTCGGGCGCGGTTTCCGCGTTCGGCTCGGCCTCGCCGTAGATGCGGCGTTGATTGATCGACGAAAAAAACAGCACTTCCACGCCGTTAGCGTATTGCATCCGCGAAAAGAACCGGTCGGGCGTGTTGTAATAGAGCGGGCCTTCCGGATTCGGAAACAAACCGCGGGCTTCGACCGACGTCGGGCCGCCGAGTTCGCAATCCAGCCCCCACTGCGCGATATCGACGTGGTGATTGCCCCAATCGGTGATGATGCCGCCGGCGTATTCGTACCACCAGCGAAAATTCGCGTGCGTCCGCTGCGGACAGTAATCGTGGAGCGGCGCTTGGCCTTGGTAGAGGTCCCAATCGAGCGCGTCGGGCGGTTGGGCCGGAGGATACGGTCCGCCCTTGGTGCTGTAATACGGCAGGGCGACCCAAATCTGCTGGAGTTTGCCGATCCGCCCGTTGCGCACCAACTCGACCGCCGTTTGGAAGCACTTATCGCTGCGCTGCATGGTGCCGACCTGGAAAATCCGGCCCGTCTCCTCGACCGTCTTGCAAAGCATCTTGCCTTCGTCGATGGTGAGCGTGAGGGGTTTTTCGCCATAAACGTCTTTTCCCGCCTTCAGCGCGGCGAGGTTGATGGCGGTGTGCCAATGGTCGGGCGTGCCGTTGGTAACGACGTCGATGTCCGGCCGTTCGAGCAGCTTGCGGTAGTCTTCGTAGATCTCCGGTTTGCCGCCGAAGGCCGCCTTCGCTTGCTCGGCGTGCCGGCGATCGGCATCGCAGACGGCGACCACGTCGCCGAATTTCGCCGCCCAGCGGCCGATATAAAGCCCGCGGTTGCCCGTGCCGATCGCGCCGATCCGCAGCCGATCGTTCTTCGAGCGCGTTTCCTCGGCCGCGGCGTTATTCCCCGTGAACCAATAAGGAACGGTAGCTCCCGCAGCCGCCCACGCCGCCGTCTTCCCCAAAAAGCTCCGTCGAGAAATGAGAGAACTCACGATTTACTCCGCGGTTTGGGATTGAGGGGCGAAATTCGGATTTCGTCCCCGGATTCGATTTTTGGTAAGCGTTCACGCCCCGGTCGGGGACTGGTCCATTTTTTGGCGTGAAAACGTATTTTGTGGACAAACGGTAGGCCGAAATCATGGACCTGTCCCCTTCCCGCGGCGCGAGGGGGACAGTCCCATTTTCGCGGCGATTAAGCACTTTTAGAGCACCATCATCTTTTGCGCCGCGAAAATCGGGACAGTCCCCTGTGAACGGTTACGATTTTTGTTAGCAAACGCGGTTGACATCCTCAGCAGCCCGTTGAATAAGGCGGTTATTTGGTTTTGGGTGCCATGCCCACGCTTGCCGTGGGCATGTTTTCAGCGGGATTCTCATGCTCACGCAAGCGTGAGCATGGCGCCCGATTACTTTTTCAACGGGCTGTTAACCCTTCGCGGCGGATTGCACTTCAATCCAAACATTCAGCCGGGCGTGGAAGTCGTCTTCGAGGAGGAACATCCATTCGGCGCTGTCGTTGAACATATTCGCCGCATGGGAGTGATGGTTTTGATCGAGCAGGTAGCCCGGCGGATTGGCGGGGATGCGGGTCCGGGAAAACACCTCCATGAACCGCCGGCGGGCCTGTTTGAACTCGCCCGTCGCCGCTTTGACCTTCTCGAGCGCGGCCGCCCGACCGTCCGCTTTCGCCGCATCGTAGTCCGCCAACGCCGCCAGCGTCCGCGCGTTGGTCGCCTGCACGGCGTTGAGCGCGGCGAAAAGGTCGAGCGCGAACTGGTTGCGCCGCGCGCTCCGCGAAGTCTTCGCGATCCGCTCGGCGATGCTCTCCGCACGCTCCACTTCTTGCCGCGCCCGGGCGATGCGTTCCTCGTAAGTCTTGCTCCAAGCGCCGGATTTTTTTCCGTCGGGCAGGTCGATGAGTTGATAGTGCGACCGGTCGCGTTTCGGCGATTTCCGCTTGCCGGACTTGAGGAACGCTCCTTCCCAATAATTGAGCGCCACTCCCAGATCGTCCTCGAAGGCCATCGTCGCGAGGCGGGCTTGAGGACCGAATTCCCGCTGCCGGTACGCCGCTTCGTAATCCTCGCGGGAGCGGCGGTCGCCCGCCCAGGAGTATTCGGCATGGGCGATCAGGCCGCGCCAATAAGTTTCGAGATGGGGAGAACCGTCGTCCCACGCGGTGCAAAGCAAGCCCTCGATTCCCCGCTGAATGCCCACGCGGCAAAAACTCCTAATCGCCGGAATGCGGTCGCCGCGCGGCATCAAAAGCGAGGTGCATTGCGCGGCGTCGGCCCCGACCGCGGTCAGGCCGCTCTCCTTGTACCAATCCAGCGCGAGGTAATTGCCGGGATATTTATCCACTTCGCCGTAGTTCCAGCGCATGTACCAGCAATTGGCCGGGAACTTTTCCCGCAGGGCGTCGAGCTTGCCCCGGTTTTTCTTCCAGATGTCGGCCGCCTTATCCGGGCCGATGATTTTATTCGACCGGCTGTATGTGGTCTGATAGACTCCGGCGTTTTTCAGCAGCATGTCGTCCCAGAAGATGGGAATGCGGCCGTTTTTCGCCGCGTACTCGCACACGCGCTTGAGCCAGATCAGTTGCAATTCGAGCGCGCTTTTGCCCGACGCCTTGCAGCGCTCGCAGGCGCCCAGTTCGCCGACTTCATCGCCGCCGACGTGCAGGAACCGCGCGCCGGGCGTCGCCTCGAGGGCGTCGGCGTACAGATCGCATTGCACGCGATAGGTGTCCTCGTTCAGCGGGCAGAAGGTCCAATCGCTCTGGGGATTCTCCCGCAGAGATTGCATTTCCGGATGCTTGAGGATGAACGAGGCGTGCCCGATCCCCTGGATCAGCGGACTCAAATCGATGTGCCGCTCGCGCGCGTAGCGCGCGAGCATTTGCAGCTCTTCGATCGAGATGGCGTTCGCCGCGCCGACGGCCGGCTGCCGCCGATAGCGGAGCTTGTCTTCCAGCTCCCAGATGATCCCGTTCACCTTGAACGAGGCGAGGCGGTCGATGGCGTCGTAATAGTATTTCAGCGAATCGAGATGATGTTTGGTGTCGATATGGACGGCGCGCCACTTGAGCGCGGGCCAATCGGCAATGCGGCAGGCCGGGATGGGGACGGCCGCGTCGCGGGCGTCTTCGAGCAGTTGCGCCAAGGTCTGCGCGCCGTAGAACAAGCCCGCCGCCCCGCGCGATTCGATCCGCGCGCCCGCCGCCGAGACCATCAGGCGATAGCGTTCGTCCGCTTCGGGCGTTTCCTTCGCCTGGCTGAGTTCCAGCGTGAGGACCGGGGCATCGTTCGGCCCGGCCAGCGGAAGATCGTCGAGTTCCCCTCGCAACACGGGCCGCTTGGCCCCGCCTTCGAGCCGCAGCCCCTTAAGCGCCCCGGCGGCGAGCGGTTGGCCCTCGGTCGTTGCGATTTGCTGCGGCAGCGGCACGAGTTGAAACGCCTCGGGCAAGCCCGCGGCCCGCGCGGTTGAGAACGCGCAAAGTGCCGTCAGCATGATCCCCGCCCGCAAGGTCCGGCGCGACCCGGTTTGGAGGATAACCTTCATAGAAACCCTTTTCATTTTTCGATTTCCTTTTATCAGGATGGCGACGATTTTCAGTGGAATCCACGACCTTGCCGATTGGGGGAAGGTGAGCCGATTATACCGTATCCGATCGCGTTTGTCTCTACTTGCGAGTGCGGCCCGATTCCGCTATGATTTGTCGCTCGAAGGGGACCGTCCCCCTCGCGCCGCCTTAGAACTTATCCTAAAACCTCAATTCGTTGGAGTGGCAGTTGTACTGCCACCCCTGCTATCCGGCGATTCAAGGGGCGGCAGTACAACTGCCACCCCAACCGACATGGTTTTGGGATAGGCACTTAATATGATTTTTATTTTCGCGGGCCGAGGGAAATCGATTTAATGGGCGTCGATTTGAAACGGATACGACACGTGGTTCTCGATTTGGACGGCACCATCTATCTGAGCGGCCGTTTGTTCTCCTGGACGCTCCCCTTTTTCGACGCGCTGCACGACTTGGAGATCGGTTACACTTTTCTTACGAACAATTCCTCGCTCGGCCGCCGGGATTACGTGGAATCGCTGCGGTCGAAAGGATTGAACGCCGACGTCCGCAACGTGCATACTTCGGGACAGGCGACCATCGATTTTTTGCAACGGCATCGGCCGGAGCTGCGGCGGCTGTTCTTGCTGGGGACCGATCGGTTGGCGGCGGAGTTTATCGAGGCCGGCTTTGACTTATGCGGTTCGGAGGCCGACGGCGAATCCCACGCCGGGGGCGAGCCGGACGCCGTCGTCGTCGCCTTCGATCCGGCGCTGGACTTTGCGCGTCTTTGCAAGGCGGCCTACTGGCTGGAACGAGGCAAACCTTTTTTGGCGACCCATCCCGATTTCGTCTGCCCCACCGACCGGCCCACCGTGCTGATCGACTGCGGATCGGTCTGCGCGTGCCTCGCGGCGGCGACGGGCCGCACGCCGGAGGCCGTGATCGGCAAGCCCGACAAGCGGATGCTCGAAGGCCTGCTGTGCCGCGAAAACCTCGAGCCGCGCGAAGTCGCCGTGGTCGGCGACCGGCTCTACACCGACATCGCCCTGGCCCGCGAGACCGGCGCCGTCGCCGTGTTGGTCGCAAGCGGCGAGACGACCGCCGAGGCGGCACGGCAAAGCGAGTTCCGCCCCGACTACATCCTCCGCGACGTCGGCGAGCTTGGCGAACTATTGCGCCGCGCGCAATGCTAGACGAGAGCGTTACCGAAGGTAGAATCCCGCGGAGAAATATCCCACCCAATGTCCTAGCGAGGAAGGAATGGTGCCGCCTGGGGCTCTCTCTTTTTCGGGCAGCAGGCCCTCGGTGTAGCTGTCGCCGTAGCCGAACGGCCTGCCGACCAGCCGCCGGTTGGGGGATCGCTTCTCGATCAGGTGATGCACCGCGAGTAAACCGAAGGGAATCGAGTAGTGGCCGCACCAGACGACGTCGCTATAATCCCGGAAATCCTTGCCCCAGAGCCGCCCGGCCAGGGCTTTCACTTTCGCCGGCGAGATGTCGCCTTGCAAGTAGTCTTCCAGAAGTTTGCGGTCGTAGGCCGTGGCCTTCCGGTGGGCTTCCAGTCCCTCGCCGAACGTGAGATTGTTGAAATCCTTGCCGTAGTGATTGGCGTCGGCCGAGATGAGAAAGAAGATGTCCTTGCCCAGTTCGAGGCGATTTTCTTTCATATAGTCCGCGAATACCTCGGCCAGTTTCGCCGTCAGCACGTCCATGGTGTCGAACGACATGGCGGTGGTCATGATGGGAGTGATCCGCACGTCCCTCCTTGCATGTTGCAGGAAAGGCAGCATGCTGTCGATCGAGTGCTCCATGCGACTGGCTTCGTTGTCGATCAGCAACCATTTCGGATCCAGTCGCTGCTTCAGGCGATCCCGAAAGGGGGAAATTTTGGTCTTGCCGTACGGTCCTTGCCAATCGGCGTAGGAGTCCAGAATCAGTTTATCCTGGGGATGCCCCAACTTCTCCCGGATCGGCCGGTGGGTAACGCCGATGACGACGACTTCCGCCGCCGAAATCTTCTGAAACAACGGATAATAGATTCGTCCGGCATCACCATAGGCGGCGTGAGGCGCGATCCCGGCCACAAGCGGAGGCAGATCCTCCGGCGGCTTGATGCCATGCGTCCGCAGAAAACGCATCAACTCATCCACCTGTGCAGTGCTCCAGGAGCATTCGCTCCCGCTTCTCGGAGGTCGCGTCTCTTCGGCGCGCAGGGACAGCGCCACGCAAATCGCGGCGATTGAGCAGAATGCGGTTTTCACGATGATCCCTTTCTTCTTCGCGTTCGAAACTATTGCTTTTTTACCGTCGTCCGAAAGTCGATCAGCACCGGAGCTTTCCGCCAGTCGTAGTCTTTCAAATAGGCCGATTCCTTCACCCGCGGCCGGCGCTCCCGCAGCCGCACCGAATTCACGCCGATCGACGTGCCGCTGGAAAGGTGGTTGCGGCCCACGCATTCCAGACGCAGCGTGTACTTGCCGGCATCGGGCCAGAAGTCCATCAGGTTGATGTCGTCGATCACCGGTTGCTTCTGGTAAGGGGGAGCGGGTTGATAGAGGTCGATCGGCGGGCCGATCTTCACGCCGTTCAGGATCGGCTGGTAAATGCCGCCGTCGGGCGATTTCTCCAGCACGGCGACCAGCCGGTAAGGCGCCTTCTTCGTAACCTCGAACGAAAGCTCGATCCACGAGTCCTCCATCGAGTCGGGCGTGAACTTGAGCGACCGGTCGGTGTCCCAATACCAGGGGTGGCCCCACATCGCGGCCTTGCCCCGGCCGTGGAACCGGTCCCCCGCGAAATCCTCGCCCCAGGCGATGATCGGATCGATGCTGGGGTACTTGCGCTCCGCCGCCGTGGTCGTGGGCGCGAACTGCTTGCTCGGGCCGATCTGATACCAGTAGGCCATGCTGCAGACGTCGTCCTCGCGCTGGTCGTAGCGGCGCGGATCGTGCTCGGGATTCTCGTCGGCGTTGGTGAAGCCCATCATCTCGACCGCTACGCGGATGCCCTTGTTGAACACGATCGGGTCGCGGAGGTGCCAGCGGTAGCAGGACGACATCTGCCCCACGTCCTGGGCCTTGTGGCTGAGATACGAGGTGCCGAAGTAGGGCGTCGAACATTCTTTCAGGCACCAGGCCGAGAGGAAATAGTCTTCGGTGCCGGTGCCCCAGATCGACGGCCGCCGTTCGCCGTCGATCGAAATCCGAATGTCGCCTTCGCCGAACCAGTCGGGGCTTCGCGTGCGGACCGAGAGCACCGTGCCCACGTAGTACCCGGCGCCTTCCGTGTCGAGGAGCAGATACTCGCTGTCGGGACGGGTCGGATCGAGCTTCGTCGGAAACTCCTGGCGATACCGCGCGCAGAAGTACATCGCGTCCGCCGGAATCGAGTCCTTCTGGATCCAATCGACCGCGTAGAAGAGCGCCCGCAGCGGGCTCTTGCTCTGGTTGATCACCTCGATCCGGGCCGACTTGCGAAACGGCATCTGCCAGTAGCAGTTGTACGAATCGCCGTCCTCGACCATCACCGGGGCGCTGTTCACCGTAACGTGCTTCCCGAACGGCTGGGCGAAGAAGTCCGAAAGCGGCGCCTCGACGTCGGGCCGCTCGCGCCCGTCCCAATAGATGCGAATCAAGATCTCGCGCGCCCGGGCGCGCGGCGGATCGCCAAAATAGGTGGTGAACTGGTCGATCGTGAACCAGATGTGCGTAATCACGCCGGGGCCTTGCAGGTCGGCGATCACCGCTTTCTCCCCCGGCTCCACGACGCCGCAGCAGTCGCCGTTTTCGGCCGGGTCGGGCAGGCCGTCTTTGCCCAGCCGGACCGAACTCGCGCATTGGCTCCGGCCCGGCTGAAATCGCGGAATGTCGCCGAGCACGTCGTCCGCGGCCGGCGCGGCGCGCGGGCCGATAAACGCCATCGCCGCGGCGCCCAACAGAATGCAAGCCCAACCGCGGAGCAATGGATTCGAGAAGGTTCGCGCGCCCTTGCCCACGGAGTCTGTCCTGCCAATCATGGTCGCCTCCCGGATTAGAGTTCAGATAGGTGTTGTCGAGTTTGGCCTCTATGCCATTAGTTTTCAGGATTGAGGATGATTCCTCAAAGTTATTGGATTCAGGGTTCAGGGTTCAGGTGTACGAATTCCTGAACCCTGAACCCTCGGTTGCGGCTATGCCGCGCTAGGTTACCATTCCAAGGAAGAATCCGCCAGAGGTAAGGAAATCCCACGGATATGTGCTTCTCGTGGAGCGTGTTTCCCTGGTCCTCTTGGAAAGGGATTTCCCCGTTTCGGGCCGAAGGCCCAGCCGTTCACCCAGCCCTGGGTAACGCCCTGGGGAACCAAGTCCCTCGATGCGTCCAAAGGCACAATGGGCCGGCGGTTCTCCGGCGCGAGGGGAACAGTTGGCCAGTTGAGCTGAAAGCAGTTCTGTTTGGTAGAAAAAGAAGAAGGCTATGGCAAATTCCCTCTTTTGCATGCGGCACCCCGATAGACTAGCTATCGGAGCCAATCCTCTCGCAGAGGGGGTGTTATAACAAATTCGCAATTTGCAGAAGTCCATTTATTTTTCAGAATCATTACATTTTTTATCACTACTGTCCGGTCAAAGGTTGATTGATTTCACAAAACGAAAAAACCTGTTTCCCTAACCAGTTGATATTGTTCAACTTATGACCGGACCGTGTAAGCGTTCACGCCCCGGTCGGGGACTGGTCCATTTTTCGGCGGGATAACGTATTTTGCGGATAAGCGGTAGGCCGAAAACATGGACCTGTCCCCTTCCCGCGGCGCGAGGGGGACAGTCCCATTTTCGCGTCGATTAAGCGTTTTTTCGGCACCATCATCTTTTGCGCCGCGAAAATCGGGACAGTCCCCTGTGAACGGTTACCCGGACAGTAGTGTCGTTCGATCATTTATCGTTCGCGACGATCCACTCCGGCCGCACGTCGTAGCCGTTTTCGAGGGCTTCCCCCGCGTGCGCGAACACCGTTTTTCGGGGAATGCCGCGGATCGCGGCGCACTCTTCGGGAGGAAAACCGGAAGCAAGCAGCCGCCACGTCCAGTAGTAGGAAGGCAGGGAGGATTCCGATTCGCGATCGCGGCGGTTTTCGCCGCGGCCCGCGGCTCCTTTTCCGGCCAGTCCGGGATCGCCGCCCGGCGAGGCGCAATCGCGCGGTTCATCGGGCAGATCATGGATTTTGTCGCCGCGGATTTTGCGGAGCAGATCGAAGGGGATCGGCAGCGGGATTTCGAGAGGCGAGGCGCCCTTCATTACGGCCGTGCCGAAATCGGTCAGTTTCACGACCGGCCGGAATCGGTCCAATTCCTCTTGCATCAGGCAGCCGATCGAAATCAAGGCGTCGATCAGCAGCGCCACTTCGGTTTGCTGCAAGTGTTTTAGCAAGCCGAAGGTGCTGAGTTGGTCCATCCGCAATTGCTGCATCTTCGCGCTCTTCGAGCCGCAGAGCATTTGCGCGATGAGATTTTTGCCGCAGGCGAATCGGGCTTGCGTGCGCGCCACGCCGCTTAAGACCATGCGCACGGCTTCCAGGACTTTGCCCGTCGGGAAATCCTCCCCCGTCCCTCGCCCCTCGCCCCCCGCCACCCGCCCCTCAAGTTTCGCCTCCCGCACCTCGCTCCGGGCCGTTCGTCCCTGCTGCCGGCAATTGTCGCAATGGCCGCAGGGCGGGGGATTTTCTTCGCCGAAATAGCGCAAAATCTCCCGCTGGCGACACGCGCCGCTTAAGGCGAAGCGGACGACGAGGTTGAGCTTTTCGAATTCCATATCCTTGCGGCGTTCGAGTTCCGCGAAGTCGATATCGAGCTCGTCGAAGGGCAGATCGCGGCGGATCATGCGGATCGCCCGACCGCGAAACGGCGGAAGATAGGTAAACCAATCCCGCTGGCTCAGTTCGCGCAAGGCGTTGACGAGCGAGTCGTGATCGAGTTCCTGGTTGGCGTCGAGTTGATGCACCTGGAACGGCACCAGTTCTTCCCGCCGGTCGCCGAGGAGCCGTTCCACCGACTTCAGCACCTTCCGCTGCACCTTGGCCTGCTTGGGCAGCAGATCGACGAGCGTGGGCAGGTCGCTGTCGATCCGCACCGAGGCCATGTTCTGCGAGGCCACCAGCCGTTCCAAGACGCCGGCCCCTTCGAGCAATTGCTCGCAATTGCCCACGCCGTCGGCGCCGATGGGCAATCCGAGTTTCTCCTTGAGTTCCTGCTGCGTGATTTGGATCGGATCGCCGTCCAATTCGCGCAGATGGTCATAAACTTTTTCCACAATCTCCCGGCCGGGATAGTTGCTCTCGATGAAATACTCCTGGATGAAGCGGTCCGAGCCGTTGTAGAGCAACATGCAGCGGGAGGGGAGTCCGTCGCGGCCCGCGCGGCCGGCTTCCTGATAATACGCCTCCAAGCTGCCGGGCATGTTGTAATGCAGCACGAAGCGGACGTCGGCCTTGTCGATGCCCATGCCGAAGGCGTTCGTGGCCGCGACGATCCCGTCGCCGTCGTTCATGAAGCGGTCCTGGGCCTGGCGGCGGTCTTCGGGCAACATGCCGGCGTGATAGACCGTTACGCGGCGGCGGCTTTGGCCCTTGATGATTTCGGCCACTTCCTCGGTCCGTTTGCGGGTCGAGCAATAGATAATGCCCGAACCGGGCGTTTCGCGGAGGAACTTCAAGAGCATCTCGGCCTTTTTCCCCTCGCCGCGGGGCGATTGGACTTCATAGAACAGGTTCTCGCGGGCGAAACCGGTGATGAACGTCCGCGGATCGTGCAGATCGAGCTGCTCGACGATGTCCCGCCGGACGTTGTCGGTCGCCGTGGCGGTGAGCGCGATCGTCGTGGGATGGCCCAACATGCGGCGGAAGTATCCCAGCCGGGCGTAATCGGGGCGAAAATCGTGCCCCCACTCGCTGATGCAATGCGCCTCATCGACCGCCAGCAGCTTGATGCCCACCGCTTGCACCGCCTCGATGAACCGTCCGCTGCGGAACCTTTCCGGCACCACATAGACCAGCCGAAATTCGCCGGCCGCCATGCGGTCGAGGCGGTCCTGCTGCTCGGCCAGCGAGAGCGTACTATTGATGAAGGAGACCGGCAACCCCAGAGCATGAAGCTGATCGACCTGGTCTTTCATTAGGGCGATCAAGGGCGAAACGACCAGCGTCAGGCCCTCCAGGGCAATGGCCGGCAGTTGATAGCAGAGGCTTTTCCCCCCTCCGGTGGGCATGACGCACAAGCAATCCCGCCCGGCCATAATCTCCGAAATCACCTCTTTCTGTCCGCGCCGAAAGGCAGCAAGCCCGAAACGGGGCAGGAAGGATTCGAGTTGCAGGTCGTTGCCGGGTAGCATTCGCGGGACTTTCCAAAGCCGTCATCATACGATAGAAAGGGGATTTCCCCCAGCCCCCAGTATGTAGGACAGGTTTCCAACCTGTCAAAATAGTCCTCATTTCCACGCTCCTGTGTGGGAACGCACTGCTGGAGTGGGCTTCCGCCTCGAAGCGATTGCGTGGGAAATTAAGCAGGATGGATCAATTGCGAGACGATATTTTCACCACCGCAGAGGAGGCAGAGCCTCCAAGACAATGTGTTCCCAGGCAGGGGCCTGGGAACAAGAATTAATATGACAGGTTGGAAACCTGTCCTACGACTCATGGACACCATCCCCGACGATCCCGGCCGGCGCGGCGCGGTGGCGATTGCCGTGCGGGACGGTCGGATGCTGGTCATCCGGCGGTCGCGGCAGGTGGTCGCGCCGCTGGTTTATTGCTTTCCCGGCGGGGGCATCGAGGACGGCGAGTCGGAAGAAGAGGCTTTGATCCGCGAATGCCGGGAGGAAATTGGCGTAACGCTCGCGCCGATCCGGCGGCTTTGGGAATGTACGACCGCCTGGAAAGTACATCTGGCATGGTGGCTGGCCGAGATCGCTCCCGATGCCCAGCCGACGCCCAATCCCCGCGAAGTCGAATCGATCCATTGGTTCACGCCGGAGGAAATGGCGGCGCTCCCCGATCTTCTACCCAGCAATAAGGATTTTTTGGATTTGGTGCTCGGCGGCGCGATTCGCCTCGAGTAGTAGCAGTGCTAGCACGCGGGAATTTTCAACTCGGTTTCACCTCGTTCCCATGCTCCGCGTGGGAACGCAATTCCCCGACGCTCCGGCGTCGAAGAAGTGCTAACCGCGGTCAAAACCTTGCCTTGGGGACGCAGGAGCGTCCAACAATCGCGTTCCCACGCGGAGCATGGGAACGAGTTGAAAAAAAATTGCATCCTGTCCTTTTCTTTTTTCGGCTGTTGAAGTACACTGAAAAAAGCTCGACGTGGCTGGTCTAATCTTTGCCGGAGCTGCAATCTTTTCGTCCAGCTTTACGATCGACGGGATGGAACCACTCGATTGGCGCTCGATCGATACCCAGTTACTGAGTTTTCATTCAATTTCGTCCATGCCGCACGATTATTCGCGCGTTGCTTGGCTATTTCCCTACAGGTACCGTAGCGATCATTCGCTACTTAAGGGTCGGGCGCGCCGCCGATTAACCTCCGACGGCGCGTCCCGGCCCGGATTTTTTGGCACTTCGGATTTTAGGTGCGGACACTCCGCATTGGTCGTTTAATCCGGAACCGATGGCAACGGGAATCTCCCACTCTCCGCCGTCGCCGTTGGCTCCGGGCAAACGGGCCGTTCTCGGGAGGGCAGACATTTTGTCTCCCGCGAACCGCGACCACTGGTCGCGGCTTTCCAACAGACCGCGACCAATGGTCGCGGCAATGCAAGAACGGGTAAACCGCGACCAATGGTCGCGGCTTTGCAATACTCCTGCCCCGTCAGACAGGGCACTAGGCAAACTACTCGGCGGGGAGGTATAATTCCGGGTTTGAAAAATCAGAACCTCCATCGCTTTTACGAACGAACCGTCGAGGAAAATCCATGAAAATGTTCGCCGAATTCCAGCAAGCCGCCAAGGAAATTTTCGATTCCGCCGCCAAGGAGAACCGCCTGGTCCGCAATCCGGACAACGAGCAGCTCCGTTCGTTCGCGGTGAACGAGCCGGACGTGCGGGTGACGAAGTACGAGAGCCTGGTGGTGGTCTCCGAGCCGATGTCGCGGGCCGCGGCGATGACGAAAAACAACGTCGATACCGAATTCGGCGACGCGGAGCGGAAGCTGCTCGATCAGGCGAAAAAATCGCTCGCCAAAGAGGAATTGGTGAGCATCGACGTTACGGTGGGCGACGGCAGCGAAGGGATTACCGCCCGGCTGATCCTGCCGAAGACCTTTTCGCACCTGGCCTTTGCCGGCCAGAAGCTGTTCAAGCCCGCCGCGGCGGCCGATCCGACCTACACGGTCGTCATGTTCTTCGACGAGGAGTACGAGAACAACAAGTCGAAGGTGCTGCCGCAGAAGGCGATTTCCATCCGCTGCGCCCATTCGGCCGACGGCAAGATGGTGAAAATCGTCCGCAACAGCAACTACTTCGGCGAATGGAAGAAGGGGATTTTCGCCGGCGAGGACTGGCGGGTAAAGCAGAAGGGGAACGCCATTTTCCTGCACGCCGGCTGCCGCAAGGATACGCTCGAATCGTCGCACGGCTCGTACATGTCCACGTATTCGCTGTTCGTGGCCTTAAGCGCGAACGGCAAGACGAGCACCACCTGCAAAGTGCTCGCCCGCAAGGGACGCGAACGCTCCTGGCTCATCCAGGACGACGGCGGCACGCTCACCCGCGACGGCCAATTCCTGGGCTTCGAGGCGGGCGGGCTGTTCATCAAAACCGACGCGCTGAATCCCGGCGAGCAGATCGAGTCGTATTACGCCTGCCTGAAGCGGAACACCTTTTTGGAGAACGTCTGGGTCGAGGAGGACGGCACCTTCGATTTCTACAACATGGAGATGACCTCGAACGGCCGGGCGGTCGTCGAACGCCGCGATTTCATGCACGCCAGCCCGAACATCAACGCCGAGCGGGTCGATAACCTGTTCCTCATCACCCGCGGAAGCATCATCCCCGCCATCGCCAAACTCACGCAGGAACAGGCGGCGGCTTTCATGGCGCTCGGGCAGTCGATGGAATCGTCGGCGGGCGACCCGACGCAGGCGGGCAAGATCAAGAACGAGTTCTTCTACGATCCGTTCCTCGCCGGCGACCGCGCGGAGCACGCCAATTTGTTCTACGACCTCCTAAAGGGCAATGCGCACATCAATTGCTACCTGCTGAACACCGGCTGGGTCGGCGAAGGGGCACACTACCGGGACATCAATCTGGCCGACACGATGGGCATCCTCGACTCGGTGCTCCGCGGCGGCCTGGAAGATTACATGATTTCGGAAGGCACGGGATTGCCCGTCCCCAGGTCGGTCCGCGCCGTCGATTCGATCCTCATGCACCCCGCCAAACTCTACACGCACGGCGAATTCGAGCGTCAACAAGCGGCGCTCGACCTGCAGCGCGCCGAGTTCATCGACAAATTCCCCGGGCTGCACAAGAAAGTCAAGGCGGTGTTCCAGAAATAAGCGTGTACGGTGCCATGCGTAACCGTTCACAGGGGACTGTCCCGATTTTCGCGGCGCAAAAGATGACGGTGCCGTACAAGTGCTTAATCGCCGCGAAAATGGGACTGTCCCCCTCGCGCCGCGGGAAGGGGACAGGTCCATTTTTTCGGCCTGCCATTTGTCCGAAAAAATCGTTTTCCCGCCGAAAAATGGACCAGTCCCCGACCGGGGGCTCGGTTTATTTGCCGGATCGAGCCGGCGGGGCGATGTCGGCGAGGCGGAAAAAGTTGGCCAGCAGGGCTTTGCCGTCGGGGTGCTCGTCGTCGTAATTTTCGGGGTGGAACTGCACGCCGTAGATCGGCCGCCGTTCGTGCTTGATGGATTCGATGAGGCAGTCGGGATTGCCCGCCAGCCGCACGAAGCCGGGGGGCATCTGCTTGACTTCGGCATAATGGCTTTCCCGGAAGACCGGCCGCTTGCCGAAGCCGGCGAAGAGCGGATCGTCCTCGATCACGCCCACGGGCAAGAAGCCGGACTCCTTGAAATGGCCCGGATGATATTCGGGATCGGGGTCTTTTTCGCCGGGTTTCAGCGGGCGCATCGGTTCGACCGAGGAGCCGTAGGACTCGGCGATGAGTTGGTGCCCGCGGCACAGGCCGAGAATCGGGATCTCGGTCGCGCGGATCAGGGCGACGATCTCCGCATTCAGCGCGTCGATGTCATCGCCGCCCTGGCCCATAATCAGCACGGCCCGAACGGCCGGATTGTCGAAATCGCTTTTTGCCACTTGCGAGAAATGCACGACCAGGCAGGGGAGGCCGGAGATTTCCTTCATCCGCGCGCGAAAGCGCACCAGTTTATCGCCGTGCCGCTGGCCGGCGGGCTTTTTCATCTTCGCGACGATCGTGTCGGGATTTTCCATGTCGATTCCGCAAACGAGCGGCGTTTTTTGGGTGCGGAGTTTTTCGGGCGAATCGTGCAGGCCGCTCATTTTGGACGCCGCCCGGGCGCGCAGCGCGGCCAGATAGGCGGGCACGGTGCGGTCGAGGTCGATGCCCGCAATGCGAAAGAAATTCGCAAGCAGCGTCCGGCCGTCGGTGCGCACGTAGTCGTAGAGTTCCGGGTGGAACTGCGCGCCGTAAACGGGGCGGTCCTTGTGCTTGACGATCGATGCGCCCTTTTCCGGCGCGCCGGCGAGCGATTCCAGTTCCGGCGGCAACGGCGTAGCCGAGACGGAGCGCAGGCTCGGCACGAACAATTCGTCGGGCAGTCCGGCGAAGAGCGGGTCGCGCTTGACGATCCGCGCCTTCGCGAAATCTCGCTCCCCATCGGGCTTCGGCGCGGTTTGAACGGCCGCTCCTTGCATGTCCGGTTGACCCTTCGCCGGGCGGTCGCCCGCGCCGGAATAGGCGCGCATCAACTCCCGGGAACCTCGACCGATGATCAGCAGCGGTTTTTCCGTTTCGCGAACGAGCGCGGCGATCTCCCGTGCTTGCGTTCCATCCGGCGGCGGTTCGGCCGCCGCGAGGACGATGGCCGTCACGTTCGGCCGATTCAGAGCGCGGCGGTTAATTTGCGTCGAGTGGACCAGGAGACAGGGCAAGCCGGAAAGCTCTTCGAGGCGGTTTTTGAGTTGCAAGATTTTGGGGCGTTCATTTTGGGCATTCGGCCGTTTTTGCAGCTCGGCGAGATCGTGGGTATCGAGGAGCGCGACCGACGCGGGCGAGCGGTCGGTGAATTTCGCGTAACCGGCGAAGAGATTTCCGGCGGCCGCCGCCGCGTCTTCGGCCTTCTTCGCCGCGGGGGGAGCGGTCTCGGCGAACGTGGGGAGGGCAATCTGCCAGACGATTAGCGCAAGCGCTCCGCAAAAGGCCCGTTGACGTGCAATGCCGGATAACGAGGATGTCATGGTCGCGTACATGAAAATTACTCCTTGAGTTTGTTCGGGCGATCGTCGATTCTACCCTTTTTGCTCGGCGGGGAAAATGCTTGTTTTCAGTAAGCGATGCCCCGGTCGGGGGCTGGTCCATGTTTTCGGCGGGATAACGTATATTGCGGACAAACGGTAGGCCGAAAACATGGACCGGTCCCCTTCCCGCGGCGCGAGGGGGACAGTCCCATTTTCGCGGCGATTGAGCATTTTTACGGCACCATCATCTTTTGCGCCGCAAAAATCGGGACAGTCCCCTGTGAACGGTTACGAATTATCGATGCAAAATCTACAGTTGCCTTGGAAAAACTGCTTTCATCGTCGATAATGTCTCGTTTCGGCGCGAATATCCTTCCCGATCCTATTGCGAAAATCTCCGAATTGCCCTACATTCCCTGAAAACTCCCCGCGCAGGATGAATACCGCGATGCAGGACATCGAGAACCACGATGAAATGAACGACGCCGACGGCATCGACCGCATGGCCGCGGAACCGCTCGATGTCTTGGTGGTCGGCGGCGGGATCGTGGGGGCGGGCATCGCCCGCGACGCGGCGCTGCGCGGCCTTCGCGTAGGCCTGGTCGAACAATACGATTTCGCGTCGGGCACGAGCAGCCGGTCGAGCCGTCTGCTGCACGGCGGGCTGCGCTATTTGGCCCAGGGCCGGATCGGTTTGGTGCGCGAAGCCAGTTTGGAGAAGACGATCCTGCACCGCATCGCCCCGCACCTCGCCGAACCCTTGCCGTTCGTATTTCCCTCGTATCGCGGCACGCCCTGGCCGCTTTGGCAATTGCGCATCGGCGTGAAAATCTACGATCTCTTGTGCAACGGCCGCAACCTCGGCCGCAGTGAGTCGCTGGGCAAAGCCGCGGTCGCGGCCCAAGTGCCGGGCCTGCTGCAAGAAGGTCTGCGAGGCGCGGTCCGCTACTTCGACGGCCTGACCAACGACGCGCGGCTGGTGATCGACACCCTGCGCTCGGCGGCGAACCGCGGCGCGATGCTGCAAAACTACTGCCGCCTCGAACGGGCCGATCGAGAGGGAGACCGCTGGCGGTGCGGCGTCCGCGATCCGCGCGGCGGGCGGGAGCGGGAACTCGAATGCAAGTGCATCGTCAACGCCGGTGGCCCTTGGGGCGACCGCCTGCCGCACAGCCGCGTGCAGTTGCGGATGACCAAAGGCGTGCATTTGGTCGCCGATCGCGCCCGCCTGCCGATCCCCAGCGCCGTCGTGCTCCCCGAAGGCAAGCGCATCCTGTTCGCCATCCCTTGGCGCGAGCGGGTGATCTTGGGCACCACCGATACCGACTACCAGGGCCGCATCGAGGAGGTGGTTTGCGAAGCGGACGATGTGAATTACATACTGGGCGTGGTGAATGTCGTCTTTCCGGATGCCCGGCTCGCCGCCCAGAATCTCATCAGCACATGGGCGGGATTGCGGCCCCTGGTGGCCAATTGGCGCGGCAAGCCCTCCGACATCTCCCGCGCCCATGAAATCCACGAGACCGAGCCGGGCTGGTGGGACATTACCGGCGGAAAACTGACCACCTATCGGCTGATGGCCGAGCAGATGGTCGATCGGCTGGCGAACGCGCTGGGGCGCAAGACGCCGCCGTGCCGCACCGCCGCGGAACCGCTCTTGACGCCGGACCAAACCGCCGGACTAAGCGGCATCGCTCCCCCGCCGCTCGCGCGGGAAGTCGTCGAGCATTACTGCCGCCGCGAATGGGCGCGGCGCTTGCAGGACGTGATGATCCGCCGCACGAGTTGGCACCACTACCGGCCCGACGCGCCGAAAACGGCGCTGCAAATCGCCGATTGGATGGCCGAACTGCTCGGCTGGGATGCGGAGCGGAAAGCGGAAGAGTTGCGCGACTACTGGAGCGTATGTTACGCCGACCGCCGTAACATTGTCGGAGATTCGCCGCTCGCGCCCGCCGGGACGGACTCGACGCAGCCGGACACGGGAGAGCGCCGATGATCGCCAAACTCGTCGAGCTCATGAAGCCCGCGCCGGCCGCGGCTCCGCTGATCGATCCGCAGGCGATCGACCAAAGTTACCGCTATTGGCGCATGCGGATCCTCTATACGACGATTATCGGCTACGCCTTGTTCTATTTCGTGCGGAAGAATCTCTCGCTGACGATCCCGGCCATGCAGGCGGAACTGGGGATTTCAAAGGACCAAATCGGGCTGTTTCTCACGTTGCACGGCCTGCTCTATGGCGTGTCGAAACTGGCCAATGGATTTTTAGGCGATCGGATGAATCCGCGCTATTTGATGCCCTTGGGGCTGATCTTCTCGGCCGCCATGAACGTCTGCTTCGGACTAAGCAGCGGGATATTGACGCTGAGCCTGTTTTGGACGGCCAACGGCTGGTTTCAGGGGATGGGATTCCCGCCCTGCGCCCGGTCCTTGGCGCAATGGTTCGCCCCCAAGGAACGGGGAATCAAATACTCGATCTGGAACACTTCGACCTCGATCGGCGCCGCCTCGGTGCTGATCTTATGCGGCAATCTGGTGGACTATTCCTGGCGGCTGTGTCTTTTCGTGCCGGCGGGCCTGGCTTTGCTGGGCGCGGCGTTCGTCTGGTGGCGGCTGCGCGACACGCCCCCGTCGCTGGGACTGCCGCCGGTCGAAGTATATCGCGGCGAAATACGCGCTTCCACCGAGGACGATCGCGAGGTGCAGCCCGGCGGCTTCGGCCGGTTGGTGATGGAGCATGTGTTCCTCAATCCGTGGATGTGGGTCGTCAGCCTCGCCAATTTTTTCCTCTATATCGTCCGCTATGCGATTCTCGATTGGGGGCCTACCTTCCTCAGCGAAACGCGGAATATCCAGTTGAACCATGCCGGCTGGATCGTCGCGGCCTTCGAGGGGGCCGGCATCGCGGGGATGCTTTTAAGCGGCTGGATGAGCGATAAAGTTTTTCGCGGCCTTGCCGCGCGGGCGTGTTTCTTCTCGATGGGACTCTGCGCGGTCTGCGTCTTTCTCTTTTGGGAATTGCCCACGCACTCCGTTTGGCTCAATGTGGCTTTGCTGACCGGCGTCGGCTTCTTCGTCTATGGACCGCAATGCCTGGTGATGGTCATTGCGACCAACATCTCGACCAAACGGGCGGCGGCGACCGCCATCGGGCTGACCGGACTGTTCGGTTACTTGAGCCAGATTATTTCGGGCTGGGGAATGGGCTGGCTGGTCGAGAAAGCCGGCTGGAATGCCGGTTTTTCCGCCCTGGCGCTGGCCGCCGTGCTCTCGGCCGCCTGTTTCGCCTTGCTCTGGAATTCGAGATACATCCCGCCCAAAACCGAAGGGGAAGATGGCGCATCGGACGCTGCGCCCGATTCCACCCGATCCAATCCCTAACGTCGGATGCTTCACCCGGCCTTCGCGGCGCCGGCTTGAATCTGCTCCAGGGAACGCCCGAGTTTTTTGCGCTGCGGGGAACGGTGGGAATTCGCCTCCGCATCGAGGGGCAGCGCGGGGCCGCCGCTGCGCAGCGTTTCCAATAAGCGATGCTTGATGTCGTCGTCTTCGCGCGGCGTGCCGATATCGGCCACGGCATCCGTTACGCCCAGCAGAACCGCTTGCCGCACCCCGTCGCGAATCCAGGTAAAGAAATTCATGGTTTATATTCCTCCGATAAACGACCCCCCCGCGCAAAGCACCTGTGCCCATTTTTCACGCGGGGCATTAGCCTGCAGAGGCGGAAGAATACTCGGATCGGGCCGAGGCGTCCAGAGTGAAAATGACGCAACTCGAAATTGCGTATCTATTTAATAAAATGAAGTAAAGTGCAAGGGGAGGGAAAAGAGGGGAAATGGAAAAAGGGAAAAGTAGTTTTTTATACTAAATAAGGCAAGAAACAAGCTGAAAACAATTTTCCATTTTTCCTTTTTCCCCTTTTTTCACATTACACAATAGGTTACTCCATTAGGCTAAAATGATACGAAATTGCACGAAAAGAGCGAAAACGGCGTTCGCGCACGTTGTAGAGTGAAGGGCCGGAAGTCGCCGAAAGCGGCGCGTTTTGGCAAGGTCAAGAATTGCCGCTTTTACCGGCCGGATCGGCCTTTTCGGCCGTTTTTGCGCCGGTTTCGTTGCGGTGAATGGCGTCGAAAACTTCGCGCCGATGGACCGGAACTTCCTTGGGAGCTTCGACTCCCAGGCGGACCTTGTCCCCGCGAATTTCGACTACGACAATCGTAATGTCATCGTTAATGACAATACTCTCGTTCTTCTTTCGAGATAGCACCAACATGGTACGTTCCTTCGTTCAACCGGCTCCAAATAAATTCCCCAAATTGCGCATATTCACTGTACGAATGGCGAAAATACACTACCATCATTGTACGATACGCCGAATTTGTGGGAAGTCAAGCGGATTTCCCGTCTGGCCGCGAAATTTGTTTTCCAGACTGAAGGGATTTAGGATTTATCCCTTATATAACACTTCGATTAAACATCCTCGATCTTAAAAAAGAATCTTTATGCGAAAATTGCATATTATGTAACATGTTATATCACAAGAGGTTACGACATTATCATTGAATTGTTTTTCGGGGCGATTAGGTGAAATCCGATAAATAAATAATAATTTCCTGATTAAATCGCGACTTTCGTCAATGCGCCTTGTTGCCTGGGTTCGATAGCTTATAATCCCTAAATGTAGGTGTGTCGAATGATCGCGAGGAGGTTCGCGGTTTTTTTGCTTTCCGATGAATTTCGGCTTTCGGTCGATTCGACGGCAAATTCGCGGAGCGGGCCGGCGCGCTGCGTTCCGAACGGCTCGGCTTTCGTCCTCCCCGGAAGAGGATGCCCATGATACGTTGGTTTTCGAATATTTATCGCGCGGTGATCACCGTGGCCCAGGCGTTGTGGGTCTCGTTGCGGTATTGGATGATCACTTACGATCCGAAGCGAAGAACCTTCACCGAGCGCTATGAATATCCGGAACTGCCCTTGCGGATGGCGCCGCGGTATCGCGGTTTTCACCGCTACGATTTGACGAGTTGTATTGCCTGCGAGCGCTGCGCCCGCGATTGTCCGGCGGGCTGCATCTACATCGGCAAAGCAAAAGTGGAGGGCAAAAAAGGTTTCCGCATCACCAATTTCACGATCGATTACACCAAGTGTTTGGTATGCGGAATCTGCACCGAGAGCTGCCCCATGGATTGCATATTCATGGGCTCCTCCTACGATTTGAG
The DNA here is from genome assembly GCA_020846145.1 of Pirellulales bacterium. Lineage (GTDB taxonomy): Bacteria > Planctomycetota > Planctomycetia > Pirellulales > Thermoguttaceae > JADLEL01. The sequence continues at coordinate 16,900 of JADLEL010000212.1, read as the reverse complement.
TTGTTACAGCCGGGACGGATGCATCGTCGATTTTTCGCGGTTGCCCTTGGAAGCGGCTTGGGGCCGCGCGGAACTGAACGCCACCGTCGTCGCCGCCTCGAAAGTGATCGAGAAACCGGTGCATGGTGGACCGAATCGGTAGAATGAGGGATTAGGGAATGGAAACGACGACCGGTTTTTTCCGCTCATCCAATCCCCAATCCCTAATAGCCTGCTGAAAAAGACCGATGTTGGGGTGGCAGTTGCACTGCCACCCCTCAAAATACGCCGAAATTCAGGGGCGGCAGTGCAACTGCCGCCCCAACTTAGAACGAAATCCACTTTTTCAACGTGCTGCTAACCCCTCCCACAAAGACAGTGCCATCCATTATGGAAAAAAAGACCCGCAAGCGTACTTTGGCGAGAGAGACTTTTTCCATCGAGCAGGCCACCGCGATGTTGCCGCTGGTGAGCGTGATTGCCGGCGATATATCGCGGTTGTCGCGCGAGCTTATCGATCGGCGGCGGCGGCTGGAGTATCTTTTGGCCGGGCGAAATCCGAACGACCGCGACGTGTATCACGAAGAGTTGGTGCAGGTGCAGGCCGAATTGGAGAAGGAAAATCGCCGCTTGCGGGATTTCCTCGAGGAATTGCGGGCGTTGGGCGTGGAAATGGCGGACGGCCCGGAAGGACTGGTCGATTTTCCCGCGACGCTCGAGGGCCGCAAGGTCGCTCTCTGCTGGAAGCTGGGCGAGCCGGAAGTAACCTACTGGCACGACGCGGACGCCGGCTGCGCGCATCGCCGCCCGCTTACCGTCGGCAGCCTTGCCGAGGGCGGCAGCGACGATTTCCACGGCGATTTGTCGGCGTAATGCTTACACCCGCCGCGATTGCCTGAATAGCTCGATTTCTTCCCGCGGAATGAGCGGCCCTTGGTTGCAGCCGGGGCAATGGGCGGCGGTTTCTTCCCACGATTCGGGCGATTTCAAGTTCGAGTCCCAGAACGGCCAGGTGCGGCATTGGCGGGGGCGGACGGGGTAGATTTTGCAGCCGCGGTTTTGATTGTCGAAGAAGACGCAATCGCCGTTGGCCAGTTCGATCAAGCTCTTGCGGATGCCGACTAGCCGGACATATTTCCGCTCGAATTTCGCCGCGTCCATTTTCAGATGGGCGGCCATCGCTTCGATTTCGGCCTTGTTGATCCAGACGTAGCCGGGCGCACCGGTGCAGCAATCGCCGCAGCCGGTGCATTGGAAATGGAGACCGTTGTGATACCAGGGGAGCATTGGGGAAGGGGGAAGGGGGAAGGGGGAAGGCGGAAGGCGGAAGGGGGAAGGCGGAAAAAACGGCGGATGATTTGAGGTTTTATAAACGTAGCTGTCCATTCTATGACGAGGCATTGACAGGAAAATAGCCAAAAACAAGGCAAATTTGATGAGGCGTTTCCTCGGATAGCCAATCGACTGACCTCAAAAACGCCGTGTTTTTTCGATATTCCGTCACAGAATGGACAGCTACTTATAAACCGGGTGATTTTGTAATTCGGGGAGGCGGAGCCTGGGAACGAGTTTCTCTCCCCTCTCCCCTCTCCCCTCTCCCCTTCACGTTACGATCAGCTCTTCGCCCGGAGTGGTGAGCAGTTTGGCCAATTCGGGCAAGAGGCCGTAGGAGAGGGCGAGGAGTTTCAACGGGTGGAGGGTGGGTTTGCTGGTGCCTTGTTCCATTTGGATTTTGCAGGTGCTGCATTCGGTCGTGCCGGCTTGGAGGGCGGGCTTGCGCAGCCGGTTGATGAGCCTCAGTCCGCCGCGCAAGCTGTGGCGGTAGTTTTTGTTCATCAGCCCGTAGGTGCCGGCCATGCCGGAGCAGCCTTCTTCGAGATGATGGATTCTCAAACCCGGAATCAGCCCGAGCAGATTTTTGCCGGGCGTGCCGACGTCCAACGCGCGGAGGTGGCAGGGCGTGTGGTAGCCGAGGGTGAAATGCAGCGGCTTGAAATCCAACTGCAATTTTCCCATAGTGTGCATTTTCCAGAGGTAGGAGCAGGCCTCGCTGCTGTTTTCGGCGACGAGCGCCGCGTCGTCGTCGTCGCCGAGGAGTTGCGGATATTCGTGCTTGAGGCAGAGCGCGGCCGAAGGCTCCGTGGCGACGATCGCGTAGCCCTGCCGCACCGCTTCGGCGAGTATTTTCGAATTGTGATGGGCCAAGAGCCGGGCGTGATCGAGCGCGCCCAGGGCGATCGACGGCATCCCGGCCGGTTTTTGGTCCGGATGCACGTAAACGCCCACGCCGTTGTGTTCGAGCACGGCGACGAGGCACTCGGCCAACTGCGGATCGAAATAGTTGGCGAAGAGATCGACGAAATAGAGCGCCTTTTGCCCGCTGCGGCGGACGGGGCGCGTGAGCCGCCGCCGCGCGGCGCGGCGCATGAAATTTCGCGCGGCGACGCGCGGCAACTTCCGGCCCTGGGCGATGCCCAGCGTTTTTTCCATCAGCCAGCGCATCTGCCGATTGCCGAGCGCCCAATTGGCGAACGGGCCGACCGCGCTCCCCAGCGCGGCGAAAATGTCGAGCCGGGTCATCGCCCATTGGGAGAGCGTCAGGCCGTTGGCCGCCACGTAGGCGCCCTTGCTCTCGCGCATGATGCGGGGGATATCGACGGCGGCCGGGCATTCCAGACGGCAGGCGTGGCAATGCACGCACAGATCGGCGATGTCTTTGAACTCCACGCTCGTGAGTTGCCCGAGATCGACGGCGCCCGCGAGCACGCCGCGGAGCAGATTCGCTTTCGCCCGCGGCGAGGCTTCCTCGCTCGGTTCGATGCGGAACAGGGGGCACATCCGCAGGGCGGGCGATTGCGTGCGGCACAAGCCGCAACGATTGCAGGCCGCGACGGCGTCGATCACTTCCGCCGGCTCCCAATCCAACTGCAATTCCACCAGATTCCGCAATTCCAGCGGATTTTCGGCGGCGCCCGATGGCGCGGGCGGTTCGGGAACGGCGGCCGGCGGAGCGGTTTTTATCGGCGGGGACAAATTCCGCGCGATCGCGCTCGTGCCGTCGCCGACGATTTTGCCCGGATTAAAAAGATTTTCGGGATCGAAGACGCGCTTGATCTCGACGAAGACTTCGTACAGCGGTCCGGCTTGCTGCCGCAGAAATTCGGTGCGGCTCAGTCCGTAGCCGTGCTTGCCGGCAAAGGAGCCGCCGGCGTCGAAAACTTCTCGATACATGTCGTCGGCCATGCGCTTCATGCGTTCGACGTCTTCCGCATCGTGGAGATTGAGAAACGGCCGCAGGTGGATTTGCCCCTGGCCGGCGTGCGCGAACAGCGAGGCGGTAACCTGATGCTTTTTGAGGACGTTTTGCACGCGGACCAGGAATTCGGGAAGAATTTCCGGCGGCGCGGTCAAATCGTCGATCACCGGCAGCGGACGTTCCGGCCCTTTGAGCCGGTAGATTGCGGGGCGAATGCGATCGACCAGATGCCAAAACAGTTCGCTTTCGTCGGGTTCGAAGGCCTGCCGCGCGCCGAACGCCAGCCGTTTATCCTGGCAAATCTCGGCGGCCATCGCGCGCAAGCGATCGTGCAGCGCGAGCGGATCGTCGCATTCCTGCTCGACCAGCAGCACCGCTTCGGCTTCGGCGGGAACCAGCAGATCGAAGCGGACCTCGCTTTCGCGGGCAAGGCTCAGATGCCGGCGGTCCATCAATTCGCAGGCCGTCGGTTTCCAGGGCAAAATTTCCCGCACCGTGCGTGCGGCTTTCTCCAAGCTCTCGAACAGCAGCAGAGTTACTCCGCGCGGGCCGGGCAACGGCTGCGTGGCCAGCGTGGCTTCGGTGACCAGCGCCAGCGTGCCTTCCGAACCGGCCAATAAACGCGCCGCGTCGAGATAATCTTCGCCCAAGACGCCGTCGAGATGGTAGCCGCAGCGCTTCAGGGGGCCTTGGGGCCGGTGGCTGCGGATGACTTCCGCGCGATCGCGAAGCAAGGCGGCCAAGCGGTCGATCAAGTCTTTTTTGCGGGGGATGGTGCTGGCGCTTTGGCCGTCCAGCAGCGGCTCGCGGCCGAGTTCGAGTATCTCGCCGTCGGCGAGCACGACTTGCAGGCTGAGAAGGTGATCGCCGGGGGAGCCGTACTTCAACCAGCGGCTGCCGGCGGAATCGCGGCCGATCAATCCGCCGAGGGTCGTTACTTCGCCGTGGCCCGGATCGGGTCCGAAGAGGCGGCCGGTGGGATGGATTTGCGCGTTGAAGCGTTCCAGGGCCATCCCCGGCTGCACGCGGGCCTTTTCGCCGTCGATGCGGGCGATGCGGCGGAGGAATTTGGAAAAATCGACGACGATGCCCGCTCCCAGCGATTCGCCCGCCGAGCCGGTGCCGGCGCCGCGGGCATGAATGGGCAGGCGTTTTTCGCGGGCGTAGCGGACGCAGGCGGAGACGTCGGCCGCATGGTACGGTCGAATGACGGCCTGCGGGCGGATTTCATAGATGCTCGCATCGCCCGCGTGAAGCTGCAGGAAGAGATCGTCGCAACGCACCTCGCCGGAGACCAATCCCCGCAAATCATCCTGAAGGCGTTCGCGCTGTTGATCGAGACGGGGCATGGGGGAATGATGAATGATGAATGATGAATGATGAATGATGAATGGTAAATGATGAATTACAAGAAGTGTTCTTATTCGCTTAATTCATCATTCATCATTCATACTTCATCATTATTTTACTGCCGATGGTTTCCGTAAATCAGCGTCATCAGTTCGGCGCGGGTGGAGGGCTTGTTGCGGAAACAGCCCTTCATGGCCGAAGTTACGCAGAGCGAGCCGGGTTTTCGGACGCCGCGGATGGTCATGCAGGTATGCACCGCTTCGATCACCACGCCCACGCCCTTGGCCTGCAATTCCTCTTCCAGAAGATTGGCGATTTGCTCGGTCATCCGTTCCTGGACTTGCGGGCGGCGGGCGAATTCATCGACGACCCGCGCGAGTTTGCTCAAGCCGATGACGCGATGGTTGGGCAAATACGCCACGTGCGCCACGCCCATGAAGGGGAGCATGTGGTGCTCGCACATGCTGGTGAAACTGATGTCGCGGACGAGCACCACCTCGTCGCAGGTTTCGCCGAAAAATTTGCGCGCGTGCTGGCGCGGATCGACGTGCAGGCCGCCGAACAATTCGGCGTACATGCGGGCGACGCGGGCCGGCGTTTCCCTAAGACCTTCGCGGTCAGGATTTTCGCCGATGGCGAAAAGTATTTCCCGCACGGCGCGGCGAATTCGGTCCTGATCGACGGCTTGCGTGAAACCGCGGTCCTGTCCGTTCGAAAAATCTTCGAGTTCGCTTTGCAGACTGCCGCGGGTAATATCGTTCGAGTTGGAAGGCATTGTCATGATTCGACCTAACGGGGAAGTTCCCTACCCATCCTAAACAATCATCGGGGGGATGGTCAAGGCGGGGGATCATGAATCGTTTGGCCCGGAACCAAGGGCGACGGCGAGGGGGATAAACGCACCGCCCGCCGTCGCCGTTGGTTCCGGGCTGAACGATCACGGACTGCGGCTCCGGCGCAAGAGGAGGAAAAGTCAATTCGCGCTGAACGACGGCGGAAATTTGTCCTCGGCCCGCTCGCCGGCGAGGTTGCCGGAGAGGACCGACAAATGTCCCAGGAGCATTTCGGCCCGGTCATAGACGTTGGTTTCTTCGAGCAGCGCTTGTTTTTCCCTCAGATCGACGTCGAGCGTATAGCCGAGCACGTCGGTCAACATGCCGAGCGAGACGTCGTTTTCCAAAAGTTGGTCGAGTTGCTCGTGGACGTCGGGCAACAGCGGCAGGAGTTGCACGAGCGATTCGCGGAGTTGGCGCTGCAGCGCGCTGTGCCGCGGCGCTTCTTGCGGCGGATAAAAATCCTCGCATAATTCCAGTTGCGCTTCGCGGAACGCGCGCTTCGGCTCGAGTTCGCGGACGATTCTCACCCGCCGCAATCCCAAGAGCAGGACGTTGTAGGTTCCGTCGGCCAGGCGGAAGTGCGTGGTGATGCGCCCCAGGCAAGCCATCGAGCGAATCGGCGGACGGCCTTCGTAATTGCTTTCCCAGCCTTCGGCGAGCAAGGCCATGGTGATCAGGCGGTCGGTCGCCAAGGCGTCCTCGAGCATCTCCCGATAGCGCGGCTCGAAAATGTGCAGCGGCTGCATGACGTGCGGAAAGAGCACCAAATTCGGCAGCGGGAACAACCGGTTGACGCCCGAAAATTGCTCGAAGGAATATGTTTGTAGATCGAATGCCGACATGCGAATGCTCGTGTTGCGAAGTTTCTCCAATCCTACCACGAAATTGGCTTGATCGCGGGTGCGTAACGATTATTCCGATAATGCGAAGTCGGGCGGATCGAGTTCAATTTGCGGGCCGCGGCGGGGATCGAAATCCGGTGAAATCGGCGAATCGACCGCCGGGCGGTTTATGCAATCCGCCATTTTGTCCAATAATGCCTCGACGTCCAGGCCGAGCCGTCGGGGACCGCAGGGACCGAGACACTCGCGGCAACGCGCCAGTAATTTTTCCGCGCCGGCCGGGTTGCCCTTGCTGAAATGATGCATCGCCACCGACGCTTGAATCAAGCCCTTGAAGAATCCCTGCGCGGGCCGGCCTTCGGCGGTCCAGCATTCTTCGAAGCGATCGTGGGCGTCGAAATAGGCCCCGCGATTGAACGACTCGATGCCGCGCAAATACGCGGGCGAATATTTTTCAACGACCATGCGCGGATCCCCCGGTGCGATCTCGAATTCTCCGACGCCAAGGGATTATACGCAGCCCGCCCGCTTGCGGCCAATGCCGCGCTACTTGACAGCACTGTCGTCAAAGGGGGAGAATGAAGCCGTTTCGAGAAAGATTTGCTGCAAAGTAATCTTATCCATTCCCACGGTTCTCCCGAGGTCGATCGATGGCCGTTTCCGCCGCTGCGAAAAAATTCGCCGGGCAAGTGTCTCAACTGCTGAAAAAACACTACCCGGACGCAAAATGTTCCCTAAATTTCAGTACGCCGCTCGAACTATTAGTGGCCACGATCCTCTCGGCCCAATGCACCGACGAACGCGTTAATCTGGTTACCAGGGAGCTTTTCCGTAAGTACAAGGATGTGGCGGCTTACGCTGAAGCTCCGCCAAAAGACCTAGAAAAGGCCATTCAAAGCACCGGTTTTTTCCACAACAAGACGAAAAGCATCCAAGGCTGCTGCGAAACCCTGCTTGAGAGGTATAATGGACAAATCCCGCAGGATATCGGGAAACTCGTCGATCTGCCCGGCATCGGCCGAAAAACCGCGAATGTCATCTTGGGCACGGCCTTCGGCATCGCGTCGGGCGTGGTGGTCGATACGCACGTTTCCCGCCTGAGCCAACGGTTGGGACTTTCGCAAGAAAAAACGGCCGAGAAAATCGAGCAGGACCTGATGGATCAATTCCCCAAAAAGGAATGGATCGTTTTGAGCCATCGCCTCATTCAACACGGCCGGAAAGTTTGTGCGGCCCGCAAACCCTCCTGCGGGAAGTGTCCGCTGGAGGCGATTTGTCCCAAGGTCGGGGTGGAGGGGAAAGGATGAATGATGAATGATGAATGATGAATGGGAAATGAAGAAGTGCGTATGACAAACAGGAAAAAACGGAAACGGTCAATGATGAGATAAGCAGTTGCGTCCTTCATCCTTCATCCTTCATCCTTCATCCTTTCCCCTCATGGTTCTCTCCGGCCAAGAAATCAAGCGGCTGCTCGGCACGCAAATCGTGATCGATCCGTACGACGAGTCGCGTTTGAATCCGAACAGCTACAATCTCACGCTGCACGACGAGTTGATGGTCTATGAGGAATTGATTCTCGACATGCGAAAGGCGAACCGCGTGCGGCGGCTTTCGATACCGCCGGAGGGCATGGTGCTTACGCCGGGACAGCTTTTCTTGGGTCGGACCGTCGAGCGGACCGAAACGCACGGCCTGGTGCCGATGATCGAGGGCCGCTCGTCGATCGGGCGGCTGGGCCTCTTCGTGCACGTAACGGCCGGTTTCGGCGACGTGGGCTTTTGCGGCTATTGGACGCTGGAAATGTTCGCCGTGCAGCCGGTCCGCATCTACGCCGGGGTGTCGATCTGCCAGATTTTCTATCACGATATCAAAGGCCCGTACACCGCATACCAGAGCGACAAATATCAGCACAACACCGATATCCAGCCCAGCCTGCTCTTCAAGGAATTATCGCCCGACGGTGGAGAGAATGACCCGCAAATGCAATTGCCGTTCGGGATCGAGCGTTCGCGGGGGTAGGGTTGTTATTTCTGATTGCCCCCGACATAAAAGAGTGCCGTAAATAAAATTCAGCCGAAATCGAGGGGCGCCGTCAAACTCGCGGGGACGATTTCGCGCCGAGCAGTTTGTACGCGACGGCGTCGATGGCGTCGCGCGGGCCGCGGAAGGCCCAAACTTGCGAAACGTCCTCGCTCAGCGGGGGATCGGGCAAATCGCCCCAGGCCGGCGCGTGATATTCCAATTCGCAATAACTGCCGAAGACGGCGTCATCGATCCGGCACAATTGCACCGCATAGCCGAAATCTTCAAGATCGTGCCGCTGGACATCGACGTAGCGACCGGAGGGATTCACGAAGAAATTCCGCACGACGAGCGAATGGGCGGCGCCTTGGCGATAAACGTAACCGACCCGGCCGCAGGCGGCGGCCGCCTTGAGGGCCAGTTTGTACGAACCGGGAAAGCCGGCATTCAAGCGGACGCAGCGGTCCTCGACGGCAACGCGATCGGCGGACGCGTCCCCGAAGCATCGCTGGGGCACGGTCCGTGCGTAGATCGGCGCGATCAATTCGCCGCCTTCGGGGAGTTGAATGAGGTTCCAGATGCCCAGCAAGGCCGAAGGCTGGAAGGGATCGTCGAGCGATTGCATGGCGATGCGCTGCGCGTAGCCGGCGTAATCCACCGCGCCGAGGACTTCCGCCGCGTCGCGCTCGTGGCGGAGCGGATTCGGCGCGGGACCGAACCATTTCGACAGCCGCAGGCGGACGTTGCCGCCGGAGCGGTTGAGTTGCAAGGTTACGTCCCGCGACAGCCGGCATCCGCCGCCGCCGCGTTCGACGCGGAAATCGCCCCTGTCGAGTTGCCGCGGCTGGCAATAACGCTCGAAATCGGCGTCGGCATAGTTGACGTCCAACTCGGGGGCGATCCAGGTGCGGTCGCCGCCGGTGTTGTGCCAGATTTCTTGGGAGAAGAGCGTCCGGGCCGTTTCCGCCCGATCGAGCGCGGGGTGCGTCCAGTAGAAATTATCTCCGCCTCGGGCGGGAAACAAGCCCAATACTCGCGCTCCGTAGGGGAGCATCAACAGCCGCGTCCCGTCCGGAGTATCGTATATTTCCGACGTTTTGCCGGCAATTTGCAGGATGCGGGCGATATTCTCGGCCATCGGGGTACTCCCTCGTCGTGGAACCATTTCCCGTTCGCGTTACGCAATCAGTAACCGTTCACAGGGGACTGTCCCTATTTTCGCGGCGCAAAAGATGATGGCGCCGTAAAAATGCTTAATCGCCGCGAAAATGGGACTGTCCCCCTCGCGCCGCAGGAAGGGGACAGGTCCATGTTTTCGGCCTACCGTTTGTCCGCAAAATACGTCATTTCGCCGAAAAATGGACCAGTCCCCGACCGGGGCGCGAACGCTTCAAACAGTATAACCGTCCGCACGGGCTTTTCAATGCGTGGGATGTCGTTCGAGATCGTCGGCCGCAGCGGAGAATCAGCGGCTTGAACCGGCGCGGACCACTCCCTGCAATTTCTCGTCGGACGAGGGGAAGAACGCGGCGAGACGAATTCGCCGGCCGTTTATCGCCGGGGTTCGTCGCCTTCGCCGGCGGCCGATTTTTCGATGAAGGGTTTGGCGTGGCCACTGCCTTCCCAGGTGAGTTTGAATTCGACGTCGTCCCGCGAACCGGTTACTTCGAGTTGCAGTCCCGAAGTGCTCTGATCGCCGTACTTTTTCGGCGCGAACCATTTCATGGTCGTTGCATTCAACGATTTATTGGGAATTACCACCACGGGATGCTTGCCCAACACGCAACCGTCGCGATCGTCGAAGGTGGTCAGGGAGAAGCGGCCTTGGGAGTCCAATTGGCCGGAGGCGGGGCGGTTTCCCTTGGGCATCACCTGCACGAAGCCGTATTCCAGCGGCTTGCCGTCGATGGTTACGCGGCCGGAAACGGGGACCCGCTTCGGCCGGCCGTCGCCGCAACCGGCGGCAAGCAGCAAGCCGGCGCACAAAGCGATTGGGAAGGAAAGACGCGGTAAGGGCACGACAAACTCCATAGGCTCGTTAAGGGATAGTGAATCGTCGCCGTTCAATCGCGGAGGGCGCGGGTCGAACGTGCCCGATAAACGTCGATGTCGATGTTTTCGTCCATGAAATCCACGCGGCCGTCGCCGTAAAGGAAGTTCGCGCCGTTGGCGTGGCGGCTGCCGAAGGCGCCGTTCAAGCCATTGTAAACGATACCCGTTCCCGGCTTCGTGTTCAAGGGGTTGACCGTCGAGCGGAACAAGCCGTGCCGCGCGGCGTACACCCAACCCGCGGAAACTTCGGGCAAATGCCCGTCGTAAACCTCGCCGAGGAACAGGGTTCGCGAGAGACCGTCGATGATTTCCCTGATGGTGATCTTCGAACGATAAAAGAACATTCCGTTGTTTTCGTATTTTACATCAGCTCCGATGGAGGGCGGTCCGTTCTTTCCGAACATCAAGCCATAACTGGTCGTCGCCCAGCCGGGATTGCCGTAATCCATGGGTTTCGCGGTGTCGCTGGGACAGATGAGCACCGACGGCCGCTGCTGCGCTACGGCCAGATTTCGCGCATTCAACGTCGGGTAATCGATGATGTTTATGCCGGTCGTGAAATCGACCATCTGATAGAGCGACTTCTGTTCGATATACGGCAGCAACAAGATGAAGGCGCTGGTGCCGACGTGCCTGGTCGCGGGATTATTGCCGCACAGCGTGCCGCCGCTGCCGTCGCAGCCGACGCGGCCCGCGGGAAAGAATTTGAAGGCGTTTTCATAACTCAAGATTCCGAGTCCGAACTGCTTGAGATTGTTGGTGCAGTGCATGCGCCGGGAGGCCTCGCGGGCGGACTGGATCGCCGGCAGGAGCAAGGCGATCAGGATGCCGATAATGGCGATGACCACCAGCAACTCCACCAGGGTGAAGCCGGTGCGGCCGCGAACGTCGAGAAATAACGGATTCCGTTTCATGACATATTCCTTCGATCATACGAAAAACAGTAATCGAACTCGCCGGGCGAAGGGGCGTTCGAGACGCCCGTCCGCCGCGACGAAATTGTAGGACAGGTTTCCTAACCTGTCATGGGACGCGCGCGAATAAATTGCTTTGCCTCCGACGACAGGTTGGAAACCTGTCCTACAAAAAAACAAGTTATCGAATCATGCTTCCTTTGCGACAATGTCGCCAACCAAGCCAGCCGAACAATCCGATCAGCAGCAGCAGCCAGGTGCTCGGCTCCGGGACGGCCGATACGCCGGCCATCGCCGCGGAAGCGCCGATCGACAGCGAATTCTGCACGATCGATGCCGCGGTGAGGGTGGTCGAGGCGAGCACGGTCGTCGAGCCGGTTCCGGTAATGGTTCCGACCGCGTGCGTGCCGCCGTTGACGCGAAATGCGGCGTTGTTGACGATGTTCGAGCCGGTGATCTGTCCGGTTGCGCCGAGTTCCAGCGTGCCGGCCGCGATCGTGGTGTCTCCCAGATAGCTATCATTTCCGCTCAGGATCAACGTGCCGGGCTGGTCTTTGGTCAGTCCGCCGCCGCCCGAGAGGTTGCCGCTCAGAGTAAGGGTCGTGCCGTTGGCCGCAAGCACGGTCAACAGGCTATTCAGCGTGGCGTTCGCGCTTACGGCGTTGTTGCCGGCGGCGTTGTTGATCGTTCCGCCGGTGCCGCCGATCGCCAAAGGTTTCGTATGCGCCGCGGTGCTGTTGTTCAAGATCAGCGAGGCGCCGTCGGTAATGGAAACCGTGCCGGTCGCACCCAACGTGGTATCGCCGAGGAGCAACAGCGCGCCTTGATTGATGTTGACGCTGCCGAGGTTGGTATTGCCCATGTTTCGCAGGGATACGGTGTTCGCGCCGGTTTTCGCGAGCGCGAAGCCGTTGCCGTGCAGGTAAGGCGTGGAGAAGATGAAATAGGTTTGCCCGTCGAGGATCCAGTTGCCGGAGCCGCCGAACGTGGTGTTTCCGTCGAGTTCGATATAGGCCAGATCGCACTCTCCCACTTCGGTGCGCGAAGCGCCGTGGTTGACGATGGCGCCGGCGCCGCCGGCTCCCGCGCCTTGCACGTGGGCGATCGAACGATATGCGAGCGCTAGGCCGTTGATGTCCAGCGTTCCGCCGTTGATGGTCAACGAGCCGTCGTAGATCGAACCTAAGGCGTCGGCCGTGCCCATCTTGAACGTGCCGCCCAAGATCGTTACGCCGCCGGTATAATCATTGCCGCCGGAGTTGCTCACGGTGAGCGTGCCCGTTCCCTGCTTGAGGATGGACGCGCCGCTGGAGATTTTGCCGGCGCCGCCGATCGTGTAATCCTGCGAAGAGTTCACGGCGATCGAGGCCGGGTAAACGGTGGTACTCAGCGTCGCGACGGTAGGCGCGGCATCGCCGGGCGTACCGAAAGTCACCGCGTCGCCTTGATAGAACATGTCGTCAGAGCCGCCGTTGAGCCAATTGGAAGTGGTCTTCACATCCCACGTGCCCGCCGTGCCGCCGTTCCACGTCAAACTGGCGTTCGCGCCGGTGACCGCGAGCAGCAGCTTTTTGGGATCGGTGGCGTTGTCGAGCGTCATGCCGTAACGGGTGTTGTTCGCGGGCAGGGAAAAGCTTCCGGTATTGGAAGCCGAGGCGGCGCTGAGCAAGGTATAGGTTCCCGCTGTAAGAGCGCCGTTGGGAATGATCGATACGTTGGTCCAACCGGAGTTCATATTCAAATCGCCGCCCACGACGATTTTATCGTTCAGCGCGCCGGCGACGTTATTCGTCAATTTGAATTGCAGGGTTTCGGTGGCGCCGAGCGTGAGATTGCCGGTGATGGACATCGTGCCGCCGGGCAAATTGACCGGCAGCGCGCCGCCGCCGCTGGGCGAGAGTACATTCGTGAAGGATTGGGCATAAACGTTGCCTTTGATCGTGCCGACGCCGATCACGCTTTGCGTTCCGGAAGTCGTGCCGTACGAGAAGTAGAGGTCCGGCGAGGATAAGGGAGTGAGATCGAGGACCGCCGCGGATTTCACGATAATCGCGTTCGAACCCGAAATGTTGCCCGAACCGGAGAACGCCAGCGTGCCGCCATGCACGGTGGTGTTTCCGGTGTAGGTATTGCCGTTGGTGAACGTCCAGGTGCCGGTTCCGGCCTTTTCCACGTCGATGACGTTGGTATCGGCGATCGTGCCGTTGACGATGCCGTTGCCGCCGCCGCCGAAAACAATCGCCCGGCGGGAAGCGGCATTGGTAATAACGCCGTTCAGGGCGAGCGTTCCGCCGGAGACGGCGATGAGCGACGGCCCGCCGAGGGATTGGGTGGTAATGTTGCCGGTGATGGTGTTGTTGCCGGCGAGGTTGTCGATGATGCCCGGCCCGCGGTAATCGAACGGATAGCCGCCGGAACCGCTGGTGGTGAAGTTTTCGTCGATGGTGAGATCGACGCCGGCGTTGGGATTGAGCGCCAGCCGGCCGTTTCGCACGGCATCGGTGCCGGTGCGGATGTGGGTCGTGCCGGTCGTAATGCCGTCGCTGCCCAATCCCTTGTCGGTCTTGAGAATTACGGTCCCGCTATAGAGCGTGTTGTCGCCGGTGTAAGAGTTATCGTGGTCGAGCGTAACGACGGCGTAGCGGTTCTGGAAATTGACCCCGCCCGTGCCGCTAATCACGTTGGCCGGAGCGTAGGCGGCGTTGCGATTGAAGTTCAACGCGGCATTGTTCGCGATCGCCGCCGATCCGAGCGAGCCGGTCGCGCCGCCGCTGCCGATGGTGATCGCGCCGGCGGCGATGGTGACGGCGCCGGTGAACGAATCGTTATCGGCGGTTACGGCGAAAGTTCCGGCGCCGGTTTTTTCGAAGCCGGTTCCGGTAATCGCATTGGTGGCGGTAAAGGTTCCGGAGTTGACTTGAACCAGGGTGCCGGCGTCGAGCGTCATCGGGCCGCTGAAAGTGTTGTTGCCGGTCGTGGTGATGCGGCCCGCGTTGGAAACGAGCACTTTATTTTGGGGATTGGTTACGTTATAGAATCCCAAAGCGCCGAGGGGGCCGATGGTTACCGTTTTCGCGGCGTTGCCCATCGTCGAGGCGGTTTCGAATTGCAGGGTGCCGTCCTGAATGTCGATGTCGCCCAGATCGGCGGAGACGGCGGAGCCGATGATCGCGACGGTGTTGGCGCCGACCTTCGTCAGTTTGTAATTGCCGACGGAGGAGGCGAGCGAACCGCCGGACACCGCCCAGCGTCCCGTGCCGCCGACCGCGAAATCGCCGTCGGCAACGATGGTTTTCAAGGCGTTGTTTTGCGTGGTGGCGCTGGAGTTGACGATTGCGCCCACCCCGCCCGCGCCCGCTCCCTTGGCATGCACTTGAACGCTTCCGAGGTTCAGGGCGTTGACGTCGAGCGTTGCGCCGTCGGCGACGGCGGCGGTGGCGGATGCGCCGCCCAACGCATTGGCGATGCCGGCTTTTAGCGTACCGGAAGCGACGGTAACGGTCCCGGCGAAGGAGGCATTCGCGCCCGTCAGGGTGAGAATGCCCGCGCCTTCGTGCCGCAGATTCCCCGCGCCGAGGAGCGTATTCGCCAGGGTAACGTCGTCGCTGCGGTTATAGGTCAAGGCGCCGCTCGCGGCGAGGGTGATTTCGCCCGGTCCCAGATTGCCGACGGTTCCGCCCGCTCCCACTTGCAAAGTGCCGCTATTGACGGCGATGGCGCCGGTGAAGGCGTTGATCCCGGAGTTGGCGATGGTCGCCTTGCCCGTGCCGTTTTTCAAGAGCGCGGCGCCGCCGAGGATCGCGCCCGGACCGGTCAAGGCGTAATCCTTCGTCGAGTTGTCGAAGGTGATCGTTCCGGAGGTTAGGTCCTCGGCGACGTTCACGGCGGGGCTGTTGGAACCGCCGTCGTTGAAGGTAACCTGATCGAGAACGGTGAACTTCACCAAGGGCGGCACGCCGTCCTTATGCCAATTGGCCGTGCCGTTGTTGTCCCAGGCGTTGCCGTTGGCGCCGCCGACCCACGTCAACTCGTCGTAGGGGATGACGGTGTAATCGAGGAAGATGTCGCCCGCGTCGGCGCCCGCGCCCACCGAGGTGGTGAATTGGCCGGCGGTGACCAAGTTATTGAGATAGCCGGCGAAATTCGTGCCGCCGGCGTTGGCGGCGGCATCGATGATCTTCCAACTATGATTGGAAGTCCAAAATAAATCGGGGGCCACTGCGTTAGGCCGCATGGCCGCGGGCAGAAGGCTGAAGTTCAAGTTCAGAGTCGAAGCGCCGCCCAGGGTCAGATTCCCGACGGAGAGCCGATCGAAGTCGGTGCCGGGATTGGCGGTCGAAAGAGCGGCCAAATCCCAAACCATCTCCGGATTCCCGCCCGTGCCGGTGATGGTGGTGGACATGTCGAGGTTGCCTACGGTCAGCGTGCCGACGGCGGCGTCGAGACTGGCGATCGCCGCCGGATAAGCCGGGTCCGCCGTGGCGAGATCGCCGGGCTTGACCTTCATGCCGCCGTTGGCGTTGGCGACCAGCGTGCCGAGGACGTTTCCGTGCCCTTGCACGACGGTGCTGACGCTAAGACCGCTCGGCAACGGCGATGCGTCCAGTGTCGTTCCGCTATCGACCTGAATGGTGGAAGGTAGGGATGCAATCGAACCGTGGGCAAGCGAACTAAAGGTAAATCCGCTGCTCGCGCCGAGTATCAAGGCGCCTTGGCGGACCAGTACGTGCCCGATGCGGTCGTTCGCGGAACCCGAAAGCGTGAGCGTGCCCGCGCCGTATTTGCCCAGGGAGACGGACGCATTGGTCCCGGTGCCCATGATGCTGCCGGTGAATTCGCCGTCGCCCGCGCCCACGAAGTTCACGCCGCGGTCGCCGGAAGCGGTTACGCTGAAATCGTTGATGACGGTCAATTTCTCGCCGGTGTTGTTCGCGCCGAAATTGAAAAAGGCCGCATCGGTCGCGGTGCCGATCATCGCGCCATCGACGGAGTTGTCGCCGCTGTAGTTCACGATCGCCGGATTGAGGCTGTTCATCCCGCCGCGGCCGTTGAGGATCAGGTATTCTCCGAGCGCGATGTTCCCGGCCAATTCCAAACGGCCGTTGGAGTAATTGGCCCCGCGAATCTGCGTGTAGGACCCCGACGCGCTCCCGGCCAGGCCCAAAGCGCCCGCATTGTAGAGGCGGATCGAGCCTACGTCGGTCAAGGCGGTCAACGCGCTGTCGGCCGCGCCGATGGCCACGTTTTGCGCGAAGTCAACGTTGGGGCTGGTGTTGGGAGAGGCTCCGTTGAAAATGATCGTTCCCGATCCCAGTTTCCGCAAGGTCGTCGTGGTAACGCCGACATTGCTGGTGGATAAAGCGCCGGCCACGTTGATCAGGGTGTCGGTGTTGATCGAGATATCGCAACTCGCGTGGCTGCTCAAATGAATGTTTCCATCGATCTGCAGATCGCCCGGACCGGACACTTTCACGATCGAGGTGTTGCTCGAGCCGGGAGTGTTCAAGGAAAAACCATCCGTGAGCCAAAGATTGGGGATTTCGACGCTGCCGGACATGATGGCGTTATTGAGATTGATCCCGATATAGCCGTTCGTGGAAGCGGCGAACAAGCGGTTGGAAACCCAACAATCGAGTTTCTGCTGAT
>JADLEL010000211.1 GCA_020846145.1 Pirellulales bacterium | reverse complement strand
GCGCTGTCCGACAATAAACTACCGAATTCCTATGTAGTAGGCACACTCCGTGTGCCGTAATTCGCGGACGGCACACGGAGTGTGCCTACTACGATTCCGGCAACTTATTGTCGGGCAACGCCTTAGGCGGTGGTTGAATCCGGCTTCGAATGCAATTTCAGCCATCGCGCGCGGCGGACCCAGTAGAAGCGCACGGGGATGAAGATATCGACCACTTCGTCGGAGACCAACAGCCCGCCGAGGACGGGAGCGGCCAGCGGGGCGATGACTTCGTGGCCCACGCCGGTCATCCAGAGCATGGGGGCCAGGGCGACGATGGCCACGCCTTCGGTCAAAAGTTTCGGCCGCAGGCGGTGGACCGCGCCTTCGAGCACGGCCTGGCGAAGTTCTTCGAGGGAGCCGATTTTTTCCAATCCGCCGCGGCGTTCGATCGCTTCGCGCAAATAGACCAGCATGATGATGCCGGTCTCGGTGGCCATGCCGAAACAGGCGATGAAGCCGACCCAGACCGCCACGCTGAAATTATAGTCGAACAGCCAGAGGAAAAAGATTCCGCCCACCAGCGCTTCGGGCACGGCCATCATCATCAGCACGGCGTCCATCAGGTCGTTGTAGGTGAGGTAGAGGATCACGAAAATCAGCACGATGACGGCGGGAAAGACGATTTGCAGCGTTTGGCGGGCGCGGATTTGATGCTCGAACTGCCCGCTGAATTCGTAGTACATGCCCTGCGGCAGGCGGGGCTTGATTTTCTCGTCGAGCACCCGCTGGCACTCCTCGACGAGGCTCATGATGTCGCGGTCGCGGACGTTGAGATAGACGTAGGAACACAACATGCCGTTTTCGCTGCGGATCATCGACGGGCCTTCCTCGATCCGCACGTCGGCCACCGCGCTCAAGGGGATTTGCATGGGAACGGTTTTTTCGGCGGCGTTTTTCGCGGGCTGCGAGGGGCCGCTCATGCCGCCCGCGCTGCCGACGTTCATGCTCGATGTGCCGGCGGCCATGCCCGCGGAACCGCCGCTCACCAGCAGGTTTTTCACCTGCTCTTCGTCTTCGCGCCACGCGCGGGCGTAGCGCAGGCGGACGGGGAATCGCTCGCGGCCTTCGACGGTCATGGTGATGGGCTTGCCGCCCAGGGCGACCTCGATCACGTCTTGAATATCGCCCACATTCACGCCGTAGCGCGCGGCCTTCCGGCGGTCGATTTCGATCACGAGGTAGCCTTTGCCGTGGGTTTGTTCGAGGGTTACATCGACCGCGCCGGGAATCTTTTTCAACTCCGCCTCGATATCCTGGGCAATGCGATAGATTTTCTTCGAATCGCCGCCATAGACTTTCACGCCGATCATCGTGCGGATGCCCGTGGAAAGCATGTTGATGCGATTGATGATCGGCTGCGTCCAGATATTCCCCCAACCGGGCATTTGCATGACGCTGTCCATCTCTTTGACGATCTCGTTCTTGGTTTTGCGCCAGAGCAAAAGCTTTTTTGCGAAAGGCGGATCGAGTTCCGCGCGGATTTTTTTGAGCGCCTCATCGTCGTCCGAGAGTTTCCGACCGCCATTCCACAGCCCTTGGTTGAGCGCTTCTTTGCGGATTTCCTCCAGGCAGTACCAGTTGAATGCCCCAGCCGCTTGATCGATGAGTTCGTAGTTGAGCTTTTTAAGATCGTCAGCCCTCACCCCCGGCCCCTCTCCCAAAGGGAGAGGGGAGGCGTTTTTTTCAAACTCTCTAATTCGCTGCATCGCAAGATTGCGCATCACCTCGTCGAAACGCATGACGACGTTCATCGTCACGGAATCGTAATTGAGATTTTGCAGATTAATGACATTTAACAGGTTGATTTTTATCAATCCTCGATCATCAATCGCCTGCCAGACGACCGCGATCTGCCGCTCGGCATCTTTGTATTCGAGTTTCCGCTTGGGCCAAAATTCTTTCGGCCGCAGGTTGATGACGGTCTCGACCATTTCGATGGGCGAGGGATCGGTGGGCGTGTCGGCCCGACCCGCCTTGCCGACGATCTGCTCGACTTCGGGAAATTGGCGGAGCACGGCGTCGCGGGCCTTGAGGTCGTCGGCCACTTGGCTCACGCTCGCCCGGGGGACGGTGACGGGCATGTCGAGGATGCTGCCTTCGTCCAATTCGGGCATGTATTCGCGGCCCAGTTTCGTCGAGAGATGCCACCCCAGCGCCAGCAGCACAATGAAGAACCAGTTCACCGTTTTGGGGTAATTCATCGCCCAATTCAAGACCGGCTTGTAGATGCCGATCAAGCTGCGGACAATCCAGCTTTCCTCCTCGCTACGGAGCCGGCCCTTGATGAACGTGGGGATCATCGCGGGAACGAGCGTGATCGAAAGGATCGCCACGCCGATCATGGCGAAGCTCTTGGTGAACGCCAACGGGTGGAACGTTTTCCCCTCTTGCCCGGTGAGTGCAAAGACCGGAATGAACGAGAGCAGGATAATCATCACCGAGAAGAATATCGGCCGACCCACCGTGCGGCAGGCGGGAATGACCAACTCGCGGATGTCGCCTTTGACTTTTTCCTTGCCGAAATGCTGCGTGAGATGGTGCGTGGCGTTCTCGACCATCACGATCGCCTGATCGACGAGGATGCCGATCGACACCGCGATGCCCGCCAAAGACATGATGTTCGACGCGATGCCGAAGTAGCGCATCATGATGAACGAGATCAGCACGGCCATGGGCAGCGTGATGCAGATGACCAGCGCGCTGCGGAAGTGCATGAGGATCAGCAGGATCGCCAGCGAGGCGATAATCATCTCGTGCGTGAGGATTTCGGTGAGTGTGCCGATTGCCCCGTGGATGAGCCGCGTGCGGTCGTAAAAGGGGACGATTTTTACGCCCGGCGGCAGGCCGGCCTGGAGCTTTTCGATTTTTTTCTTGATTGTCTCGGTTACGGCCAGGGGATTTTCGCCGTGCCGCATCATCACCACGCCCCCGACGACTTCGTTGCCGTCTTTTTCCAGCACGCTGCGGCGGAACTCGCTGCCGCGGCTGACCGTGGCCAGATTCGAGACGAAGACCGGCGTGCCCGACTCGGGATTGGTCTTGACGACGATGTTTTCGATATCCGCGAGCGAGGTAATCCAGCCCACGCCGCGGACGATATATTCGGCGTTCCCCTTCTGGATCACCCGGCCGCCGACGGCGGAGTTCGAGCGGGCGACGGCGGAATAAATCTCGCCCAGCGTTACGCCGTAGGCGCGGAGTTTGCGCGGATCGACGTCGATCTGGTATTCGATGGGGAAACCGCCCACCGATGCCACCTGGGCCACGCCGGGAACGGAGTTGAGTTGGTAGCGGACGTACCAATCCTGAATCGCGCGGAGGCGGCCCAGGTCGTAGCCTTCGCCCTCGACGGTGTACCAGAAGATTTGACCCAGCGCGGTCGCGTCGGGGGCCATGTAGGGCGTTACGCCCGGCGGCAAAAACGTGTTGGCCAGCGCGAGGCGTTCCAGCACCCGCTGCCGGGCGAAATAGAAATCGACGTGGTCTTCGAAGATCACGTTGATCATCGAGAAGTTGAATTCGCTCGACGAGCGGACGGTCTTCACGCCGGCCAGGCCCTGCAAATTCACCGACAGCGGATAAGTGATTTGGTCCTCGATTTCCCGCGAACTGCGTCCCATCCAATCGGTGAAGACGATGACCTGGTTCTCCGAGAGGTCGGGGATCGCATCGACCGGTGTGTGGATGACGCAATACACTCCCCACACGGCCGTGATGATCGCCAGCAAGATCACGACGAAGCGGTTGCGAATCGAAAATTCGATGATGCGTTCGATCATTGGCAGGGGATAGAGGATAGGGAATAGGGAATAGGGAATAGGGGATAGGGGATAGGGAGCAGTGGCTAGTGGTTAGTATTCGCTAACAAGCGTGTTGGAACTTTCCCTCGTTCCCACGCTCCGTGGGAACGCAATTCCCCGATGCTGCTGCGTCGTTGCAACGCTAACCAATGTCTATATCTGTACTTAAATCCAGAACGCCGGAGCGTCCAGCAACTGCGTTCCCACGCGGAGCGTGGGAACGAGGACATTTATTTCTTCTTCAACTCGGCGATTTTCTTCAAGGTCTCCTCCGCGTTCTTCTTTGCTTTCTCGATGCAGCCGGCGCAGCAGAGGAAAACTTTTTGCCCATCGAGCGAGATCGCGACCGGCACGCCCATCGAGCCGAGAGGGAGGTTCGTAATGGGGCATAATCGCTGCTGTTTTGCCGGCTTTTGATCTTCCGGCGGCAGTTTTTCGATGTTTTTCAGGGCTTCGTCGGAAACGTCGGCGGCGACGGTTGTCGATGATATCACGGTTTGCGGCTTTTCGGCTTTCGGTCCGCCGCTCATGCCGGTGTAGGCCACGCCCGCCGAGGGTTTGAGCCGCGTTTCGGCGTCGATGAGGAACGATCCGGCGGCGACGATCTTTTCACCCGCCGCCAATCCTTTCAGGACCGGATAATACCCGTCGATTTGCGGACCGAGTTCCACTTGCACGCCTTCGAAAACGCCCGGCTTGCGTTCGATATAGACGATCTTCTCCGCGCCGGTGTCGATGACGGCGGTCTCGGGCACGGCAGGAACTCGACCGTCTTTCGCGATTTTTTCGAAAGCCTTGAGGGCCGTGATCGGCGCGTCGATCCGCACCGTGGCGAACATGCCGGGCCGCAATTCGCCGGAGTCGTTTTGCACCTCGAACCGCACGCGATTGGTGCGGGTGTCGGTGTTGAGCCGCGAATAGATGGCGGCGATTTTGCCGGCGAAGGTTTTGCCGGGCGCGGCTTCGACCGTCGCCTCAATCGCTTGGCCCAGGTGCAAATTGCCGATGTCCTTCTCGAACACGTCGGCTTCGATCCAGACCGCGGAGAGATCGGCGATCTCGACGAGTATCATGCCCGCCTCGACCTTCATGCCCAGCACGATCGGCTTGCCGATGACCTGCCCGCCGCGCGGGGCGCGGAGAACCAGAGTCGGCAGAACTTTTCCGGAGGTGATGATCGCATCGATATCCGCATCCTCCACGCCGAACAGTTTCAGCCGCTCTCGGGCGTGTTGCGCGAAACTATCTTTCGCCCCGCGGCGCGAAGCCGTCTGCAATTCCAGCAAGGTCGAGTACAACTCGGGGCTGTAGATTTCGACCAGCGGCTGGTCTTTTTCGACGGGCACGAACGTGCGATCGACGTGAAGCTTTTCGACGTATCCGCCCACCCGGCTGACGACCTGCGAGAGCCGGCTCTCGTCGTAGGCCACGCTGCCCACGGCCACGATTCTCAGGATCATGGGCCGGTAGGCGACCTCGACCGTTTGCACGCCGGCAAGCTGCACGCGCTGGGGCGAAAGCTGCACGCGGCCGGTAACGCCCGGCGGCAGCGGCTCCACCGCGCCCTTTTTGCGGAGCGAGAGCGGCATGCCGCAGATGGGACATTGCGGCGTTTTGCCGCCGGGATCGGGCCGGTCGCGGATGACCCCCGGGTCCATCGGGCAGAAGTATTCCTCGCCCTTGAGTATCCCGGTGGACTCCGCCGCGGCAGGGCGCATCCATTTGTCCCAGTAGTTCGCGAGCGTGTCCCAATACACGATCGCCAAAAACGTAACCACCAGCACGGCGATGAACCGCAGCCGCACTTCGATCACCTTGAGGACCATGAGGAATTTTTGCATGCGCGTCATGATTGTGTTCCCGTAAAGCCGCGACCAGTGGTCGCGGTGCGTGGGGCGAGGGGACAGGGGACAGGTTACAGGGGACAGGGATATGCTTTTAGGTCTTAAGTGCGCGATTCGCAACATGGTACTCCGTACTATGCACGTCGAACTTATCCCCATCCCCTGTTCCCTGTAACCTGTCCCCTGCATCCTATCCCCTGCTCCCTATTCCCCCTTCTTCAACTTCGCCAAGTATTTATCCGGATCTTTCTTGATGGCTTCCTCGCAGTGCTCGCAGCAGAGGAACACCGTTTGATCCTTGACGGTTACTTTGTAGGGCTTGCCCATCGAACCGAGCGCTTCGCCGGTGACGGGACAAATCTTCTGCTTTTGCGCGGCGGCGAGGTCTTCGGGATTAAGCTCCTTCAAGCCCTCCGAGATCTCGGCGGCTGCGGTTTCGGCCGGAGCAGCCTCGCTCTTTTGCTCATCCGCCTTCGGTTCGGGCGGCGGCGCTTTCGGCGGCTCCTTCGCGCAGCCCGCGAAAATAGCCATTGCGGCAAACAAGCACATTCCAGCGACAGTACGCGATTTCAACATGATAAAACTCCTTTGGAAAACGGTTTTTTATGGATCGCAAGTCCGTAGGTTATGCTTTAGCATAACGAAGCGTTACGGATTGTATGTTATGCTAAAGCATAACCTACGGCACAACGGCGCCTTCGGCGCGCGGAATCATTCTTCAAGAAAAAGAATCAGATCAGAAATCGGCAGAGCGCGCCGCAGCGTTCGAGGGCGGAGAGAGGATTGACGGCAAAGCCGGCGGCGGATGCACAAGCGGAATCGGCCGGCGGAATGGCCGAGGGAGCAATCGCGCTTGTGGGCACGGCGCCAAGCTGCTCTTTTTGATGCCGCGAATCGTTGGGCGGCGTTTGCGGCTGGGGCTGGTTTTTCGTGCGGCACGTGCAGGTTACGTCGCCGACTTTGCCCGATCGAGCGGCCGATGTTCGAAGCGTCGCTTTCTTGCCGGAGCAGCAAGTACGCTTCGCCGGTTTTGCCTTCTGATGGCAGGTGCAACTCGCCGTGCCGCAGCAGCCCTTCGACGAATTGTTCCCGCTCGTTCCGCCGTCGCACGAGCAGGCGAAGACGAACGACAAATCCCAGGGCATGAGCGCGGCCGCCAGCCAGACGAGCGCTTTCGCTATGCCTCGGTTCATCGTTCGCATGATCGCTCCGTAGGACAGGTTTCCAACCTGTCAAAAGAATCTATACGGCTTTTTACCCTGTCATCACGGGACAGGTTGGAAACCTGTCCTACATCAATAGTATCTCATTTCGTCGTGGAAGGCAAACCGACCTCCGAATCCATCAGCGACACGATCACCATTTTATGGCGGTCGGCGAAATCGACGACCTCTTTCTGGTCAAGGAGGATGGTCTTGCCCGCCTCGACGGCCAGCACCTCACCGCCGGCTTCGAGCATGGTTTCGAGCGTGCCGACGCCGATGGTGGGCACGTCGAATCGCATGTCCTGCTGCGGCTTGGCCACCTTCACCACGGTGAACCGTCCGGCTTTGCAGAGCGTGCCCGCGCGGCGGATGTTCTGGTCGGTCCCTTCGACGGCTTCGACGGCCAGCACGGCCTGGTTCTTCACGGCCACGCTCTGGCCGATGTCCAACCGGCCCATCTCCTTAGCCATCCGCCAGCCGAACTCGATATCCTTTTGCTGCGCGAAGCTCGGCCCGCGGCGCGTGAGTTGGCCGGGCTTCACCAGCAGTTCCGGGGCATAATCGGTGGGGACGGACAAGCGGATACCCTCCGCGGCGAATTCATCGACGACCGCCGTCAACAGCGTGTCGTCGCGACAATCTTTCTGCCGGGTCCAAAAAAACGGGATGAACATGCGGATTGTCCGCAAGTCGGGCAAATGGCGAATCCAAGCAAACCGGCCGAACAATCGCACTTTGAAAATTTTGCCGGCCATCATCGCTTCGGTCACGCCGCGGCGTTTGAAGTAGCGGATCGCGCTACCGAACTTCGCCAGCCCGCTCCACTGGAACTCGTGGCAGATCTCGGCCAGTTTCGGGTCCGCATGATCGACCACGCCCAGGCAATACGTCTCGTACCCCTGCTTCTTCAGCGCCTCGGCGATCACCAGCGGATACCGCCCCCAGCCCGCCATGATGCCGATGCGCTTGGGATTTGGGGATAAAGCGTTCATAAATCTTTGCATCCTGTTCGATTCGAATTTGCCATTAACGTGGGCATTTGCCCAAAGAACTGTTCGCATTTGGCAGCGACATCCGCAACAGAGTCCGTCCGAAACACTTCGGTATGGAGCTTTTCACATCCTGATGTTACGCAGTCTATTGCAGTTTTTTCCCATAGCCTGCGGCAGGGCTATGTTTTCAATACAGTGGCAAAAGGCGCAGAACAGCGCAATTGCCTCAAGCGATCTGGCATATTCGCTGCAAAACCGACCTTAAAGCGACCGGCATCGTGATCAGATTCTAGTTGAACTAAATAAAATACGCCTTGCTCTGCCGAGATAAAGCCATCATCCTCTTCCACGCTTACGCAATCAGATCGAGTCCGCTTTTCTCTTGCAGCGATTTCGGCCTTGATTCGGTTGAAATCGGATTGCGTGACATAAGCTGCAAGTTGGTTGCCGCCGGCACGTCGTTTCATCACGTTAATCTCAAGACGTTTTATGACCTTAAAGACCGACTGTTTTATTTTCCCAAGCTGCTTCGCGACATCGGCCACCGAAATCATTTCTTCCATAGTAACACCCTGCGTAATCATACCTGGATCGTTCTCGCGGGCAGTAATTGTCTGGCTATTGATTGACCTCAATGTATCAGCCAAATCCAATGCGTCGTTTGGCTTTGTTATCGGGAGGGATCATCAGTTGTCTAATCGCGTCAAACACAACCTTGAATTGTGAGTCGTATTTTCTTTCGAGGGCATCGAGTTTTCGGGCTAACTCCACATTTGAGGCCAGCATCCGTCGAAGTTTCACGAAAGTCCGCATAATTTCGACATTTACTGCCACTGCCCGCGGGCTATTCAATATGCCGGATAACATGGCTACACCTTGCTCGGTAAAGGCATAAGGAGCGTGACGACGACCACCCCAAGAACTTGAGATTCCAAATTGGCACCTCAAGTTTTCAAATTCCTCATTGGAAAGTTGAAACATAAAATCATCTGGAAAACGTGCGGTATGGCGTTTGACTGCACGCACAAGTACTTTAGTTTCCACGCCGTACATTTCCGCAAGATCGCTATCCAATATCACCTTTTGATCGCGAATCAATAATATAACTCCTTCGATTCGCTCTACCGGGATCAAATTCGTGTGCTTTTCGGCCATTGTTATTTCATCCCTGAAAAAATCCAATGTGGGGGCGCCGAAAACTTGAGGTGCCAAATTGGCACCTCAAGTTTTAACAACACCGTGCAACTATTATCCGGCATAAGGCATATCATCTACGGCCGCCGCCGCGAAGGAAATGGCGGCGCGGACGTGCTCGGTGGTGAGCGTGGGAAAGCTGCGGAGAATATCCGCCGCTTCATCGCCTTCGGCCAAACTGGCCAAGACCGTGCGCAAGGGGACTCGCGTGCCCAGGAATACAGGTTCGCCGCCACAGATACCGGGATCGGTAACGATGCATTGTTGAATATCCATGGAACACCCCGGAAAATGATTTTGCAACCTATTTTCTCATTATAGGGGTTATATGAAATATCCATCAGTGGTTATCAGCGGCGATTAGTGTTCCGATGTTTTTCGGAAAGGGAACACTAATTTTCACTGATTTCCACTGATAATCTCGAATTTGGATGATCGTGTTGTTCAGTCCCGAAGGGACGGTAGTCATTAGCCAGGGGTGTAAACCCCTGGAACAGGAGAAGAGTAGAATTTTCAGCCCTGAAAGGGCGGCAGTAGTTCAAGTTTCGGCGTAACTGTCGCCTCTTCGAGGCTTTGAATTGTCGTGCTTTCTTCTCCCAGGGGTTTACACCCCTGGCTAATGGCTACCGTCCCTTCGGGACTTGAACTGGCTTCCGACGGTCGTTATCGAGACTTAATCCTTTTCTCACGCCACCGCGCGGCGGTCATCCGGCTCTTGCTCACCATTTTCATCGCTGAAATGGCATCCTTCTTCAATGCCGATTTTTTGGGCGATCTTTTCCGCCAATCGTTGCAGCTTTTTCAGTTCGCGGCGCATTTCGGGCAATTTGCTGAAGGCGGCCTGCTTGAGTTTTTGATCGCGTTCCGGCGTGGCGGGGATGCCGATCATGCGGGAGCCGTCGGGCACGTCGTTGGTAATGCCGGCCATCGCCCCCAGCACCGCCTTCGCGCCGATGTGGACGTGGTCCCGCACGCCGACCTGGCCGGCCATCACCACGTAATCGCCGGTGGTGGTGCTGCCGGCGATGCCCACCTGCGAGCAGAGCATGTTGTGCCGGCCGATGCGGCAATTGTGGGCGATCATCACGTGGTCGTCGATCTTGGTCCCCTCGCCGATGACCGTCGGGCCGTAGGTGCCGCGGTCGATGGTCGTGCAAGCGCCGATCTCCACGTCGGCCTCCAAAATCACGTTGCCCAACTGGGCCGAAAGCACGTGCCGGCCGTCGGCGAAACCGTAGCCGAAACCGTACGCGCCCAGCACCGCGTTGGCGTGAATGGTGCAGCGCGGACCGACGACCGTATCCTCGTAAAGCACCGCGCCGGGGAAGATCGTCGTGTCGCGGCCGATCCGCGTGCCGACCATGATATGCGCGCCGCCGTGGATGGTTGAGCCGGATTCGATCGCCACGTCGTCGCCGATGGTGGCGAAAGGATGGATATCGACGTTCTCGCCGATCTTGGCCGTCGGACTGACGGACGCCAGCGGGCTGACGCCGATCCGCGGCGTCGTCCGCTGCGGATGGAACTTGAGGATGATGATCGCGAACGCCCGATGCACGTCATCGACCAGGATGGCGGGCAGGCCGCTGGGTGAAAAACTTTTCGGCGCGATGACGGCCGCTGCGGGACACGCCTTGAGTTGGTTGTTCTTGTCGTCGCCGTCGATAAGCGTAATCTGCCCGGTCTGCGCGTCGCGTAGCGAAGCCGCACCTTCGACAATCACGTTGCCGTCGCCGACGAGTTTTCCTTCCACCAGCGCGGCCAGTTCGGCAAGCGTCGCCTGCATGATGCGGATTCCTTTCCTCTTCGTAGGACAGGTTTCTAAACTGTCCATTCCAACGCGATAATTGGTAGGTTATGCTTCAGCATAACACTTTGAGGAACAATCAAAAAGTTATGCTAAAGCATAACCTACGAGCCATTTCGAGACAGGCTGGAAACCTGTCCTACCTAATGAGCGGCAAACCAATCTACCACACCGGCTGCCTTGAATGCAAGGTCAGTTGACGGGTTAACATAGAAAAAAAGGCCGGAAAGCTCGATACATTTTACCCAGCTTCGCATAAATGGCGAACATGAGCAAAGTTTGCTGATAAGGTAATGAGCAAATCCCTTCCAACTTTTCCTCCCACTGGCTATCGACCACTGCCCACTATTGCTTTCCCAGCATTTCGTCGGCCAGTTCGTCGGCATCATAGACTTTCCGCAACGCTTCGATAATCGCGGCGCTGTGAACCGCCAAAGTGCGGGCTTGGGCGTCGTCGAAGACGAAGTCCCAGAGCAGCGAATCGAGGTTGCCGTCGAACACCAGGCCCACGATTTCGGCGTTGCGGTCGATGACCGGGCTGCCCGAATTGCCGCCGATCACGTCGGCCGTGCAGATGAAGTTGAAGGGCGTATTCAGGTTCAACTTCGATTTCCGCTGGAACCAGCGCTCGTCCAGATGGAACGGCGGCTGGTTATCGTGCTCGGCGGCGCGCTCGTACAGGCCGGCGAAGGTCGTCCACGGCGGTATGACTTCGTTTCCGACTTTATAGCCCTTCACCGTGCCGAAGGCCAGGCGAAGCGTGAAGGTGGCGTCGGGGTAGGAATCGGTGCCGTAGAGGGCGAAGCGGGCGTTGGCGATTTTGGCGTAGGCTTCGCGCTGCGGCTCCTCGACCTTCTGCTCGTAAACCTTCCGAACCTCCCGTGCCGCCGGATCGAGCGAGAGCGCCAGTTGGATGAGCGGATCGTCCGACGCCTCGACGGCCGCGAGGCCGCCTGCGGCCAGATTCTTCCGCACGGCCACGTCGTCGAGACGAGTGCCGGCGATCAACTCGGCCGCGCGGGCCTTGGGCGACTTGCCCGCAAGAACCTTTTGCACCGTGGGATTATCGAAGCCCAAAGTTTCGACGAGCGCGCCGAGCGAGTCGGCAAGTTGCACGGTTTCGAGGTCTTTATAGATCGGCGCCGTGGAGAACAGGCCCTGTTTGAGCGAATCGAGGTTCGACTCGCGGTATTCGCGAAGCCGCCCGGCGTTGGGCTTGGGCGTTTCGGCGGTCAGGCGCACCAGCGTCCGGGCGATGCCAAACAAGCGGCTGTGAAAGCCCGAGCCGCGCTCGAGCATGTCGTATTCGTCGTAGATCGCATCCCACGCCGCGAGCGATTTTTCCACGTCCTCCCAGGCGTCGCCGCACGCTTTCCGCAATTGCGGATTTTTCATCACGGCCTCGCGGAAGGATCTTTCGTTCGCTTCGCAGCGGGCCAAGACGGCCGGGTCTTGCAGCCCGGCCAATCCGCCCGAGCGGGCCTTGCGGCCGTTCGCGGCGCCGTTCTGCCCGCCCTTGGCGCGGCGGGCGTTCTCCTTGCTCCGCTCGCCGAACAGTTCGAACAGCAATTCCATGCGGCGCAGGCGTTCGAGCGAGTCGGGCAGCACCTGATCGCGGAGATATTCGAGGTGCGCCACGGTTTTCAGCCGGTCGGTATGGCCCGGATTGCCGACCACGAACACCAATTCGTTCTCCTTAGGGCCGGCGGCGTTCCACGAGAAATAATTCTCCGTTTCGGCGGGCTTGCCGTCTTCATACACGCGGAAGAAGCACATATCCAAATCGTAGCGCGGATACTCGAAATTGTCGGGGTCTCCGCCGAAGAAGGCGATATCCTGCTCGGGCGCGAAGACCAGCCGCACGTCGGTGTATTTTTTGAACCGATAGAGGTGGTACAGCCCGCCGTTGTAGAGCGCGACCACGTCGCAGCGGAGGCCCGTTTTCTCGGACGATTCGCGCTCCAGCTCGTTCATTGCGGCGCGGCGGGCCTTCTCGGCGGTTGCGGCGTCGGCCTCCGGCGGCACGGCGGCGTTGATCTTGGCCGTTACGTCCTCGATGCTTTGCAGAACGGCGAATTCCATGTCGTGGCATTTCAGCTCCTCGGCCCGCGTTTTGGCGCGAAAGCCTTCCTTGAGCAGGTCTCTTTCCTTCGTGCTGAGCTGCTGCAGCGCGCCCGCGCCGACGTGATGGTTGGTCATCACCAGGCCGTCGGGCGAGACGAAAGAGCCGGAGCCGCCGTGGTTGATCCGCACCGCCGCCTTCTGCACTTTTTCGTACCACGCCTTACCCGGCTCGAAGTTGTAACGCTCCTTGAAGATTTTGCTCGGCGGATTGTCGAACAGCCACATGCCCTCGTCGCCGCGGGCGGGAGAAGCGGTAACTGCAAATGCAAATGCTACGGCGAGAATTGCAAATTGGTAATTGCAAATTGCAAATTGCAAATTGAGCGGCAAGAGTTTTCGCACGATAGAGTCTCTCATCGTTGTTGGTCTCCGTTTCGCCGCGGTCCGCCGGGGAGCGCGCCGTGGTTGTGAAAAAAGCGGTTGAAAAAAATAACGTCTTATGGTCCTTCCCGCACGAATTCTCCATTATCATACCCGCGCGGGCGGTGCGCGTCAAAACGACCCGCGAATAGTCCCCAAAGTTTGCCTCTCGAACGGCCTTCTTTCAAAAATGGCAACCGTTCACAGGGGACTGTCCCGATTTTCGCGGCACAATAGATGATGGCGCCGAAAAAATGCTCAATCGCCGCGAAAATGGGACTGTCCCCCTCGCGCCGCGGGAAGGGGACAGGTCCATGTTTTCGGCCAACCGTTTGTCCGCAAAATACGTTATCCCGCCGAAAAATGGACCAGTCCCCGACCGGGGCGTGAACGCTTACCAAAATTGACATGCTGCCTTTTTCTCGTTGGTTTGCGTCTGCTAGCGTCGCCATCACAATCGCCTTCGATCACCGACTCGGCGATCACCCCGAAGCAAAATTCACCCCCGGATTCTGTTGAGGAAGCATCGTTTCAGGTATCGCAGCCTGTCTCCAAGCCATCTTCCCGGCGCGGTGAATCGCCAGGAACGCGAATTGACGACGGACAGATAAGCGGCTTGCCATTGACGCGCGGATTCCAATTGCGATGTCTGCGCTTCCCATTGCCGCTGCTTTTCCTGCCATGAAATTCGTTCGATCCCGAGGCGCGCGTTTTCCTCAAAACTCTCGGCGAGTCTTCGGCTTTTTTCCGTAAGCCAATAACCGAGGTGATATTGAACGATGGCGGTTTCCGAGGGATTGGAAAGCCGCCACCGCAGATACTCCGTCTTGTAGATCATTTTATACGGCGCCAGATAACCGAACGTGGCAAAGTAGAGGGCCATGCGGCGTTCCAACTCCGCTTCGGGCGGTAGATCCGCGATAAATCGGAAAGGATTTTGTCCCAGCATGGTGGTTTGCTTGCCGTACAACATGGCCTCGAATCCGACGCTGGAGTTAATCGTCATAACGTGATTGCATTTGGCGATAAACTCAATGGCCGTCGCGGATGTATCTTTCACCAGGTTCGCATCGTTGCGATCGTCTTCCGGTTCGCCGGGATGCTTGCGCACCAAAACGTTCCCGCTGCCAAAGCGGTCGATTGCATGATCCACGAGTTTCCGTGCATCCCAACCGTCGCTGAAAGCGAGGATGTTGGAATCCGCAGCCATTTGTTTTGCCATGCCTACGGCATACGTCGATTGCGCATCCTCCTGGGGAAGTCGTGGCGTGCTGCGAACCACCTCCAGCAACGCCTCCCGGGTTAAGTCGGGCAAGGGACGATTTTTCGTTTCGCTGCGAAAGGCGGCATAGCGGCGTTCGCATTCCGTGTTCCCGTTGACTCCCGAAAAATCGAAATAGGCGGTCGAAATGTAGTGTGGATGACGGAGCGTCCCCAATTCATTGTGAATTACCGGCAAGCCAAACCGGGCAGCCACGTATTTCAAACTCGGCGTATTGCCCCATGTGAGAATCGCTTCCACCTTGCGCCGTTGCATAATCCGGGAAATTATCTCCGATAATTGGCGTTCCAACGGTTCAAAACGTTCGGTCAAAAGGTGTTTCCATGCAGCTACATAGCCGCCATCCGCATCGATCTCCCGAAAGGTTTCGGGAGAGATCAAATGAATTTCGTATTCTCTGATTCGTGCCGCGGACGGAACCACATAGTCGTTCTGCGCTTGAACGTGATCGAGGTGCTCCCATCCGTTGTAATCGCTATCCAGATAGTGGATATTGCAGATCAAAGCGAGGTCTTCGGGGGCAAAATGAGTAATTTGGCGATAGAACACCCATAGAAGAAATGCTTTTGAATGTCGGGTAACCGCCGGCATGTGAAAGCCGATGAACATGCGAGACCTCAATGAACGGTTAGAAATTTTTTTTCGCGTTCAACAACTTTGCTATCCTTAGCGGTAAGAATCCTGACGGTAGGGGCGCCGCCCAGATTTGCAGGGTGGGCTTTGCCCACCAATGGGCAAGGCGGTGCGGTCCAAACGATAATTTGTAAGCGTTCACGCCCCGGTCGGGGACTGGTCCATTTTTCGGCGGGGTAACGTATTTTGCGGACAAACGGTAGGCCGAAAACATGGACCTGTCCCCTTCCCGCGACGCGAGGGGGACAGTCCCATTTTCGCGGCGATTAAGCATTTTTACGGCGCCATCATCTTTTGCGCCGCGAAAATCGGGACAGTCCCCTGTGAACGGTTACGATAATTTAATCATGTTAGCCGAGAACCGAGTGGATTTCCAGTCGGCTACACCGATTTTCCCGCCGATAATCCGGTCTCCCAGGATGATCGCGTTACGCGGGCGATTCGGCGTCAGTTCAAGATTCATCGGCGGGATCGTCGTTCTTCGGGCTGCCAAAGAGCGCGCTCACTCCCTGAAAGAGCAGCAGCACGATTAGATCTAAAATCCAAAGAATCCCCAGAGCAAGGCCGATTCGGTATAAAACCGTTCCGCCCGCGGCGTCTCCCATTGCCGTCAACATGGCGCCAATTCCCAGAACGACGCAAATCGCGATGGGCAGCAATGCCCCCCCCGCTAGTAGCGTAACCATCCAAGGTCGAAGATTCGGCGATCGGCTCATAACAGTTTTCCTAGATTCCCTGATTTTGCAGATCGACTAGCGTCTTGTCAAGGAGATAATGGCAATACTCTACATGAGGGGGTAAATGATGATATTTGACTTGAATGCCACATCATTCACCATGAAGTAGGCCATAAGGTGAGTACGAGAATCTTTTTCCACAAGGGTGTGCAAGTCAAATTGGGCAATTGGTAGGTTTTTCGGAAATATCAACGATGAAAACGATTACGACATCCTCATTCTTGAAAAATGTCTCATTCCCGCGCGTTTCCTCAAATCCCGAATAATTCCTCCGACGATTTCAAATAACGAGGCTACGGATTGAAATTATTCCACGGAAAGGAATGGGTTATGAAACTAATCCGAATATCTTTGATAGTTTTCTTGGCGGCAAATCTTACCGAGTTTGCCCGGGCACAATACGGACTCTACGGCTCGCCCGACTCGCTGAGGATGCCTCAGCAAGCGGCGGCGGTCCCCTACGACAATTATTCCGCCCCATACGCCGGACCGACGGTCAGCGTACCGGGAGCAACTACCCAACAGGTTGCTCCTTACGACGCCCCGAACGGGTATGTAGCGCAGCAAACGCCGTATGCCGCGCCGGCGGCGAATTCACCGTCCGCGCCGGTCTATCGAACGGCTTATGCGTCGCGGCCGTACTCGACCGACGCGTCGGCATCGCCCGACGATTTGCCCGCCCTGAACGAGCCGGGATCGCCGCAAAATGCGAGTTTAACCAATCAGATGTTAAACGAGCGAGGCCAGACGGGAGTCGGGGGAAGCAATGGCTATGTTCCCCCAAGTTCGACGGGCGGCGCGTGCGGCGTCGGCGAACCCTCTTGCGGCGTATCAATGGGCTGCTGCTATGACGCATGCCCGTGGTACGTCTCGCTTTCCGCCTTGGCCCTTGCCCGCAACGATGCCAACAAATTGTGGACCAGTTATGAAACCGGAAACGATCCCAATCAACTGATGAATACGCAAGACGCCCGCACCGGGTGGAAGTTCGGCGGCGAGGTTCGCTTCGGCCGGCGGTTTTGCGTGAGCAGTTGCGATCCTTGCAGCCCGGCGGGGTATTGGGCTCTCGAAGGCGACTACTGGACCACGGAGACATTCTACGGCGACGCCAGCGTCACCAATCCCAATACGGTTAGCACGCCGCTGAGAGTCAGCGACATTCAGTTCCGCGATATCAATGGCTTCAACCAGCCGGGCACCTACTGGTTCGATAACGCCGCCGAACATCGCCTCTGGCGGCACAACGACATCCAGAGCGTGGAGGTCAACTTCGTTCGCGGCCAATGGGCGAACCTTTATGGCAGCAATTGGGATTTCGCCTTCTCGGCGGGACCGCGATTCTTCCGCTTCGAAGAAGATCTTCGCTTCGGTTCCCTGAGAGACGGCGCCACCTGGGGCCAGGACGGCGGCGCTTGGGAAGCTTACTTGGACGACCGCATCACCAATAACCTTTGGGGCGGGCAAATCGGGCTGGATTTGGGCTACAACTTCGGCGGCGGCGCCTTGCGGATCTACATCACGCCGAAAGTGGGCATTTACGACAACTACATCACCAATTACTTCCAGGCCAATCTCGGGAACGGCACCGTCGCCACGACCGGCTCCAGCGGCGTGCCCGGCACCTACCCCGTAAGTTCCTCGACGAATACCTTCGCGGTCATGTCGCAAGCCGACGTGGGCTTGGAATGGTTCTTTGCCTCGCGCTGGAGCGCCAGGATCGGTTACCGCGTACTGGCGATATCGGGCATCGGCCTGGCGGACAACCAAATTCCGCCTTACGTCGTCGATATTCCCGCGATTGCGGATATCGACACCAACGGCGATTTGATCCTTCACGGCGCTTTCGCCGGTTTAACCTTTAATTTCTAACGCGCATTATTTAGAAAAACGATTTGTAGAAGCGGCATCTTGCCGCTTTTGCCTAAAATGCGGCAAGATGCCGCATCTACGATGTTTATGAATAATCCCGGCTAACGCGAAGGCCGCGACACGGATTTTTTTATCGTCGAAAAGACACTTGGTTGGGATGGCAGTCGATCTGCCATCCCAACTGCTTTTCGAGGTATCGTTTGGCGAGAAAGGGCCGCCACTTGAGAATTCCCGCGTGGGAGCGATGTTTTCCGCGGTAATTGGGAAGTTCCTACCCTTTGACTTTTTCGCATAAAGCCAGGAAGTCGGGATCGTGGCGCAGAGAGTCGAAATCGGATTCGGAATCGATCAGGCTTCGATAGCCCGGAGCAAGGCCCAAAGCCTGCGAGAGATAACGAATCGCGCGGTTTTTATTGCCGGCCAGGCTGAAATAACAGGCTAAATTGTAGCGCAACAGCGGTTCGTTGGGTTCGGAGGCCAGTGCTTGTTCCAAAGTCTCAATGGCTTTATGGATGCGTCCTACGCGTTTGAAACACCATCCCAACGCGAGTCGGATATTGATGTTTTCGGGAGCGGACTCGGCGGCGCGCTGCAGGGGGATAATCGCTTCCTCGTAACGTTCCAAGGAACGCAACGCCTCCCCCCATAAGTAGAGCGCAGAAGAATCCAGGCTCGAGGGATCGCCAATCCGAGCCAAACTCGATAAGGCATGTTGCGGCATCCCCAGTTCCAGATACCCTTCGGCCTCGCGTTGCAGCCTCAATCGGCGGATCCCTTTCCTCGCGTTCATTTTCTTGCTTCCTACAACAACATCCAGTTCCATATTAATCATGCGAATAATTCCGGAAGTCCGTTCTTCGATAAAACTGCTCGCCATCGAAATTATATGCTTCGCGGGGGAAAAGGCGAGTTCGACGAGAAAATGGCAATTCACGCGGAAAGGGAGGAATGCGCGAGATGGCTGCCAGCCGAAAGCACCGGGGGCAACGGCGATAGTCTCCGTCGCCCCCACGAGAACGTCCGCGAACAACGGTTCGACCGGTAGGCGCGGGAACCGACTTCGTCTTTGCCCTTATCCCACCGCCGCCAGGGCGACTTCTTGATGGCTTTCGACCAACGATTTGCTGGGATTGCTGACCTTCAGAACCGGCGCGAAGCTCACGAATAGCTCATCGATTTGCGCCAGCATTTCGACGACCGCGGGACCTCCCGACGGGATGGTCTTCTCGAAATACCGTTCGAACTGGCCGCATTCGGGCCATTCGGTATCGGCCACCGAAGGCAGCAACGCCGAGAGCGCCACGGCCGCTTTTCCCGGATTCTCCTTGACGTTGGCGGCATGACGTTCGATGTCGTCGTGGCTTTCGATCAAGTCGGCGAACGCCTCCGGCAGATTCCATTGCCGGGCCATCATTCCGGCGGCTTCGCCGTGCGTCCAACCGAAGGCCGTCCTCTCCAAATGCGATAGCCGCACGCGGCCGTTGTCGCGGGCTTCCAGCAGTTCCACGTAGGATTGGGGATTCTCCTTGGCCAGCAGCGGCACGGCCATGTCTTGCAGCAAGGCGGCGGCGAATTGTTCCTCGGGCTCCTTGATGCCCAAGAGTTTGGCGAACGTCCGGGCGAAAAGCGCGCGGCGCAGCGAATCCTGCCAAAGGCTCTTCAAAACGAATGGCCCGCATTTCGGATTGGGCATCAAACTGAAGACGGCGCTCCAGAGGGCGAAATTCTTGATCGTGCGGATGCCCACCAGCGTGATGGCCAGTTTGATGCTCGAAATCTCCCGCGAAAAGCCGAAATACGACGAATTCACGAACTTCAATACTTGGCCCGTCAGCCCGGGATCGACCTCAATGGGCACGGCGAATTCGATCGGTCCGTTGGCCGGGTCTTGAGATAATTCCAAAAGCCGGATCGCGCTTTGCGGCAGGGCCGGCAATTGGGCATTGGACAGAACTCGTTTCAGATCCAGTTGGCAGGCGTTTTCGTTCGACATTTTACCCTCGTTTCCCCCAAAAAGCGAACCTCGGAACGAAGACAATCCGTTCGTCTTTTCGGCATGGTGATTGATGATTCGTGCTCGCACACTAAAAACCTAGGACAAAATATGGACTTATGCAAACGAAATACGTAACCGTTCACAGGGGACTGTCCCGATTTTTGCGGCGAAAAAGATAATGGTTCCGAAAAAGTGCTCAATCGCCGCAAAAATGGGACTGTCCCCGTTGGCCGCGGGAAGGGGACAGGTCCATGTTTTCGGCCTACCGTTTGTCCGCAAATTACGTTTTCCCGCCGAAAAATGGACCAGTCCCCGACCGGGGCGTGAACGCTTACCGAAATACGCACTGTCGATGCAAACGAAAAAAGGCTGCCGATCATCGGGCTTGTAGCGATTGAAACTCCTCCCGGAGGATGCAAAAAAACAACGCCGAGTTGTCCCGGATTGCTGCATTTTGGCGACAAAACGGTGGAGAAATAGGGATCCGCATCGCGGTAAAGCGTTGATATTCCGGAGGTTGTCGAGGAAACGTCGCGCACGAAAGAAATTGGCTCGTTAGTTGCCTTTCAGTGGATCGGACCGCAAGACCATCCTTACCAGAAAGGCAATTCTCGTGCGGAAGATCGGTTGGATAGCGGCGATTCTGTGCGCGGCGAGTTGGCTGGCCAGCGAGCTCGATCTGCCCGGCGGGGTCCAAAAAAATTCCGATCGAGAAGAAATCGTTTGGCGGCGGACGGTCGAGGGCTGGGAAAAAATCACCGATTGGACGTTCGCCGTCGAAAAAGCGCCCCCGGTTCTTCATCCGGGCATCATGGGCTTGCTGATGGCGGCGCTCTCGCTCGCGGCGGGAATGGCGCACGATCGAGCCGAAAAAAAATAGAAGTTTGGTAACCGTTCGCGGGGGACTGTCCCGATTTTC
The DNA here is from genome assembly GCA_020846145.1 of Pirellulales bacterium. GTDB lineage: Bacteria > Planctomycetota > Planctomycetia > Pirellulales > Thermoguttaceae > JADLEL01. The sequence continues at coordinate 14,475 of JADLEL010000211.1, read as the reverse complement.
ACGGCGCAAAAGATGATGCCGCCGTAAAAGAACCGAATCGCCGCGAAAACGAGACTGTCCCCCTCGCGCCGCGCTCTACTTGACATGCCCGATCATTGCGGATTGGGCACGTTCGTCGGATTCGGGGCCGCGCCCAACATCGCCAAGACTTGCAGCAGGCCGTTCAAATGCGCCATCCGCGGGCCGTACTTGTCGATGAACTCGTTGAGCATGTATTCGCCTTCCACGAGCGAATCGAAATTCGACGTGATTTCCTGCGTCAGCGAATCGAGAAATTCGGTCTGGATTTTTCCCAGCGATTCGGCGGCCTTCCGGCAACTTCGGGCGAGCCGCGGGTTGGCCTGTTTCCATTGTCCCAATTCGTTAGCCCGCTGACGGCCCTGCAAACCCATCTGCGAGACCATTTCTTCCAGCAATTCGTTTTGCCGATCTTGCGCGGCGAGAATTTCCCGCAAAATCAGGGTCGATTCGGAGAGGTCCCCCCGCCCGGCGTGAGGGACCGCCGGAAATGCGCCGGAACCGACGTCAATTTGGGTATAAAGTGGTTGTCTTGCCCTTGAAGATTCGCTGCTCATAGTGGAATTCCCTAAAGGAGACCTGGATGATGACTACATTCAGTATAACCAGAATTGCCCTTAGAAGTCGAGTCGTTGGCATGGTATTTCTGTACTTTTTATCATAAATCTCCCCGGTTATAAGACCAAGGCGGTCTGCGCAAATGGTTGCGAGGTTTCGGATTATGTTTTCCGAGTGAATGATGGAGATTTTTCTGAAGCCGGCACCCCCCCTTGGATTGTCCCAAACATCCCATTCGCTCCATTTTCTGTAATCGCGGTTTTTTTAATCCCCTGCTGACCGTGATTATTCATAAACATTGTAGATGCGGCATCCTGCCGCATTTTAGGCAAAAGCGGCAAGTTGCCGCTTCTACAAATCGCTTCTAAGAATAATCCGGGCTTATCCTTCCAAGATGCACTTTTTTAATCCTGTATCTCCCAGAAATCTTCACCCCAATTGACATTCAAGTCTGAATCGACTCTGACCCGATGCCCTAGAATGCAGTCCATGCTATTCAAAATCGATTTCTCATTTATGCAGATTGGGCAAAATAGGGTATGTCGAGCTTCAAGATGAGCAATCCAGGAAAAAAATCCCCGCCCGCTCTCGGTTTCTTAACGATCCTCCGCCAGGAACCGCATGGATTATTCGGCGGCTACTTGATTTTGAATGCCTTGGGCCGCCCGCTCGAATTTCATTGCACGGCGCCCATCAAACCCAACCGCGCCCAGGAAATCCTCTATGGGCCGACGCTGGATGCGTTTTTATACGGGGAACAGATCGGCCGGACGTTGCTCAAGCAGGCGGGCATCGAACCGCTTTTGATTTGCACCGACCAGGAGACGACCCTCTCCGTGCGGGAACATACCGAATTGCCCGTCGCGCTCGTTCTGCCGCAAGATGAACCGCCGATCGAATCGATCGTGCCGGAGAATTCGCCGCAAAAAATCCTTCGCATCGACGGGGCGCATCGCGGCGGGCCGAAACTGCTGTCGTTCGACCTTGGCCGGAACCGCCTCGCCCTGCCCACGCGCTCGGAGGATGACCGCCGCAAGATCGTCGAACGCCTGTCGGGCATCGCGGAGAATCTCGATCTGGCCGAGCCGTTCGACCGCATCCGCGGCGCCATCGCGGAGGCACGGCAGGCAATACGGTGACGGAGGAATCGAATGCCATGAGCATTTTCCTCGATTCATGGACTCCTTGGCCTGTGCAAGCGGGATATTCCTGGGCGCAGCCGCCGGCGCCCGAGGTCGGCAGTTGGAATTTCTCGTCGGCGGCTTCGGACAAGATTGCCGTAAACGCCGCATCGTTGCGGATGTCTCCGCCGGCGGTCGTCGCGTGGGATTGCGGCTCGATCTTGCCGCAAGCCATCTCGATCGCCCTGCCCCGCACGAAGATCGGAACGCGGAGTTTCGTTTTTCCCGCTCCCCTCGAAATCGCTTCTCCCCCGCGAGCCGCCTCGCTGAATAAAACCGATCCTCCGTCGGGGTGTGCATCCACGGGATCGGCAAATCCGACGCGCATCAAGCCGCCCCGCGACGTCATAAAGTTGGAGGACCGATTGTGCTATCTCTTGCAGCCCTCGCTCGAGGCCTTGCTCTCGGAAGGCGCGCTCGGATTTCCTTTCCGGCCGTTCCCCTATCAATTCGAGGGCGTGGCGTTCCTTTATCCCCGCCACGCGGCGATTCTGGCCGACGAAATGGGCTTGGGAAAAACCATGCAGGCCATCACCGCCGTCCGCTTGCTCTTGCATCGCGGCGAAGTGCGTAATGTCTTGCTCGTCTGCCCGAAGCCGCTGGTTACCAACTGGCAGCGGGAATTTCAACAATGGGCGCCGGAAATTCCCGTGATGGTCGTCGAAGGCGATCAAGCCCGCCGCGCCTGGCAGTGGCGGTTGCCCGACGTGCCGCTGCGGATCGCCAACTACGAGCTGCTCTGCCGCGACCGGGAGTTGTTCGCCGGGGAAAAGGGGTCAGGCGCCTTTTGCCGGAACGGCCCTCCGGGTGCTTCGCACAAAAGGCGCCTGACCCCTTTTCCCCGGCCGCATTTCGATCTCGTCGTGCTCGACGAATCGCAGCGGATCAAGAACCGCGCGGGCGCGACGAACCAGGTGGTGCGTTCGATCTCCCGCCGTCGCGGCTGGGCCTTGACCGGCACGCCCGTCGAAAACAGCACCGAGGACCTGGTGGGCATTTTCGAGTTCCTCGCTCCGGGCTTCATCTCCGCCGACATGAAGCCGCGGAAAATCGGCCGCACCGTTTCCGACTACGTCCTGCGCCGCACGAAAGACGCTGTGCTCGGCGAACTGCCGCCCAAGATGGTCCACGACGAGCCGCTCGAACTCTCGCCCGAACAGCGCGCAAGCTACACGCTGGCCGAAGAAGAAGGCGTCGTCCGATTGTCCGAACTCGGCGATTCGGTGTCGATCCAACACGTCTTCGAGCTGGTGTTGCGGCTCAAGCAGATTTGCAATTTCGATCCCGCCACGGGCGCGAGCGCGAAACTCGAACGCCTCGAAGCCGACCTCGAGGAAATCGCCGAGAGCGGCCGCAAGGCGATCGTCTTCAGCCAATGGGTGCAGACCCTCGAGCGGCTCGGCGAGCGCCTGAATCGCTTCGGACCGCTGCAATACCACGGGAAAATCCCCGCGAAGCGGCGCGACGAGATCATTCGCCGCTTCCAGGAAGACGAATCGCGGCACGTGATCCTCATGAGTTACGGGGCGGGCGGCGTGGGCTTGAATCTCCAGTTCGCCAACTACGTTTTCCTCTTCGACCGCTGGTGGAATCCGGCCGTCGAGGATCAGGCGATCAACCGCGCGCATCGCATCGGCGTGGATGGCCCGGTGCACGTTACCCGGTTCGTTACGACCGATTCCATCGAAGAGCGGATCGACCGCATCTTGCAGGAAAAGCGAGAGCTTTTCGACATCATCTTTTCCGACGCCGAAACGCCCCGCAAACTGGGCCTCACGCACGAGGAACTCTTCGGCCTCTTCCGCCTCAAGTGCCCGACGCTGCCCATCGACGTGGCGGCGTAAAGCAAAATCGCGGCCGGCTATCGTAGCTCGTTAAGCCGCAATGGCAGTACGCGCTATTTCAGTAGCCGAATAAAACCTTCCTGCTCGAAATGATGGTCGGTGGTCAGGGCCTCGCGCTCGCCGTTCGAAGTCATTTGCATGAAGCTGACGGCATCGCACAGGGAATAGTCTTTATCGAGGCGGCGGGAAAGAAAGATCATTGCCGAACGATGATGCGATTCGCTAACCCAGAAAATTTCCACAAGCGGATTGTCCATAATATCCGAAACGAATAATTGGGCGTTTTCACGGTGCAGATGTCTCGCATTCGCCAGAGCGATGAACTCGGACAAGACGTAATTATGTGTGAGCATCCGATTCTCTTCGTCGAAGAATCGTGAAGCGGCCGAATGAAAAGCGTTGCGATGATCGAATAGAGAAAATAAACCAGATGTATCAAGAAACATTTTTACTCCGATTTGCTTTGCCCGGCATATTCACGGGCTAAATCGGCATCGATGCGTTCATTGTCCGCGGAGTTTGGATCGCCGGAACCGACGATGCCGAAATGCCTGGCGAGTGCCGCTTTATGCTTGGCGATTTCTTCCGGCGTCAAACGAGGCCGATGCGTCTGAATGCCCGCGAAAAAATCCTTGACGTACTCCTCGAATGGACGCCCATGTCGTTTGGCTTCCGCTTCGAGTATCTCATAAAGCTCATCGGTGAGTTCGTAAGTAACAGTAATTTTTCTTATCATATATCACCTGAAGGGAGTATGCAATTATAGAGTCGGATAAACAGCATGTCAATCGTAACGATCAACGCCACACGATTTACATCCCTATCACTTCCCATGCACGCGGCCCGTCGCGCTATCGAACCTGGCCCAAAAGGGATGCTGGCGGTCGCCGCGGGTGCGGACGTCTTCGAGAATCGTTTGCAAGTCGGGCGTGATGAACGGGTCCTTCGCGTTCATCCGCTTGCCGTTCACCGAAATGCTCACCCGCTGCTTGAAATCGACCATTTGCGGCGACAGCCAAACGCTGATTTGCGAGGCGCCGCACTTGATGAGGATGGAGTTCGTTTTCGTGAGGCTGCATTCGACTTTCATCGGCACCGTGCCCGCGGGCGGCGGCCAATCGGCGGGATCGATCATGACTTTCGGCGGCAAGCCGTCCATCTCGAGCCACCAGAAATAATTGTCCCACGGGCGCATCGTCGCGCAGGCGAACTCGCGGGGGTAGAAGTTGCGGCGATAGCGGCCCATCCAATCGAAAATCCGCAGGATTTCGTCGTAATAGTCCTCGTGGCCGCGGCCTTGATACTGGACCACCGTGGTGTCGTAACGGCGTTGCAGATAGCGGTCCAAGTCGCGCGCGTTTTTCACGAACCGCGAACCGTCCAATTCGCCGATCACGAAATAGAACGGCACGAGCTTGGCGTTTTCCCAATACAGCGTGCAGTAGCGGTCCACCGAGGCGGAGATGGGAATCACCCCCGCCCACAGGTCCGGGTGCGCCAAGCCGATGTCCCACGCGGCGTCGCCGCCGATCGAATGGCCCGCGAGATATACCCGATCGGTATCGATCGAGAACCGGCGGCAGGCGTCGCGAAGGCTATTCAACACCGCGGCGTGTTCCCGGGCGGAATAACCGTAATCCTTCTGATGCGCCCCGGTCCATTCGGGCGCGACCACGATATACCCGTTCCGCGCAGCCTGGCCGAAGCGGCGGCCGTCCTTCCACTCGCCCGCCCACCACGTCAGTTCGTTTTGCGCGGTGCTCCCCTCCCCGTTCAAGGCGAGAATCGCCGGGTAGCGTTTGTAGGGATCGTATTCGGGCGGCAATTGCACCCAGTAGGCGGTTTTCGCCTCCTTCGTCGTGCCGGGAACCTCCAGCTTGAAGCAGCCCGGCTTGTCCGCTTCGGCGGGAGCGGGCAGATCGTAAAAGGGCTTGGCGTGCGCGAGGATTTCGATGACGCTCGCCGGCGCGGAGCCTTCCTCGGAGCGGAAATTCTCGAAAACCTGTTCCCGGCCGACCTTGGTCGCATCGTTCAGATATTCCTTGATTCGCTCGCGGACCTGATGGAGCGAGAGCGCCGGCGGGAGCTTGGCGAGCGCGTTGTCGCTGCCGATGAGCCACCCGCTGACGGCCAATGCCAGCTTGTCCTCGGCGGGTAATTCTTCGTCCGGCAGGTTTTGCAGAAAGGACGCGAAGCGGTCGAGCGTTTCGACGCGCAGTTCCGCGCCGATCTCCTTGCGCATGGATTCGACCTTCTTGCGGAGCACGGAGTCGGCGATTTTCGGGATGAGTTCATCCATGCTTTCGAGGATTTTCGCGCGGCGGGCGATCTTCACATCGTAATCCTGGATCATGTCCCGCACTCCCTGGAGGATTTCGCCGCCGACGTCCTCGGTGGGAAATTTTTTCAGCAGCTCGTAAACGAAAACGTGCTGCCCGGCATCGCGGCGAAGCTTGAGTTCCGCCAGCAAGCGCCCGGCCGAAAGCTGCCGAATCGAGGTCGTCACCGGTTTGATCTGGTCCTTCAAATCGGTTTTTCCGGGAAACGCCTCGGCCATCGCTTCGAGCACTTTGACGGCGTCCTCGTAACGCTCGGCCTGCATGTAGAAGCGGGCGATCCGCTTGAATTCTTCCGATTTGCCCTTATCGATCAGCTTGAAGAGGATTTTGTCGAGCACGTCGCGGGGGATCGTGCTGGTGGCGATCCGCATGTCCCACACGTACGACGCGGTGCCCGCCGAAAGGCCCTCGACTTTCGCGTATTGCGGCGTGAGTTGGGTAATGCCCTGGATGACGTGGATCGGGCCGCGGTTGGTGTTCATGGTGTAGGTTCGCCGGGCGAATTCGTCGAACGGCGTCAGTTTCATCACCGGCCCCACGCTATGCACGGCCTGCCCGCCGCGCGCCACCCGCTGGGGGATTTTGAACTTCTCCTCGACCGTGGGATTTTCTTCCTGACGAACGCCCCCCGGCGCGATCTGATATCTTGAGATGAACGTGCGGCGCAATTGGTCATCGACGAACAAAATGCGTTGCAAGGCGGTGCTGTCGTCACTCTGCGGCAGGGTATCGGTCAACGTATCGACAACGCCCATGCTGCCGCGAAGAACGCGCCCATCCTTGAGCACGTACTCGTTGGCACAAGCGGGCATGGCCCGGAAAATAATGAGAATGAGGAAAGGAAGGATCGTTTTAGCAATTCCGCACGGGATCGCCAATCCGCGGCGCTCCCCCGACGCCGAACTGCCCATCACGACGGGATGCGAGCCGATCGAAATCATCATTCACCATCCTTACGCTTTTCTCGGGCCATACCCTTTCTTCATCGTGAAGACAAGATAGGAAAGATATTGTTGCATCCTTTTACTACATAAGGCTTTACGTTAAAAGCAAAAACGCATCAGATTACCGCCAAAATGGGGATGTCATTTTTCGATGACTCTTTTATTCATAAAGACTTACGAATAATTTCTTGTTGGTAATTATTAGCGTTCTAATTTGATATGTTTTTATGATACGTTGGGTGTATCAATAAAATTATACAATAGCGGGGGTGGGCGAGTCTATGAACATTGCAGACAACTTGCCCAATAAAACATCGTAACCGTTCACGGTCCCCCGTGAACGGTTACGATTTTTTCAAAATAGAAGAAGAGGGGACTCCGCTGGACGAATCCCACCAATCCGCTCACCAGCGAAGCGGCTTTTGCCAGGCTTCTTTCAAAGTGGCCAGGTCTTCTCGAATTGAAACCGTATCGGAGAAGATTTCTAAGTTGGCATCAGCGGTTACTTCGCCGATTCGCGCGTGGGGAATTTCTTGGAGGGCGGATTCGAAGGCGGGGGCGTTTTCGGGAGGAACTTCGCAGAGGAAGCGGGTGTTGGATTCGCTGAAGAGGAGAATTATATCAATCGGACCTTCTAACGCACTGCTGGACTTGACAGCGGTGGCATCCAATTCGGTCCTCACCCCCGATCCCTCTCCGGGCACCGACCGAAGGTTGGTCGGGAGAGGGGAGAAATCGTGGGGAACTTTTGAGAGGTCGATTTTCGCGCCGTATCCGCCGGCGAAGGACATTTCGGCGATTGAGGCGGCGAGGCCGCCTTCGCTGAGGTCGTGGCAGGAACGGACCGTGCCGGCGCCGATGGCTTCGTGGAGGGCGAGAAACGTGCGGCGGGCGAGGTCGCAATCGACTTTGGGAACTTCGCCGCCTTCGAGGTTTTCGACCAGGGCATAATGCGAACCGCCGAGTTCGTTCTTCGTGAGGCCGACGAGGTAAATCAGGTTGCCCGGACGCTTCAGGTCCATGGATACGCAGCGGCCGACATCTTCGACTTGGCCGAGGGCGCTGATGAGGAGCGACGGCGGGATGGAGATCGGCTCGTTGCCGCTGGAACGGAATTCGTTGTTGAGGCTGTCTTTGCCGCTGATGAACGGCGTGCCCAGGGCGATGGCCATGTCGTGGCAGGCCAACGCGGCACGGACCAGCGAGCCGAGCGTTTCCGGGCGGTCGGTGTTGCCCCAGCAGAAGTTGTCCAAAATAGCCAGTCGCCGCGGATCGGCCCCGACCGCCACGGCGTTGCGGATCGCTTCGTCGATCGCGCCGGCGGCCATCCAGTAGGTGTCGAAATCGCCGTAGCGCGGGTTCATGCCGCAGGAAATGACCAGCCCGCGGCGGCTCGAAAGCACCGGGCGGACCACGGCGGCATCGCTCGGGCCGTCGTTCGCCACGCCCACCAGCGGTTTGATGACGCTGCCGGCTTGCACTTCATGATCGTATTGGCGGATGATCCATTCCTTGCTGCAAACGTTCAACGAGGAAAGGATTTTTTTAAGAGAGGGGAGAGGGGAGAGGGGAGAGGGGAGAGAAAACGTCTGGGTGGCACTGCTGGCTTGTCCAGCAGTGTTGGCAGAGCTATTCGCTGCATCAGGAGCACTGCTGGACGAGCCAGCAGTGCCACCCAATGAGATTATTTCGGTCCCTAGCCCCTGATCTCTAGCCCCTAACCCTTTTCCTAGGGGGCGGGGGACGGGGGGAGTGTAGATGGCGTCGCGGATGACGGGGGGGCGGCCGTCGTGGAGAAATTGCATGGCGAGGTCGGCGACGATGTTTTCGTGATATTTGAGCACCAGCCGACCGGTCGGCTTGAACCGGCCGATGACCGTGGCCTCGACGCCTTCGGAGGAGCAGAGTTTTTCCAACTCCGGCCACTGCGCGGGCGAGACGGAGAAGACCATCCGTTCCTGGGCTTCGGAAATCCACATTTCGGTGTAGGAGAGTCCTTCGTATTTCAGCGGGATGCGGTCGAGCCAGACTTCCGCGCCGATTTTTTCGCCCATCTCGCCGACGGCGGACGAGAATCCGCCCGCCCCGCAGTCGGTTACGGCGTTGTACAATTCGCGGTCGCGGGCGACCAGCAGCACGTCGAGCACCATTTTCTCGGTGATGGCGTTGCCGATCTGCACCGCGCCGCCGGAGACGCTGTCGCTCTCGCTGTGCAGTTCGGCGGAGGAGAAAGTCGCGCCGTGGATGCCGTCGCGGCCGGTCCGCCCGCCCACGGCGACGATGAAATCGCCGGGCTGCTGGTGCTTGAAGGATTTATCGCGGGGAATAAGCCCCACGTTGCCGCAATAGACCAGCGGATTGCCGAGGTAGCGCGGGTCGAAGTAGATCGCGCCGTTGACGGTGGGGATGCCCATCCGGTTGCCATAGTCGCGCACGCCGGCCACCACGCCCTTCATCACGCGGCGGGGGTGCAGCACCCCGGGCGGGAGCGAATCGGCGGGCGTGTCGGGCGGAGCGAAGCAGAAGACATCGGTATTGCAGATGGGTTTCGCGCCCATGCCGGTGCCCATCGGGTCGCGGATTACGCCGCCGATGCCGGTGTTCGCGCCCCCATAAGGCTCGAGAGCGGACGGATGGTTGTGGGTTTCGACCTTGAACACCACGTTGTGCTCGTCGTCGAAGCGAATCACGCCGGCGTTGTCGGCGAAAACGCTGACGCACCAGTCGGCATCGGGAGAGGGGAGAGGGGAGAGGGGAGAGGGGAGAGTAGAAGGTGGAGAGTGGAGAGTGGAGAGTGGAGCGTGGAGAGCAGAAACACCGGATGATTGCTCTCGCAATCGTTTGCGGATCGTTTGCGTGGCGGCGAAAATGGTCTCCTTGAGCATGTTTTGAAATCGTCGCTCGCCATTTTCGTCCACATAGCGAATCCGCCCGGCGAGGGTTTTGTGACTGCAATGCTCGCTCCAGGTTTGGGCGATGGTTTCGAGTTCGACGTCGGTCGGATCGCGGTCGAGTGTTTGGAAGTAGTCGCGGATGGTCCGCATCTCGACCGGCGAGAGATAAAGCTGGCCTCCCAGGCTCAACGCTTTCAACTCCTCGTCGCCCATCGCACGGATCGGCACGGTTACGAGCTTGAATTGGTACGGCGAGCCGACTTCCAAACGGCTGAATGGCAACGGGCCGATGACGGCTTGCTCGATGGCGTCGTTAGCCAGTAGTTTCGAGCAGAGCAGCGGGAAGCTTTCTTCGGGCAGGCCGGCGATCCAGTATTTTTTCAGCGTGCGGACGGCGTCGGCCTTCATGCCGAAATCAGCGATGGCCGCTTGCGTGCTGGCGGCCACGGGGTCCATCACGCCGGGCTTGGGCAGTACGTGGATGACGGAAGAAGGGGGAAGGGGGAAGGCGGAAGGCGGAAGAATCGCATCCTTTAGCCGCGACCCCGACTCGTTTAGCCGCGACCCAACGGGGAGCGAGGGGGAGAGCGGTGCAAGGAGAACATTATCGCCGACGAGGGCGACGACGGTTCGCTCGACGACTACGTCGGCTAGCAGTTCGGCGGCAAGCCGGGCGATTTGTTTCTCGTCGAGATCGCCTTGAATGAGAAATCCGCGGGCGGAATGGACTTGCAGATTCGCGGCGATGCCAAGTTCGGCGGCGGCGGTTTCGACTTGTCGGGCGGTAAGATCGGGCTGGCCGGCGGCCGGATGGATGTCAACTTCCCAGAGCATCGCGGTTCTTCTTGTAAGAAAAAGGGGACGCAGCTCTTTTTTGGTCAGGTTGGATTCGCCGGCAAGAACGAGTACGAAAAAGAGCTGCGTCCCCTTTTTCGGCCCAGTGGATGTCAACTTCCCAGAGCATCGCGGTTCTTTTTGGCCAGGGTGAGGATTTTGAGGATTTCTTCGGCGTCGCCGTCGCGGAGCGCGGCGTGGAGAGCCGAGAGCCTCGATCCGTATTGTTCGAGCGCGGAGAGCACGTTTTCGCGGTTGTGGATGAAGATTTGCAGCCAGAGTTCGGGATCGCCCGCGGCGATGCGGGTCGTATCCAACATGCCCGAACCGACCAAGCGGAAAAATTTCTCCGGGATCAGTCCGGCCAACGCGGCGGCGGCGACGTGCGGCAGGTGGCTGGTGACGGCCAGGGCTTTGTCGTGTTCTTCGGGCGTCATCTGCACGACCACCGAGCCGAGCGCTTGCCAGAACTGTTCGAGGAAATCGAAATCTTCGGCCCGGGTGTTTTTGGTGGGCGTGAGGATCGCCACGCGGCCTTCGAACAGATCGGCCGCGGCGAAGGCGGGGCCGGTCTTTTCGCTGCCGGCCAGCGGGTGGCTGCCCAAAAAACGGCAACCGCGGGGCAGGTCGCCGTCGAGCGCGACGACGAGGTCCTGCTTGGTGCTGCCCGCGTCGGTGATGAGGATCCCCTCGGGACAATGCTCGGCGGCCTTCCGCACGTCCTCGACAATCCGGCCGACGGGCGTGCAGACGACGACCAGCTCGGCCTCGGCCACGCCTTTGTCGAGATCGACGGTGGTATTCGTAACCGCCCCCACCCGGCGCGCGATCCGCAGCGATTCCTGCCGCCGCCCAATTCCAATCACTCTTTCCGCCAATTTCCGCTCGCGCAGCGCCAGCCCGATCGACCCTCCAATCAGTCCCACGCCCACGATCGCCACGGTTTTTAGCGGTTTCATCGGCAATTCATCCCTGCGAATTTGAGTATCCAAGACTCGGATAAAATGAATTTGTGTATCATTTTAGCCGAATGGAGTAACCTATTGTGTAATGAGGGAAAAGGGGAAAGAGGAAAAATGGGAAATTGTTTTCAGCTTGTTTCTTACCTTATTTAGTAAAAAACTTTTTTCCCCTTTTTCCATTTTCCCTCTTTTCCCTCCCCCTTACACTTACTTCATTCCGCTAAATAGATACGAATTTGTATCATTTTAGCCGAATGGAGTAACCTATTTGTGTAATGTGGGAAAAGGGGAAAGAGGAAAAATGGAAAATGGTTTTCGGCTTGTTTCTTGCCTTATTTAGTCAAAAAAACTATTTCACTTTTCCCATTTTCCCTCTTTTCCCTCCCCTTACACTGACTTCATTCCGCTACATGGATACATGAATTCAAATTAGGAGTTTATTGTAGAGATCGAGGGTGAAAGTGGGCAGGGGGTCCGAATAGGGGGTGTATAGAGCATAAATACCCGGGTAGAGTGAGCAATTCGCTCGATATCCCTCATAACCTGAGTTTTGTTTAAGGCGCTGCATTTTAGCTGCCCCGGAGGGGCGAAGCCGTGTCGCCGGATGCCCTCGCCGTCTATTGTCGCACGGCAATTGCGCAAAAAAACCCGCGCCGGATTCGACGCGGGCATTCGAATCGAATCACGAAGCCTACCGGCGTTTCCACCAGAGCAATCCGCCCACGGCGAGGGAAAGCAGCATGGCGAGGATGGAAGGTTCGGGAACGGCTTGCGATGCTCCGACATTCCCGATGTTGAGTGAATCCACCTGAATGCTTGTTGCGGTGAGAAAGGCTTGGGCATTTAGTTTGTTCACTCGGATACTTGATGTGGTTACGTGGCTTTGGAGAGTAAGCGTATGCCCGCCGCTGACGCCGCCATTCAAGATGAGGGTTCCCGCTCCGCTAATGAGCGTGTCGCTGTTGAGGACCACGGGGACGTTTATATTATGAAATCCAGACTGCGCGTTGATGTTCGCTTGGCCGCTATTGGTTTGGAGTATCAGACTCGACGTTCCTCTGAGGATATAGCGATTGGCGGAGTTGAAATTGATGGTCCCCAGCGTCGCGTTGGAATCCAGCGTTATTTGACTGAGCGCCGTGATATTTCCCAAAAAATTCGCGGTTGCATCCACGCCGTTGGGAACGATCCCTTCCGACCAATTCGCGGCGAGGTGAAAACTTCCGCCTCCGGGACCTTTCCAGTAATTTGAAGGAAAAAGACTTGCGACACGAAATCCGTAAAGCTGGGTCTCGTACCACGGATAGAAGGCGGTGTTAAGGTTAGCCGAAGACATGGGATTTGCAGGATAACCAAATGCCCCACCTCGCAAACCACGCCACTGACTAGTAGGATAGCTTGCTTCGTTCCACTGATATACATTTCCACCCATATCGTATGTTCCGTAAGGGCCAGGAGATGCTTCGAATGCACCCACGGCAGTGAGACCATACGTTGGATCGGTGGCACCTGCAGGAAAGGTTCCGGTACAAAAGTTTGCGTTGTTAGTACCAGTCGAAGACAAAATGTTGCTCGGTACGCTATCACTGCGCGTGGGATATAGCCAGTAGCCGGCATTAGTTCCTCCCCCCTTATAATACGCCGCCTTGTACCACTCATTTTCCGTTGGTAGAACGAAAGTGGCTCCTGCATTGCGGGTTTCCATTAAGACGGTAGTGTCGCCATTGAGCGTATAAGCTCCAGTCTCTGTCGCGCCCGTTTGAAGCCAATTACAAAATCTCGCGGCGTCGCCCCAAGTTATGTTGTTCACCGGAAAGTTTTCGTAGCCAGAAATCACTTCATAAGTGTAATTGCCCGAACTGCCGTTTTGGATAATACCACAACGGAGATTGCCGGAACTATTGGCTCCCATGCCAAGGCTATACAGTCCATACGGGTCCGACTTTGCTACGGAGTTGAGAAAAACGGTGTACTGAGCGGATGTTACATCGTACTTGCCCATCTGATAAATATAGTCCACCGCACCGTAACTGTATCCGCTGGAGGTATCGGCCACGTTACCCGGATCGCCTACGGTGACGAACTCAAGGCTCTTTAGTCCGCTTGGCATATTGAATACATCTGCCGACGCCACCCCGGACACCAAGACCATCACTGCCAAGAAAAACCGAATCAGACCTTTGGTCTTCATTGTTTCGCTCCGTTGCAAGAAAGAATGATGAAACGAATTGAAGAGTACGCAGACTTATCCGCATTGTTGGATTACAGAGTTTTTTACGGCCATAATCTCTTCCTGCGAACGACACCCATTATAACATGCCAAATCACAATTGCAAGAGAATAGACGCCACCAGTATGAGGGGGAATGGTAGGGCCAATGCGCAGTTTGTCGGTTTGACGATTGGCCATGGAGGTTTGCAGCCAATGGCCAGAAAGGCAAAGTTTGAATATCAAAAATTCACCGGAGGCAAGGTCGATCTAATTAATAAGACGATTGGGGGCCTACCGAAGGGGTGAAACCATCCATCGGACATGCACTAATCGCATAGGTTTGAAATTGGGAAGGGCATAGCCATAATCAAGGTTGGCGGGCGTTATATTGGGACTGTCTCCCCGGCATCACCCGCGCTCGCCGTCAATATCGTGTTGCAATTCAATGACTTCCTGTAATCACGGACAGGTATGAGAGGGTAGCAGTCATCAACGATCCCTAGAGTCGCGTACCTCTGATGGATTCTGCTAAAAAAGGCTCATCCGGACAGAGCGTACCTGAAAAGTCGAGGCTCCACGTTAATGTGAATAGATCGGATCGATGATTCTCCTGGAACGGATTTCCTCGATTCGGGCCGAAGGCCCAGCCGTTCGCCCAGCCCAGGGCAGCGCCCTGGGGAACGTAGCCCT
>JADLEL010000210.1 GCA_020846145.1 Pirellulales bacterium | reverse complement strand
AAGTGCTTAATCGCCGCGAAAATGGGACTGTCCCCCTCGCGCCGCGGGAAGGGGACAGGTCCATGTTTTCGGCCTATCGTTTGTCCACGAAATACGTTTTCCCGCCGAAAAATGGACCAGTCCCCGACCGGGGTGTGAACGCGTACGATTATTCATTGTCCGTTCAGGCCCGTTGGGCCTGGGCGATATCCATGCAAATGCGATTAGAGAACCACGATGCTCGTTATGGCGCTGATGATGACGGCGATGATCGTGAAGACGAGGAGCATTTCCAAGAGAGTGAATTGGGGGATCGGTCGTTTGCGCCCGGTCTGGCGGTAATCGCGGACGTAGATGGCCACCAAGCCGAACAGGAGAGAACTGGACGCGGTGAAAATCGCAAATAAACCTAGGGCGTTGGTTAAGTCGCTTCGGGAATAATCGAGTTGAAATACGGAAGCAAGGAAAAACGTAATGCTTAGCCCGAGTAGGATCGCACCGGGAAAAATAGCACCCTGTAGAAATGCCATATTTGCGCTCCGGCATCGGGCCGCCGATTTTCCCATGAGGTATCCCACACCTGCCGCAGGCAGAGCGACGAACATCGAACATGAGAATCCTATCAACATTACGCCAATCTTTTCGCCCAAACTCAACTTGGAATCTCGAATACTATCGACGAGCCAAGAGCATTTGATCAAAAACGCCAAAAACAATACCGCAAGCGTCATCCAGAAGGCGATTGCCGCGCCCGCGCTGCCGCCGCGTTTGATGAAATCGTCGTTCATACACTATGCCTGCGCCAAGACTTTTCAATTTCTTCGAGGGAGCGGCCCTTGGTTTCGGGGATCACGAGCAGCACGAAGAAAAATGCGGCGGCGGAACAGCCGGCGTAGAGCCAGAAAGTCCGCGACGGGCCGAGCGCTTTGTTCAAGTACGGGAACGATTGGATGACCAGGTAGTTGGCCGTCCAGATGGCGAAGGTGGAGACCGACATGGCGCGGCCGCGAAGCTTGGCGGGGAAGATTTCGGAGCACAGAATCCAGGGGATAGGACCCATCGCGGTGGCGAACGCGGCGATGTAGAGGATCACGAACCAGAGCAACTGCGGCGATTGCGGATTGACGGAATACAGATAGCCGACCGAAAACAGGGCCACCGCCTGGACGACGTTGCCCACGAGCATCAGCGGCTTGCGGCCGAGTTTATCGACGCAGAAAATGGCCACGAAAGTGAAGAGCAGGTTGACCAGCCCGATCCAGACCGAGGCTTGAAAACCGGCATCGGCTTTGCCGGTGGCGGCCTCGAAGATGGGGGTCGAATAGTAGATGATGACGTTGATGCCGCTGAATTGCGCGGCGAACATAATCACCACGGAGATCAGCAGGGGAAGCCGATAAGCGGGCGAAAAAATCTCGGCGAACGAGCCTTCCTCCTGCTGCAGCACGTCGCGGACGGCGGCGATCTCGGACGCGGCGTACGCGGGGCCGCCGATCTTCTCGAGCGGCGGGCGGGCTTCCTCCTCGCGGCCGGCGGCGATCAGCCATTTTGGGCTTTCGGGGATCGGGATCAGCATGAAGAGGAAGAACATCGCGGGCAGGGCCTCGGCGGCGAGCATCCAGCGCCAGCCATATTGGATATTCCATTGCGCATCGCCCAGCGATTGAATTTTGGCGTTGATGAAGAGCGTGAGGAAGATTCCGGTAACGATGCCCAGTTGAAACAGCGCGCCTAAGCGTCCGCGCCAACTGGGAGGCGCGATTTCGGCGATATAGACGGGGCAGATCATCGAGGAGACGCCGATGGCGACGCCGCTCAAAATGCGCGCGGCGACGAATTGGCTCATGGTTTGCGGGATGGCCGACAGGACGCCCGATACGGCGTAAAGGATCGCGCAGAGGAACAAAACGCGGCGGCGTCCGAAGCGGTCGCTGAGGAATCCGGCCGACATCGCGCCCGGAATGCAGCCGATGATGGCGGCGGCGGTGGCCAGGCCGATGAGCCAGGAGTCCGCCTGGGGATCGAGTTGGAAGCGTTGCTGCAGAAAAGTGTTTGCGCCGTTGATGACGGCGGTGTCGTAGCCGAAGAGGAATCCGCCGATGCCGGTGACGGCCGCACAGAAACCGACGAAGCCCAGATTGATGCGGGCCGGGGGTAGTTCGTTCATGCGATTCTTGCCGGGTTATTGAACGGGCCGGCCTGCGAGCCATGCGGCCAAGGAGTTCTGGCTCTCGCCCGACGGGTGACCCATCAGGATATTTTCGACGCTGATGTCTTCATCCAAATCGGGCCAATGGATGCCTTCACCGCCGCCGAGGATGCGGAAATGATTTCGTTCGCGGGCCGTTCCATGCAGCAAGCGCGGATACCAAGCCAGCGGAGCGGAGATCGTCCTGCCGTCGGCCAGATCGAGGGTGAGCGCATCCTCGGTGACCGCGACGCCGACCGCGACGGCGTTCTGTCGATTAGTGGTTGAAGTACTCATTCCAAGCCTGCATAAAAAGTTCCGCGTTTTCCAAAACCATCGATTCGAGATCGTTCAGTTCGTGCCGCTTAGGATCGGCGAATCAATAACTGTCGCAGTTATCGCAACATGGATCCCCGTGGCGAATCATTCGCATGGGCATTGCCATAGTAGGATCGCGAAGGCGCGAAAGAGCGAAAACGCGAAAATCGGGTTGTCGACGACTATTTCGCGATTTCGGACTTTCGCGTTTTCGCGATTCCCTCCCGCTTTGAATACACTTCGTCAATCGATTTACGACAGTAATTGATTCTCCGATCCTTAAAGCCCTTGCTATCCTCCAATCTTACGGGATTCAGCCAATACTTGGCAATGCCCTCCCCTCGTTCTACGTGGAAGTGCGGCGGTTCGTCGCGATCGCCCACATAGAAGAAAAACCGAAAAGCGCCCGAGCGAAGGATGGTTGGCATGAGGCTCCCTAGAAATCGTACCACACGCCCCAGCCGTACTGCTGCTCGAATTGGTCGAAGAACTGGGCTTGCTCGCTCAGGCCGTTGAAGTATTGGAAGCCGGTGCGGAGCAGGTGGCCGGTGCGGCCGCGCCATTGCCAGCCGATTTGGGCGGTGAGGCTGCCGCTGTAATTCACCTCTTGGTGCAGGTGCCCGTTGACGGCGAAGAAGGGCGCGCCGCGGAAACGGGGCGCATCCAACGGGCTGTATTCCGCGCCGAACTGGAACTCCCAGGGCTTGGCGCTGCCATCGACAATGAAGGCGTAATCGACTTCGCCGTAGAGCCGGAAATTCGGATTCAAAAACACCCCCAGCCCGAGCATGATGGTTTCGCGGACGTAATTCAGCCGGGTAAGCGAGCCGTGGGTGATCATGTACTCGTCGCCCAAGTGCGAACTGAGGTGGTAATAGCCGAATTTCGTCTGCCAGGCCCCGCGGCGCATGGTGAGAGGGACGCCGAAGCGAAAATCGACCGATTCGAGATCGCGCTGGTAATGCAAATTGAGCCGCGGAAAGGCGGCGCCTTCGATATCGAGCTGGTAGCCCTGCGGCTCGTAGGGATCGGTGGTGCCGTAGCGGAGAATGCCCGCCCGCCCGCCGAGCGTTGCGTCCCAGAAATTACCGAGTTTGTCGATGCTCACGATCTGGGTGCCGAAGCGCGATTCGTGATTGCCCGCCAGATAGGATTTGTAAAGGATGCTGTCGGGCAAGACCTGCCAGGTCCAGGCCTCGCCGAAGACAAACGGACTTTCGAGGGCCATCGGATTGGCCGCGTTTCCGCCCGCGCGGAAATCGATTCCGCCGACGGGCTGCGCGTCGCGGGAGAGCATGTCGCCGGACGGGAGAACGTGCGTGGTGCCGCCGGGAAGACTTTCGCCGCTGGGCGCGATCGTCGTCGAACCGGTGTCAGCGGAGATCAGCGGATTCGGCGGGCTTGATTGGAGCGGTTGGTCGGGCAGGCTCGAGAGCGAATCGACGTTGGATGCCGCGGAGGTGCTTGGATATTGTTGCCCTCGCACGGCGCACGTCCAATTTGCGGTCAACAGGAGCAATGCCGCGGCCAAAATGAACTTTCCACGATCGAACATGATGGTAGTATCTCCATGACTATGAGAAGCGGGGCGGGAGTATAACGATTCTGCCCGTCCGATGGCAGAGCGATTTTGGATTTTTCCTAAGTCGTTGTATGACAAGTAGATGGGTGTAGTATTCCCGGTTCGGGGGATCGACCTGGGAGGAGCGGCCCATAATATTTATGGAATGCGTTTGTTCCAGAAAAAAGGAGAGTACGTTATGCTTCTGCTCGAACTGAGTATCTTCCCACTCGATAAGGGGGAGAGCGTCAGCCCTTATGTAGCCCGCTGTCTCGACATCATCGATCGCAGCGGCGTCCACTACCGCGGCAATTCGATGGGCACGGTCCTTGAGGGGGGGTATGCGGAGGTGATGGACGTGGTCCGGCAGTGTTTCGAGGCCCTGGCGGTCGATTGCAACCGCATCGAGTGTTCGATGAAACTCGACTACCGCAAGGGCCGCACGAACCGCCTCGAAGCCAAAATCGCCAGCGTCGAACAAAAACTCGGGCGAAAGCTGCGGACATAGGCGGCGCGCGCGGGGAAAGGCTATAATTGGGGAAGCAGTGGCTAGTGGCTAGTGGCTAGTGGCTAGTGGCTAGTGGCTAGTAGCTAGTGGCTAGTGGCTAGTGGCTAGTGGCTAGTGGCTAGTAACTTTTTCACTGCCCACTGCCCACTGCCTTCTAGCCACTAACCACTAGCCACTGCCTACAAATGCTCCACTCCCCGCTCATCACCGATCTTCGTTCCGCATTGGGCGGCGAGAATGTGCTCTCCGCGCCGTCGGAGATGGTGGTCTATGACTGCGATGCTTACGTGGTCGAGCGGCATCCGCCCGAAGCGGTGATCTTTCCGCGTTCGTCCGAACAGGTCGCGGCGGCGGTGAAGATTTGCCGGCGGCATGATATGGCCGTCGTTCCCCGCGCGGCGGGCACGAGTTTGGCCGGCGGATGCGTGCCTATCGGGCCGAGCGTGGTGCTGATGCTCACGCGGATGAACCGCATATTGGAAATCGATCTCAGAAACCGGATGGCCGTCGTCGAGCCGGGCGTGGTGAACGTGAATATCGCCGCCGCGCTGCGGGGCACGGGCTTTCATTACGCGCCCGATCCTTCGAGCCAGACCGCGAGCCTCATCGGCGGTAACGCGGCCACCAACGCCGGCGGACCGCATACGCTCAAGTACGGCGTAACGGTGAACCACGTGCTGGGCGTCGAGGCGGTGCTGGCCGACGGCTCGATCGTGCAAATCGGGCCGCACCGCGATCCCGGCGGATACGATCTCTTGGGACTGCTGATCGGCAGCGAAGGCACGCTGGGCATCATTACGAAAATTTGGCTTCGCCTCACGCCCGACCCGCAGGATTACCGCACATTCCGCGCGATTTTCGACAGCGTCGAGGACGCCACGAACACGGCGAGCGAAATCATCGCGGCGGGAATCATCCCGGCGGCGCTCGAGCTGATGGATCAAGGCATCATGGAGGCGGTCGAAGCGGCGTACCATTTTGGTTTTCCGCCCGACGCCGCGGCGGTGCTGATTATCGAGATCGACGGTCCGCGCGTGGGTCTCGACGCACAGGAGTCGCAAATTGCCGCCGTATGCAAGGCGAACCGCGCGCGGGAAGTGCTGCAGGCGAAATCGGCCAAGGAGCGCGACCTGTTGTGGAAGTGCCGCAAGATGGCTTCCGGCGCGATGGGCCGGCTCAGCCCCAGCAAAATGTCGGAAGATTGCGTCGTGCCGCGAAAGCACCTGCCGGCGATGCTTGAAAAGATCGCCAAGGCGGGCCGCAAACACGCCATCCGCATCGTCTGCGTGGCGCACGCGGGCGACGGCAACGTGCATCCGTTCATGCTCTTCGACGAGCGCGACCCGCAGCAGGTCGAGCGCGTGCTGGCCGCCGGCAACGAAATCCTCGCCGATTGCCTCGCCCTGGGCGGCAGCGTAACGGCCGAGCACGGCATCGGCGTCGAGAAGATCGAATTCATGCCCAAGCAGTTCGGCCCCGAAGATTTGGAGGCTATGCGAAAAGTGCGATCGGCGTTCGATCCGCAGTGGAAATTCAATCCGGGGAAGCTGATTGAAGCTGAGGGGGTGGTAAGATGAAAGAGGAAAATCCTTATGAATCGCCTGATTGTCTATTACGGCAAAAACAAAAAAAGACATTTCAAGTCTTGTATGGCTTGGGAATCGTATTGTCAATAATTGGATTATGTCTAATGGGAGGGAGTTGTTACTTTTTATCTACTATTTATTCCGTTGAAGACAAAGTGGTTGCTTCCGATATTCTTCAAAAAATGTATTCGGGATTCATCACTTTACGTATTGGATTTGCATTTTTCGCCGTGGGAATCGGATTCGCGTTTATAGCGTCTATATTAAGAATCATATCCCATAAGCGTATCAGACGACAGAATCTCGAACCTATCACGAATGAATAACACTGTTTTATCATTAGCGTCCATCGAAACTCTCACACCGGCCGATACGGCTGCCGTGGCAGAGGCGGTGCGCGAGGCGGCGAAGGAAGGCCGGGCGGTGTATCCTCGCGGCGGCGGCACGAATTGGAATTATGGGATGAGGCCGTGGTGTGCCACTGCTGGCTTGTCCAGCAGTGCCGTTGATGTGCAATCGACGTCCAATTTCTCAGACTTAACAGAGAATAGCTCCGAAACGGCACTGCTGGACAAGCCAGCAGTGGCACCCGGCATCGTTCTTTCCCTGGAAAAACTGAACCGGCTCGTCGATCATGCGGCCGACGACATGACGGTTACCGTCGAAGCGGGCATGACCTTCGCGGAACTCTCGAAAATTCTGGCGGCGAAGAATCAGCGGCTGCCGATCGACGTTTTTCAGCCGGAAAAGGCCACGCTCGGCGGTTTGGTCGCGGTGAATCAGGCCGGGCCGCGGCAGTTCGGCTACGGGACGATCAAAGATTATCTCTTGGGTTTCACGGCGGTCGATGGCGCGGGGACGATTTTCCACGGCGGCGGCCGCGTGGTGAAAAACGCCGCGGGCTACAACATGACCCGGCTGATGGCCGGCTCGCTGGGCACGTTGGGCATTCTCACGCAACTCACGTTCATGGTCCGCCCACTGCCGGAGATGTCGGCTGTCGCTTCTTGCGAGTTGTCCAACCCCGAAACGGCCGAAAAACTGCTCGCCGATTTGAACCGCAGCCAGGTCCGTCCGGTGGCGGTGGAATTGGTTCAAGTTTTGGGGACTGGTCCATTTTTCGGCGAGAAAACGCAATTTGTCGATAAACTACAAGCCGAAAACATGGACCTGTCCCCCTCCGCACCGCGTACAAGCTTCTACGTCGGTTTCGAGGGCACGGCGGCCGAAGTGCGATGGATGCTCGATACGCTGCAAGCTGAGTGGAATGCGGTTGGCGTTTCGTCTTTGAAGACAGTCACCGAGGAAGCCGCCGAAAAGATTTGGCATATTCTTGCCGGATTCTCCGCCGACGCGCGGATCGCCGTTTGGCCGAGCCAGGTGGTCGAACTCATCGCGGCCTTGCGGGAGAAATTTCCCGATTGCAGCATCCAATCGCACGCCTTGAGCGGCATCGTGTTGGTCGAAGGCGGAAGGGGGAAGGCGGAAGGGGGAGATTTTTATCGGCAACTTCGCACGACGGCCGAAGCGTTTGGCGGCAAAATGACGGTGCTTCGCTATCCCGATAAAGTCGAATTATTGCGGGAGGATGTTTGGGGACCGCCGCCGGATGGATTTTCCGTGATGCGGTCGCTCAAGGAGCGTTTTGATCCGCACAATATACTCAATCGCGGACGATATATTTTCGAGTAGGTATTGGTCAAATCGTAATTTCCCGATTTGACGATCGGTCCGACGAAAAGTTTATTCGCCCCAAAGGGGCAGCCGTTCTCCCAGCCCAGGGCAACGCCCTGGGGGAGGCGGATCGAAAAATATGATTATTGTGTGTTGATGTGCGATCGGCCCAACGGGCCAAGCGTTCTCCCCAAGATGAACGGTTGGCCCGTTGGGCTGGGAGAACGGCTCGGCCTTCGGCCGAAAACCATATCACCGTGTAAAAAACGCTAGTAATTTTTTAGTAACGCATGCACTACCAACCGAATTCCAATCCGAACCGCGAAACTTCGCCCGGCGCGCCGGGGGGCGATTTCGTTTCGCGGCTGGTCGAGAACGGTTGGCCGGAATTCGTGAAGGAGCGGGGATTCGACGAAGCGGCGCGGAATCCGGCGGCGGGCATCGCCTACGACCTGTTTTTGCAGTGCATCCACTGCGGATTATGCACTTCGAGCTGCCCCACGTTCGCCGTGCTGGGCGACGAGAACGACGGCCCGCGCGGGCGCATTCAAATCATGCGGACCGTGGCCGACGGCCAACACGAACTGACCGACCGCATGCGCCGCCACTTGGAACTCTGCCTCGATTGCCGCGCGTGCGAGACGGCGTGTCCGTCGGGCGTGGAATACGGCAAGCTGATCGAACCGTTCCGCCTGACGCTCAAGCAGACCGAGACGAAGATCGAAGCGCGTTACGACTGGTTCCGCGAAATCATCCTCTTCCAACTCTTCCCCTACGCCGAGCGGATGCGGCTGCTCCTATCGCCGGTGCGATTGTTGCAGTGGCTGGGGATTTATCAACTGGCCGAACGGCTGGGCCTGTTCAAATTGGTGCCCGGCCGGTTGGGCCGCATGGCGCCGCTATTGCCCGTGCCGCTCCGGTCCGGTCCGCAACTGCCGAAGTTCCTGCCCGCCGTGGGTCGCAAGCGGGCACGGGTGGCGCTGTTCACGGGCTGCGTGGCCGACGCGATGTTCCGCCCCACGCATTGGGCCACGGCGCGGGTCTTGCAGCAGAACGGCTGCGACGTGTTCGTTCCGCCCGACCAGGCCTGCTGCGGGGCGATCCACTATCACGCCGGCGATTCGCGCGGGGCGCGGAAGATGGCCGACCAGAACCTCGTGGCTTTCGAGTTGGACCGCTACGACGCGATCGTCGTCAACCACGGCGGCTGCGGGGCGATGCTCAAGGAATACGGCCTCCATTGGCACGACGGCTTGCAGCCGCACCGCGAAAAATTCGCCGACAAAGTGAAAGACGTCCACGAGTTTCTCGACGAACTCGGTTTGGTCCCGCCCAGCGGAAGGATCGAAGCCGTCGCCACGTACCACGACTCCTGCCATCTGCGACACGCGCAGAGCGTCGAGGAAGCGCCGCGGCGGTTCTTGGCGAAAATTCCGGGTCTGGAGCTGCGCGAATTGCCCGAAGCGGGGCTTTGCTGCGGTTCCGCCGGCACCTACAACTTGAATGAGCCGCAAATGGCCGATTGCCTGGGCTGCCGGAAGGTGGAGAACATTTTGAGCACCGGCGCGTCGATCGCGCTGGCCGCCAACGCCGGCTGCCTCCTGCAAATCGCGGCCGAAGTCCGCCGCCGGAAACTGCCGATTCGCGTACTGCACACGATGGACCTTCTCGACATGAGCTACCGCGGCGCGCAGCCGGAGTGAGGGATCGCCGTCTTTACGAAACGTCATCGGCGCTTGCCGCCCGCGCTGTTTTTTCTCGCGCGTTTTCGCCGACCGGAAGTTGGTCGGGAGAGGCGAGTGCATGAGGCCGGCTAATCGTTCACGCCCCGGCCGGGGACTGGTCCATTTTTCGGCGGGAAAACGTATTTTGTGGACAAACGGTAGGCCGAAAACATGGACCTGTCCCCTTCCCGCGGCGCGAGGGGGACAGTCCCATTTTCGCGGCGATTAAGCACTTT
>JADLEL010000209.1 GCA_020846145.1 Pirellulales bacterium | reverse complement strand
TGACACGCGCTTCGTTTTGTGCTACAATTTCGTACTTCATGGGTATCCTTGCATCCCGTTTGGGAACTGTTTTCGCCAACAGGCAAGGATACCTTTTTTCATTGGTTGCGGCTACGCCGCGCTAGGAGTAATCCCGGTTAATGCCGTGTCAGATGACCGATTGGAAATCCGTCCTGCTTCTTCCCAAGACGTAAAACCTAAGCCCCAAGACCTTTCACCAATTCGAGCGTCGCCCAAAGACTGGGATCCTCGTCATACGGCATGGGACTGCCGACGGTGAGCGCATGTTCGCCCAACTCGCGGTCCAAGAGGGCGTAATTGAAACCGAGGCGCGGATGTTCGGCCGCGTCGAAGCCGGTCAGGGCCTCGGCGGGTAAAAAGACTTCGAGCGAATAGCCGTCTCTTCTCATTTCACTGCGGATTTTGACCGCCCCCGGCTTGAGCGGATGCGGAAGTTCCTTCGCCCGATGGATCGGCACGAGGAACGCCGCCGGTTCGTCGAGATTTCGGCCCCCGCCGGTCGGCAAAAACAGAAACTGGTGGCAGAACCGGTTCGCCCGATGCACGTTATGCACGTCGCGGGTGTCGATCCAGACTTGGAATCCGTCGCTATCTTCGGGCTTCGAAGCCCGGCACCACGGGGCCTGTTTCTTCCCCCCGACCTGCACCCGAAACGCCACCCCCGCCTCGCTCCACGCCGCCCGCACTTCGACCTTCTCCGGCAGATTTTCCAACTCCGCAAAACTCGCCAGCCGAAACTCTTCACTCAAGGCCGTCCCCTTCGCCGACCACAGGTTTTCCCGATAACGGCAGGGTAGCGAGAAGCGAAAGAGAAACCGCGTTGGAACGAGGGAGTCGGGCATGAAAAAAGAGAGGGGGAAAAATTAAGCGTCTTGATAATTTTGCTAATTCGTTGGCAGTGGTCGGCCAAGTTCTTTATACAGCTCGACAACCGCCGAGAGCGCATCCCGGACATTGTCCGGGGCTTCATCCGCCGTGTCGCCTTAGGTAACCAATTCGGGCAAAAACGGCGAGGTTACGGTAAACCCGCCTTCCGGCTGCGGTTCGAGAATCAAGAGGATTTTATTGAGCATCATCAGATTCCTTTCTTTTTATTATCGCTTGTGCAGATTAAGTTTGCAAGTGATGCTTTTGCTACAGCCCGGATGAAAGGGAAAGTGAGTATTTATCCTGCAGACTGAAAATTGCCTCCTGCCTAACTCCACGCTTGCGTGGACATTAGCAGTGAGTTAGAATTGATTTGGGATGGTTCTTGACTCAGCTTATTATTCATGCTCATGGTGATACTTATGCTTAGACTCAATCCATTTGCCGAATTATGTTCAATAGCAATTCTCCGCATTTTTCCACAATGGCAAAAATACGTTGTCTCTATTGCAAAAGAAAAACGTCCTCATCACCCGAATGATGATGATTTAGTTATTGCGATTCCCTCATCTTTTAGGGCCGATGGCAAACCTCTGTTCATTCATACCGATTCTGATTTTGATTACTTAATTGTCGCCTTTGGCCCTGGATGGGCTGAGTTTGCAGACTGGCATGAAGATCGCGGAGTAGAAGGGATTGTAAAAGATGCCGTTGAATGCGCTAAAGCCATTATGGAGGAGAAATTGGTTGGCGTACGGCTAGGTCGTGGATGGGGTTTATTTAAACCAGAACAGTTGAGCAAGTATAATGATGTTTGCCAAATTGTTTCATGGAAAGGAACCTTCGATTTTCACCGAGATGAATAACCTATTTGCCCGGTACCTTGCATATGCTTGTGAAGCATGAGAAGTAGGATAGACTTCTGACATGAAAGACCTCCGCGATCCCCGCCTGCTCTACGCCAAAGGCCTCTTGTTTTTGCTGGGCGGCGTCTTGGCGGCGGGTTTACTGCTGGCGGAAGTGCCTTCTTGGAAAGTCGCGCTGTTATTGGCGATCGCCGTGTGGTGTTTCGCCCGGGCGTACTACTTTTCCTTTTACGTGATCGAGCATTACATCGATCCGAGCTACAAATTCGCCGGGCTTGCGGATTTTTTCTGCTATCTTCTGCGGCGTAGAAAAAAGCATTGATTCGCGCGAAATGCACGCCGGAGCCCGGGGAGTTGCCCGCCCGATCGATTGCTTTCGCGGCTTTCGCCAGGCAAGAATGCCTCGCCTCCCGACTTCGCGGTTCATTCGGCTTTGACGTGCCGGGCATTGATCTCGTTCGGGATGTATGCGAAAATCGAAAGCTGGTATCCGCGAAAAATATCCCTAGGAGACTTTCGATGCTGGCCCACAATGTTTATTTCACGCTGAACGACAGTTCGGCGGCGGCGCGGGAGAAACTGATCGGCGAGTGCAAGAAATATCTCTCCGGGCATCCGGGCATGACGTTCTTCGCCGCCGGGCCGCGGAACGCCGGCATGACGCACCCCTTCAACGATCTCGAATTCGACGTCGCCGTGCAAATGGTCTTCGCCGACATGGCCGCGCACGACGCATATCAAACGTCCGCGCGGCATTTGGCATTCCTTGCGGAAAGCAAAGCCCTGTGGAAGAAGGCCCGCGTGTTCGACGCCGACGTGGAAGGCTGAGGCGTTGAAAAAAGCTACAATCCGCGTTCCCGCTTCATTTTCCGCACCGCCTCGACCAATTTTCCCGGCCCGTGGCGGATCACGTCGCAGGTGGGCAGGCCGAGTCGCTTTTCGATGCGCTCGCATTCGGCGGCCACTTCGTCGTCGTGGGGGAAATGCTGGCCGTTGACGAAGACGCCGATCACCCGGCAGGGATTCATGATATTCGCCATCGTTTCATAAACTTCGACCGCCTTTTCCAGCGTGGGCAGGGGGAAATCGTTCACGTCGGAGATGACTCGGCGGCCCATCTCGTAGCCGAGGATCAAGCCGTCGGGCATCAGCCCGTGCAGCAGGCTGAGCGTAACGCCCGAATAGCGCGGATGAAACAGGCTGCCTTGGCCTTCGACGACGATGACCTCGTGGTGCTGGTTGGCCCGAACGAGTTTTTCGGCCGCGCCGGCGACGAAATCGGCGATCACGCGGTCGATCGGGCAGCCGCTCCCCGCGACGATGATGCCGGTCTGGCCGGTGGCCACGAACTGGGCGTCGATGCCGTCGCGGCAGAGGCCGTCGGCCACTTCCACGGCCGCCACCATCTTGCCCACGCTGCAATCGGTGCCGATGGTGTGAATGCGCAGGCATTCCGCGCGGATGCCGCGGCGGTCGTTCACGTCGTGCTCGTCGTTCTCGCGGAGATCGACGAGCTTCGCGCCGCTGGCGGCGGCGGCGCGGACGAACTCGGCGTCGTTCTTCAGCAGATCGTGCAGGCCGGAGATGAGCGTCATGCCGCGGCCGATGGCCTCGAGCAGGAACGGCCGCCAATGCGGGGGAATTTTGCCGCCCGGCGGGGCGATGCCGATCAACAGCGCGTTCGCCCCCGGCGCTTCGGTCAGCGCGGCGACGATGGGGATATCGCCCCCGACGCGAAATAATTCTTGGCACGTTTGGCCCGCCGCCTCGCGGTCCAATACCGCAACTACTTCGGCCGGCCGGTAGCGCAGGACGCAAATCGCCGTCTTCGCGGTATGGAGGTCGTGGAAGCCGTCGGTAACGATGATCATCTTGCGTGGGGTATTCATGCAAACAATGTAATGAAGGGGGCGGGAAGATTCAAGAGAGCAATGATGAAACGTCTACTGGAAATGAAAAAGGCGATTCGTTCGAAACGCGGAAACGAATCGCCGAGAATTACGTTGGTGGATTATCTATACTCCGTGCGGTCATTGGCGCGACAGATTTCCCCGGAGAATTCTTTTGTCTCCTTATTGACCGTTTGCAGTATATTATTCCGCGTCAATTTCGGATCGGTTTGTCTCGATTGGGGGATTCTGGTTAATCCGCGATTTACAAGATTCTTCTTGCAATCTTAAATAATAGGCGGCGAGTTTGTCGGAGTCATTATTGCATTCTTCGAAAATTCTTCCTCGAATAGCATGAATTTCTTCCACGATATTATCGTTCATATTTCATCCCTTCGCATTGAAAAGTTCTTCGGGTGTGCATATTTCGGGAATTGAAATGCCCGTAGCATCTCGATAACGAGAAAGCTTAAATCGCACCTGACCGTTGGCGAGATGTTTCAAATTCCATGTCAGTAAATAATCTATTTTCCAAAAGCACGCCAGGGCAAGGTGGTAGATATCCGGTTCGGCTTTCGGCGGGAGATGCAAATAGGAATAAAGCTTTCGAACAAGTTGAACCACTTCTGGCACGATATCCAATTTTGGCAAATCGCGTATCAGATCGAGTCTCGCTTTGGCAATCTCCGGCTCTCCTCGACGAACTTCGTCTTCCACGATCGGAGAGATATAAATGTCGTAATTTTCATGTTCTTCCACCCACCACGATTTCGTTACTTCTTGGTGAGCGGCAACGGTTAAATTCCCCGGTATGCCCCCCACCAAATAACTTGGTATGGTCGTTTCGAGATAAAGAGACGATTTCATCCAATAACCTGATTATACGGTGCGCGGTCGTCGGCGCGACAACTTATCGAGAAAAGGACCGCGAATCACGCGAATTTCGCCAATAATTCGCGCGATTCGCGCCATTCGCGGTTAACAAAATGTCACACGATTGGCCGCGTAAGATATATATGATATGCAGATGCGATGAACGAGGCAATATGTATCTTCTCGTGTAATTGTTTTTAGAAGCTGATCTCCACGCCCAGATACGCGCCGTGATAGAACAGGCTGCCTTTGGCGTCGGGGTTCCAGCCGGGCGGGCCGATGGTGGCGGGCATTTCGAGCTGATCGACGGCGAGCGCCACGCCTTGCAGCCACATCGCCTGATAGCCGAGCCGCACCGCGATGCTCTCGCTGAGGAGGTACGAGCCGACCAGATTCACTTCGCCCAAAAACGCGGTTTGCCCGCGGATGCCGCCGACCCACGGGCCGTCCGCTCCGCCGTAAAGGTTGAGGTCCGACTGGTTGCTGAAAATGCCGGCCTTGGCGATGGCTCCGACGTGGATTTTCTGCAGGCGGAGGACCGTCAGTTCGCCGCCGAGTTGGAAACCGTAGAGATGATTGTCGGTGTTCGAGGTGATGAAGCGCCCGTCGGCGGGGCCGGACGCGGTAAACGAGCCGTCGAATTGTTCGTGCAAATCGACGTAGCGGAAGCCGGCTAAAAGCGAGAAGCGGTCGCCCAAGTCGTGGCGGAGGTTCGCTTCCGCGCTCTGGATGCGGGAATCGTAATCGAAGCGAATGCCCGCCCCGCCGCTGGCTTCGGCGGTCAGGATCGGACTGTCGAAAAAGAGCGAGGAATCGCCGCTGTACAGGGTTTTCGAGAGCGAGAAACCGTCGATCGCCATATAGCCCAGCTCCAGATCGCATCCGAAGAGGATGTCGTGAACGATGAGGTTCAATTTCGGGCCGGTCCGCGTCTCGAAGTAGAGATCGCCGGCGTTCAAGGCTTCCGGTCCGCCCGGACCGCTTTGCAGCAGCGTGAAGGAATGGTTATCGACCCGCTCCAAAGCGAGGATGTCGGCGGAGGCGGTGAAATACATCCCGCCGAGGCGGTTGCGGAAGACCAAATCGTTTCCGCGATACTCTCCGGGGGGAGCGAGCAGATCGTTCGAGACCAAAAGGTTCAAATTCCCCTCCGGCCCATTGACCCCGTCGGTTCCGACCTGGCCGGAGGACCAAGCAACCGTGCAAAACCAGGCGACGACGGCGGCCGACAAGATTCGTTTGCAAGCGTTCATGCTCGTTTCTCCAAGTTTCGATCTAACCGTGATTATTCATAAACATCGTAGATGCGGCATCCTGCCGCATTTTAGGCAAAAGCGGCAAGATGCCGCTTCTACAAATCGCTTTTATGAATAATGCGGGCTAACCGTGATCGGTCGGGAAAAGTTGGAAGGAGGTTACGCTTGAGCATCACGGAAACGCCGGCAAATGCATGATGCTCAAGCATAACCTACAGGCTTACGCCAACTTTGGCGAAAAGGTTCGGGAAGGACGAAATCGGATTGCTATCGTGCGCGGAGGTCGGATAGGGGAGCGAAGAAATACCAAATTTGCCGGCGGAACGCAAGAGCAAGAAAAAGACGCGTCGCCCCAGATTGCCCATAGCCACAGGATGGGGTTATTTTTCCCCGTTATACTGCGTTAGGCTGAGATTGTCCGGGGATTACCAGGTGATAATCGGACGATCTCACCCTAATACGCTATACAGGTTGGAAATCCGTCCTACGCGGGGCATTGCCGCACGGTTGGCGAGGGTTCGTAGTCGATCGCCACGCGGCGGCCGTTTTGGGTGATCGAGAGGCGGGCAGCCTCGACCACGAGTTCGTTGATGCAACTGTTGGCCGGCGTGGCGAGGATGCCGCGGCGGTCGATGTCGCGCAACGCCTCTTGGCGATTGGCGAGCGCGGCCGATTCGGGCAGGCCCGCCCCGGCGGCGTTGACCGTGAGCGCGGCTTCGACTATCGCTTCGACCGAATCGTAGCCGTAGCCGACGGGTTTTAGGCCCGCGCCCTGCCAAGGGACGAGCCGGAAATAGTCCGGGCTGACGAAGCGGAACGCCGCGCCCGACGGCCGGGCGACGTAGCCGTGGCTGACGCCGCGGAACTGGTCGTCGTGGCGGAGCAGGCCCCCCTTGTCGTCGCCTTCGCAGAACATGCAAAGCGATTGGTCGTTGCTGCCGGCGGCATCGTCGGGGTAGCCGAGTCCGTTGAGCACGCTTAAGAGCGCGCCGTTCTCCCAGATCACGCGGCCGGAGGTCCAGAGGTAGCCGATCTTGCCGTTGGGGAAGGCCCCTTCGACGCCGCGCACCGAGACCTCGACCGGCCGCAACCCGGTGATGAAATAGACCAGATCGACGTAATGGCAGCCGACGTAGGTGAACGGATCGCTGTTTTCCTTGGTGAACCAGTTTTGGAAATTCGAGCGCCGGTAGTAGTATGGCTCGATGAGTTTGGCCTCGCCGCAGCGGAACTGGCCGAAGCGGCCGGCGCGGTAGAGTCCGCGGGCGTCGAGCGCGCGGCGGTCGAATCGCTTGTGGTATTCGACGCCCACGAAAAGCCCCTTGGCGAGGGCGGCTTCTTCGATCTCCTTCGCTTCGGCGTATTTGAGCACCAGCGGCTTGACCACCAGGACGTGCTGGTCGTGCGCGAGCGCCGCGCGAATCACGGCGTAATGGAACTGGTCGGGCACGGCCACCACCACCAGGCCGTGCGGCGGCAGCGCGGCGATCGCTTCGAGATACAGGTCGGGGAACATCCGTTCGGGCGGCTCATTCAGGGCGGGCAGGGCCTCGAAGGACTGGCCGGGAAAGGCATCGAGAAAGGCGGGGGCGTCAGCCAATGCCCGCAACGGCGCGGAGTTTAGCGCGCAAATGCGGATCGGCCCGACCGCGCCGAGCCGCTCGAGATGGTAGAGCGAGGGGAGCAGTTGATCGTGCGTGATCATGCCGCCGCCGACGATGGCCACGGGCAAGGGATTATTCGTTTGCGTCATCATTGCAGCACCTCCTGAAGCGCGTTTTCCAGGGCGGCCAAGCCGTCGCGGAGCGGCTCTTCGCCGATCGTTAGCGGGGGCGCCAATTTGACCGACGCCCCGGCAAAACCGACGGGCGCGAAGAGCATTAGCCCGGTCTCGACGCAACGGCGGACGATAGCCGCGGCCGTGGCGGCGTCGGGTTCGATGCCGCCGGGCTTGACGATATGCAGCGAGGCGACCAGTCCGCGGCCATGGACCGCGCCGATCCGGCTGGGGAAGCGGTGGGCGATGCGATGCAATTCGGGAAGCATGATTTCGCCCATCCGTTTGGCGTTTTCGACCAAACCCTCTTCGCGAATGACGCGCAGATTCGCCAGCACGGCCGCCGCGCAGACCGGATTGCCGGTGTGGGTCGAGGTCATCGCACCGGGCGGGTAAAGGTCCATCACGTCCGGCCGGCCGATCACGGCCGAGATGGGCAGCCCGCTCGAAATGCCCTTGCCGCAGCAGATCAGGTCGGGCTTCATGCCGTAATGCTCGAAGGCCCAGTAGGTTCCGGTGCGGCCGAAGCCGGCCTGCACTTCGTCGAAGATCAGGAGCACGCCGTGCTCGTCGCACCAGCGGCGGAGTTTTTGCATGTATTCGGGCGGCGCGAAACTGGCGTTGCCCCCCTGGTAGGTTTCGCTCATCACGCCGGCCACGCGGTCGGGCGTTACGCCCTGCTCGGCCAGCGACGCGAGAAATAAATCGAAATTGGTGTTCGGGCAGCGAAAGCCGTCGGGGAACGGCACTTGAACCATGTCCTTGTCGAGGTTGACGATCCATTGTTTCAGCGCGGGGATGCCGCCGGCCATTTGCGCGCCCAGCGTGCGGCCGTGGAAGGCATTCTGGAAGGTAACGATGCCGATTTTCCTGTCGCCGCCGGTATGCTTGCCCCAGGACCGCGCCAGCTTGACGGCGCACTCGCAGGTCTCGGCCCCGGTGGTCAAGAGAAAGACCTTGCCGAGGCCCTCGGGGGCCGCGCGGGCCAGTGCTTCGACCGCCGCCGCGCGGATTTCCGACGGGAAGCAATAGTTGTGGATCAGGCCGTGGTTCACCTGATCCAGAATCGCGCGGGTGATTTTCGGATGCGCGTGGCCGGCATTGGCCACCAGCACGCCGGAGGACCAATCGAGCCACATATTGCCGAAGCGGTCGAAGATTTGGATGCCTTCGGCCCGGTCCCAGACCACCTGCGGCTGTCCGCCCATCGACAGCGGTTCGTGCCGATGGAGTTTTTCGAGGATCGGGAGCGATTCGGGGGCGGGAATGGGCGTAACGATGCGGCGATACTTGGTGGAAACCAGGGGCGCGTTTTTTGACGGCAATACTTGCGTACTCATGCGAATTCCTCGACGGGGAAACGAGTGTGTCCGTCCGGTGGGTCGGACGGATTTCGTTCCGTTTACATGCCGCGCCGTAGTGCCGCCACGGATGCCGGCGCGGGTAATTACTCAAGCCGCAGGCGGGACGCCTGCACCACAATCTGGGCGCATAAAAAAACACTTCAAGCCGGACCGACCCGGTATTTCGGGGGATTCGGCCTGGCTGGAAGTGCTCTTTGCGTGCCGGTAGTGCCGCTACGGATACCGGCGAGCGAACGAAATGTATCGCCATTCTACCCGATGCAATTGCGGATGCAAGGGCGTTTCGGCGAGGAATGTCCGGATGCCTGCGTACCAGCCGTCGAGACAGGTTCGAGGCGACCTTGCCGAGGAGAATCAGGCGAGAATTTTCATATTCTCATAAAGGAACTCGGGCGCGAAATCGGCGCCATTATCCCAGACGATGGTCTCTAAAACCGGATCGACCCGGAACCGGCGAAAAACCTGCTGATCCTGAAGTGGGGTAAAAACTTCTCCTTCCAGCTCTCGCTCCAAATCGATTTCGCCTTCGGCGCCGTCGTTGAATCGCAGCCAAATAACGTAATCGCGCAGATACTTTGCTTCTTTAACGTGCAGAAACATAAATTACTCCAGCGGCTCGATGCGGTGCAAGGCTCGCTTTTGGCGGGCAAGTTCCCAATCGGCCATCAATTCCTCACGATGAAGCAGCCGCCATTCTTGGACCAACGCAACGGCTTTCCCGCCCATCTGACCTTGCACCAAACCGCTCTCGATTTCGACGCTGATTTCCTGGTCCTGATATTTGGCGTGAAAATGCGGCGGCGAATGATCTCGCCAGTACATATAAATCACGATTCCAAAAAACGACTGATGACGGGCATTTTGAGGATGGCGGCAAGTTTATCGCACAGGAGATATTTCCGCGATCGGGTAAGCGTTCACACCCTGGTCGGGGACTGGTCCATTTTTCGGCGGGGAAACGTATTTTGTGGACAAACGGTAGGCCGAAAATATGGACCTGTCCCCTTCCCGCGGCGCGAGGGGGACAGTCCCATTT
>JADLEL010000208.1 GCA_020846145.1 Pirellulales bacterium | reverse complement strand
AACGATTGGCCCGTTGGGCCGACGCGAAAATGTTATGCCGCGTCGTTTTCCCCAGGCGTTGCCTGGGGCTGGGCGAACTGCCGGCCCTTTGGGCCGCCGCGGCCGCGTTCCAATGGCATTAATCGGTTAGGTACGCTTTAGCCGGATGAACCAAAAATAATCCATTGATCCGGCGCCTGCCGCGATCCCGATCGCTCCGCCCTGTGAGTCGTCGTAAAGGAATAACTTACCGAATTGGAAAGTAGTAGGCACACTCCGTGTGCCGTAATTCGCAGACGGCACACGGAGTGTGCCTACTACAATTTCGGTAACTTATTGTTTTACAGTTCCTGACGCGCATCTTGACTTCCTCCGCAATACCCGCCATGATATCGACTATTGGTGCATGAATGGCATCCGAGTCGTCGGGAAGGGGGCTTGCCCGCCAAAGATGTAATTTATGCCCTTGCCGGGGCCGAGGACGGCCCGGCTCGCCGGTTATGTTCGCATCGGTGCGCAGACCTACCTTGAAACAGGAGAAAAAAGATGACACGTTTGGCATATTGCGGTTTCTCGATCATCCTCATTTCTACGCTAGGCTGGAATACTTCATCGGCGTCGGAACCGAGCGGTTTTGTCGTGAAATCGCCCACGATCGAGGCGCGCATCTCCGCCGCGGGCGAAATCGAAGCATTAAAATTCGCCGCCGAAACCGCCGCGCGGCCCGTGAAGGCGGCGACCATGCTGGCCGGCTGCCGCCGTGAAGGCGCAACGCAAGTAACTAAACTCGACGGCGGCGGCGTGCAATTCGAGAAGCAATTCGTGCAGGAAAAAGGCGGCGGCCGCGCCGCGGTGGTCGAAAAGTTCCTGCCCGGCCAGGAGAGCATCCGCTGGGAGTTGGAAATCCGCGGCCAGAGTACGCCGTGGAGTACGCCCATTGAAACTTGGCTCGATTATCCGCGAGACGAACCGAGCCGGTTCTGGACCGCCTGGGGCGATCCCCGGCCCGACGGCAAGGACTGGACGAATCCGCTGCGCCCGGCCGAGTGGCTGGATCGCGAATTTCTTTACGGGGGACGGTACTACAAGTTTTACAAGGAGCCAAGCACCTTTGCGCTGCCGCTCGCCAGCATTTTGGATAAAAATAAAGACTCCGGCCTGAGCCTGATCCTCTCGCCCGACGATCTGGTCCTCACCTTGAAAATGCGGACCGCCAAGCGGGGCAGCCTCGTCTTCTCCCGCGAATACTATCGGTTGGGAGAGGGGGACGTGGTTCGCTTGGCGATGGATTTAGTCGCGCATCCCGCCGATTGGCGCGGCGGACTGGGCTGGCTCGTTCGCCGCTATCCGCGGTATTTCGATCCGCCGAATCCGAAAGCCGCGCAATTGGCCGGGTGCGGGGCTTATTCCAGCCACACCGACATCAACGATATCGAAAACCTGATGCGGATGGCCTTCCGCGTGAACTGGAAAGCCAGCTTCGATTTCCCCTTCATGGGCATGTTTGTCCCGCCGGTCGCTTCGGACACCGAGGAATGGGT
Source organism: Pirellulales bacterium (assembly GCA_020846145.1). Taxonomy (GTDB): domain Bacteria; phylum Planctomycetota; class Planctomycetia; order Pirellulales; family Thermoguttaceae; genus JADLEL01. The sequence goes on along the minus strand of JADLEL010000208.1, from coordinate 35,774 downwards.
CGATTTCATGAACCAGAAAATCACCATCGCCCAAATGCGCGAGTCGGCGGCCGCCCTGCGCCGGGCGGGATTCTACTTGCTGAATTATTTCAACGTTACCGAGTTCGGCGCGCGGACGAAATATCCCGCCCCGCCGCGCAAAGCCCTCAAGGACGAAGACCTCTGGAAAGACTCGAACGATTTTCTGCACTACGCCCTCGGGAAGGCGATCCTGCTGGGTGCCGAAGGCAAGCCGATCTTCTCCTGGGAAGGCTGCGTGGTGATGGATCCCGGCGAGCAGGTCTATCGAGATTTTCTCATCGAGCAGGCGCGGCGGCACGTGGAAAAATTCCCCGATAGTTCGGGCATCTGCATCGACCGCCTCGATTGGCTCATCCTCTACAACCGGCAGCGCGACGACGGTCTCACGTGGTATGAAGGCAAGCCCGCCCGCTGCCTGGCCGTCTCCTGGCGCGAGTTGATGCAGTGCCTCAGCCCGGTGATGCACGACGCGGGCAAGGTGATTTTCGTCAACACGATGTATCCCCGCCTCGATATCATGCGGCAGGTGGACGGCGTTTACGACGAACACGGCCAGCATCCCCACAGCCTGAACGTCTCGACGATTTTGGCCCTGAACAAGCCGTACATCGCCTGGACGTGGCAAGTGGAGGAACTCGACAAGAACCCCGACGAATACTTCCAGCGGCATCTGCATCTGGGCGCGTATCTGACCGCTCCCGTGCCGGGCAACGACCACACGATCCTTCCCGGCTCGCAGCGCGACCGGCATTACCTCGATTACGGCCCCTTGCTCGACGCCATGCGCGGCAAGCGCTGGCTACTCAAGCCGCACGTCGTCCGCGTGGAAGGAGAAAAGGCGCTGGCGAACGCCTTTGAGGTGCCCGGCGGCTATGTTGTGCCGGTAACTTTCGGCGGGAAAGCCGCGTCGGCGCAGGTCGTGCTCAAGGATTTGCCGCAACTGCCCGGCCAAAACAGTTTTCGCGTCGAGGCCATTCATCCCGGTACGGAAAAACCGATCGCCCTGCAAGCCGAGGCAGCGGGAAATCTGCTCCGCGTCGATGTTCCCTTGAAGCGCGGCTGCGCCATGCTCGTGCTCTCCTACGCCTGGATGGAGCCGAAAGCCGCCTTCTTCCACGGCTCGGCGAAGATCGAACTAGGATCGACTTTGGGAGGAGCCTCGTTCCGCTACACGCTCGACGGCACGGAGCCGACGCCGCAATCGCCGGCCTATTCGACTCCCATCGAGTTGGAAAAAACTACGGTGGTGAAAGCAACGGCATTTCTGGATGGAAAGAAAGTGGGCGCGACGCTCGAACGGGAATACGTGAAAATCCCGCCGGCCGCGCCGATCATCTCCGCCACGCACCTTTTCTTCGACGATACGGCGGAGGTTGCCGTCGAAACACCCCATCCGACCGAAGGCGAAACGATCCATTACACCCTCGACGGCTCGGCGCCGACCAAAGCTTCTCCGCGATATTCGCGGCCTGTTCGCATCGACCGGACGGTGCATTTGCAAGCGGTCCGCGCAACCGCCGGCGGCCTGAGTCCCGCGTCGAGCGCGACGTTCACCCGCCGCGGCCCGAAGCCGCCGAAGCCCGACGTTTCGCTGGCCGACTTGAAGCCGCTCAAGGCCACGGTCGGTTGGGGCGGACATCCGCGCATGAACTGCTCGATCGGCGACAAGCCTTTGACTCTGGCCGGCAAGGTCTATGAAAGAGGCGTCGGCGTTCATGCCGATTCGGAATTGGAATACGAACTCAAACCGGAATATGCCCGATTCGTGTCGGTCATCGGACTGGACGATGAAATGCTCGACTACGGCAAGGGCAACATCATTTTCGAAATCGAAATCGACGGCAAAAAGATGCTCAACAGCCCCGTCATCCGCGCCGGAGAATACATGTACGCCGACGTGCCGATCCCCGCGGGCAGCAGGAAAATCCGCCTCGCGGTCTTCGGCGGCGGCATCAACATCGGCATCGACGGCGCCCACGGCGATTGGGCCGACGCCGGTTTTATGGTTAATAAATAATGTGCTCGTTCCCACGCTCCGCGCGGGAACGCACTTCCCCGACGCTCCCGCGTCGCCGAAACGCCAACCGGCGTTCCCACGGGGCCGACTTCATCCAAGGAGCGTATCCATGCCATCGAAGATCGTCCCCGTGCTCGCGGTATTCTTATCCTACGTTATCGGCGGCTGCTCCATCTCGGCGGCGGAACCGGCAACTTACTCCTTGGAAACAAAAAATCTCGCCCTGCGTTTATCCGCCGGCGGAAACATTATCGGAATCAAGATCGCCGGGGAATCCGCCGAGCGGCCCATGACTGCCGAAACCTCGCTTGCGGATTGCCTTCTTGAAGGTGAACCAAAGGTTTCTCAACTGCCCGGCGGCGGCGCCGAATTCGAAAAAAAGTTCATCCACGAAGCGGAAAAGCAAGCCGTAACCGTTCGCGAACGCTTCTTGCCGCGGAAAGACAGCATCCGCTGGGAAATCGAAATTATCGGGCGGGAGAAGCCCTGGACCACGCCCATCCAAACAATAATTCATTGGCCGGACGCCGAGAAAAGCCGCTTCTGGACCGCCTGGGGCGATCCGTTGCCTAAGTTCAAAGGCTGGAACGATCCCTTGCGGCCGCAGTTCTTCAAGGACCGCCGGATGGATTATGGGAACGTGAAGCCCGACAAGGACCGCGACACGTTCGTCATTCCGCTTTTATGCCTTCTCGATCCGCAAGCCGACCTCGGCCTCAGCGTCGCCCTCTCGCCGGAGGATCTGTATCTCGACATGGACCTTGCGACGACCGCCGGGGGCGACTTGACCTTTACCCGGCGGCATCACCGGCTCGAGAAAACGAACGTGGTGCGCTGCGCGCTCGACCTGACCGCGCATCGGGCCGATTGGCGCAGCGGCCTCGATTGGTATGCCCGCCGCTATCCGGCGTATTTCGAACCGCCCAATCCCTGCGTGCGGCAAATGGCGGGCAACGGCGGCTATTCGAGCCATGCCGAGATCACCGACGCCGAATTGCTCATGCGGATGGCCTTCCGCGTGAACTGGAAGGCCAGTTTCGACTTCCCTTACATGTCGATGTTCCTGCCGCCGACGAAAACCGACGCCGACGAGTGGACCGATTTCAAAAAGCAAAAGACGAACGTCGCCAAGATGCGGGCTTCGGCGCGAAACCTCCGCCGGATGGGCTTTTATGAAGTCAATTATTTCAACATCACCGAAGCCGGCAATTTTTATCGCTATCCGCCGCCCCCGCGCAAAGCGACCGACGACGCCGATCTCTGGAAAGACCCAAACGATTTTCTCTACCACATGGTCGGCAAGGGAATTCTGCCGGGCCCCGACGGCAAGCCCATCGCCTCCTGGGAAGGCTGCGTGGCGATGGACCCCGGCGAGCCGGTCTATCAGGATCATTTGGTCGAACAGGCCCGGCGGCACATCGAGCGGATCCCCGAAAGTTTCGGCATCTGCATCGACCGCATGGATTGGATACACTTTTACAACCGCGAGCGCGACGACGGCCGCACGTGGTACAAAGGCCGTCCGGCGCGCTCGCTGGTGAATTCCTGGCACGCGGCGATGGACCGCATCGGGCCAATGATGCACGCGGCTGGGAAGGTGATTTACGGCAATCCGCACTACGCGCGCATCGACCTGATGCGGCATTTGGACGGCATCTACGACGAAGCCGGGATGCAGGGCGTCAGTCTGAATATGTGCGCCCTCATGGGCATTGATAAGCCGGTCATGGAGTGGACCTGGGACCTCGACGAAAAAGGCAAAGGCCCCGACGCCTTTTTTCAGCGGCATCTTTACATGGGCGCGTACCTCACGGCTCCCGTGCCGGGCAACGACCATTGCATGTTGCCCGACCCGACGCGCGAACGGTTTTACCTGGATTACGGCCCCTTGTTCGACGCCCTGCGCGGCAAGCGCTGGGTGCTGCTGCCGCACGTCATTCGCGTGGAAGGCGATAAAGCCTTGGCCAATGTCTTCGAAGCGCCCGGCGGCTTTGTCGTGCCGGTTATCTCCGGCGGCAAGGAAGCCTCGGTAACGGTCGTGTTGCAAGGCTTGCCGAAACTGCCCGGCCAAAAGGGATTCCGCTGCGAGGCCATCCAACCGGCCGAAGCGAATGCCGTCGCGCTGAATGCCGTCGAACGAGAAGATGCGCTGCGCATCGACGTGCCGCTGAAGCGCGGCTGCGCGATGCTCCTCTTGAATTATTTGTGGATGGAGCCGAAAGCGTCGTACTTTATCGATTCGATGAAACTCGAACTCGGCACGACGCTGGAAAATGCGCGGCTCCGCTTCACCCTCGACGGCACTGAGCCGACGCCCCAATCGCCCTCATACTCCGCGCCCGTGGAACTGCGAAAAACCACGGTCGTCAAAGCCGCCGCCTTCCGGGGCGAGAAGAAGATCGGCGCGGCGCTCGAACGGGAATGCGTGAAAATCCCTCCCTCGCCGCCGCGAATTTCCCCCGCCGGCGGATTTTTCGATGAAGCCGTGGAAGTAACGCTCTCCTCGCCGCAACCGCTCGCCGGCGAGTCCATCCATTATACCCTCGACGGCACTCCGCCCACGTTGCACTCGCCCAAATACGAAAAGCCTCTTCAAATCGACCGTTCGCTCCGGTTGCTCGCGGTCCGCTTCACGCCGGCGGATGCCAGCTTGCCCGCCGTCGCCGATTTCGGCCGCCGCGGCCCGAAACCGCCGCAGCCCGACGTTTCCTTGGTCGAACTCAAGCCCCTCAAGGCGACCACCGACTGGGGCGGGCATCCCCGCATGAACCGCTCGATCGGCGATAATCCGCTCACGCTCGGCGGCGCCGTCCACGAGCGCGGCGTCGGCGTTGCCGCGAATTCCGAATTGGAATATGATATCCTGCCCGGTTACTCCCGCTTCGTCGCCGTAATCGGCGTCGATGACGCCATGCGCCGCTACAAGCAAGGCACCGTGGTCTTCGAGATTTGGATCGACCAAAAATGCGTCCAAAGCACCCCGGTGATGCGTCCCGGCGATTATACGCACGTCGATGTGCCGCTGCCCGCCGGCGGCAAAAAGCTCCGCCTGGTCGCCCAAAGCACCGGCGACGGCATCGCCTGCGATCACGCCGATTGGGCCAGCGCGGGCTTTACCGCCAAACCAAAATAGAAAGTCGGGTGGGACCAACGAAGCGCATTCCCACCCTAATGCCCCGACAAACCATATTTGACAAATTCGGTTGGGGCGACAGTTGTACTGTCGCCCCGGGGATGGCAGTACAACTGCCATCCCAACAACCTGTCGAATAACGTTTGTCGAACCACTACATCCGACAAAACTCATGAACCAACCTGCCGAGAATCCGATTTATGCCGATCTCGCCGCCCGCTTCGAAAAAATCGTCGAACGCGAAATCGGGCGCGGAATTTTGACCGGCGTTTCCGTAGCCTGGATCGACGACCGGAACGTCGTTTACCGGAAAAATTTCGGCTTCGCCGATCCCCGCAAGCAAATTGCAACCCAGCCGGACTCGGTTTATCGCGCCGGTTCGATCTCAAAACTCTTCACGGCCGTCGCCGCGATGCAACTCGCCGAACGGGGCAAGCTCGACATCGACCGCCCGGTGGCCGATTACGCCCCCGAGTTCCGCATTCTCGTCCCCTTCGAGAACTGCCCGCCAATCACCCCGCGGCTGTTGATGGGGCATCGAGCGGGGATGATCCGCGAATCGCCCGTCGGCGGATATTACGACTCCTCCGGACCCAGCCTTGACGCCACCGTCGCCAGCACCGCCGATTGCGTCCTCGTGCATCGGCCCGGCACGGTAACCAAGTATTCCAACATCGGCGCTTCGATCAACGGCTGGCTCGTGGAAAAAATCACCGGTCTGCCCTTCCAAGAGTACGTGCGGCGGGAGATTTTCGATCCCCTGGGCATGAAACATTCGTCCTTCGTATTGAACGACATCGTTCGTCCCCGGCTGGCTAACGGACAGATGCGCATCGCCGATTGCCGCGGCGGATTCGTCGCCGAAGACGCGCCGTTGTTCGAATTGGGCACCCTTCCGGCGGGAAACCTCTATACTACAGCCGACGACCTCGCGCGCTTCGCGATGATGCTGCTCGCCGATGGCCGCGCCGGCGACCGGCAAATCCTCCGTCCCGATACATTGCGGCAAATGTTCCAATCGCAAGCCCCGCAGGATCGCGTCAGCTACGGGCTGGGCTTCGTGACGGGGAAGTTCCGCGAGCACGACGTCGTCGGCCACATGGGCGCGGTTTACGGTTTTACTTCGCTCATGCAAGTCGTTCCCCGGCACAAGATCGGCGCGGTCGTGCTGGCCAACGACGACGTGATCGCGGGCACGGTGACGAAACTGGCCGAGGCCGCGCTGGAATCCCTGCTCCAGGTCAAAATCGGCGAACCGCCGCGGGCTGAGGAAGCCATCGCCCCCCTCTCGCCCGCGGAACTCGCGGCTTACGCCGGCGATTACGAATCGGAAAGCTATTGGGCGAAGATCGAAGTCCGCGGCGACCGCCTCTGGGCCGATATCTCCGGCCAGGAATTCGAGGTAACGCCCGTCGCGCGCGACCGCTTCCTGGGCGACGGCGGCAACGCCGCTCGCGCGCCCTGGGATTTCCAGAGGAATGCCGCCGGCGAAGTGTGCGGCTTCAGCACGCTGTTCCAAAACTTCGTCCGCGTCGATCCCGCCGCCGTGCGGGAAATTCCGGAATCGTGGCGCGATTTTCTCGGCTCCTACGGCCCGGAGTTCATCCCACTGGTAATCTCCGTCAAGCACGGGCACATGTACGCCATGACCGAAAACATGTTCGATTATCGCCTCGCGCCGCTGAATCAAACCAGCTTCCACCTGCCCACGGGCATGTACCTCGGCGAGCAGTTGGTGTTCCAGCGCGGCGAAAACGGCCGCGTCCACTCCGCCATTCTCGCCAACATGACATTGAAACGGATCGTGTATTGACCTCGCCCTCCCAAGACTACTCGTTCCCACGCTCCGCGTGGGAACGCAATTCCCCGACGCTCCGGCGTCGGCGAGGTGCCAATCGACATCGAGTCAAACACTCATGCCAAGGACGCGGAGCGTCCAACAATTGCGTTCCCACGCGGAGCATGGGAACGAGTTGATACTAGCCTTACCCATTTCCCCCGGAGCTGATCCCAACGTGTCCCAACCGCAAGACGATACCAATCTCTCGGCCAACGATCAACTCTCATCTCCCGGCGAAATCCCCGATTCCCCATTATCGGAAATCGACCGGGACGATTTGAATTGGCTCAAAAACGTCTATCGAGGCGACAAGATGCCGCAGTTCACGCTGCGGACGATCATCATGGGAATGATGGTCGGCGGCGTGATGTCGCTGTCGAACCTTTACGTCGGCTTGAAGATGGGCTGGGGATTCGGCGTGACCGTCACCTCTTGCGTGATCGCCTTCGCCGCGTTCAAAATGCTGGAAAAGATCATTCCCGCCATCCGCCGCAAGCCGTTCAACATCCTCGAAGATTGCACCATGACCACCTGCGCCAGCGCGGCCGGCTCGCTCTCGACCGGCGCGCTGATCTCGGCCGTCCCCGCGCTCTACCTCGTCACCGGTCAGCCGATGATTTGGTGGCAAATGATGATCTGGGTCGGCTGCATCGCCTTGCTGGGCGTTTGCATGGCCATTCCGCTCAAGCGGCAAATGATCAACATCGACAAGCTGCCGTTCCCGTCGGGCACGGCCACCGCCGGCACGCTCCGCACCTTGCACACCACCGGCGGCGACGCCGTCGCGCAGGCGAAGGCCCTGTTCGGGTGCGGACTGTTCGCCGCGCTCTTGAATTTCTGGGTCGATGCATGGCGGCCGCTTTGCTTGTGGTTCGGAAACCTCATCGGCAACGTGGGGTTGGGCGAAAAGTTGGGCTGGGCCTTTCCCGGAAAAATTCCCCTCTTTCCCGGCAAGTTCGGCAAAATGTTGATGGATGAGCGGACGATGTTCCACGAAAGTTCGGCGCTCTTTCTAGCCGCCGGCGCGCTGATGGGCATCCGCGTGGGTACTTCACTTTTGATCGGCGCGGTCATCTATTTCGGCACCCTACCCTATTATATTTTTTCGGAGAAAGGTTTCGGCATCGTTTGGGATCCCGCGAAAATACCTTTCGTCAATATTTCCGGCGGATGGACGCTTTGGCCCGCCGTGGCCATGATGGTTACCGCCGGGCTGACGACTTTCGTTTTGCGGTGGAAAACGATCGCCAAATCGTTCTCCGAGTTGACGGCGATCTTCGGCGTACAGAAAAAGCAGAGCGATCCCTTGGCCGAAGTGGAAGCGCCGATGTGGTGGTTTCTCGTGGGCGTGCTGGTTTCCGGCGCCGCGTGCGTCTATTTCGGGCACCTCTTCTTCTCTATCCGCTGGTGGATGGGCGTGATCGCGGTCGCTTTGACATTCTTGTTGGCGATCATCGCCGCCCGGGCAACCGGCGAAACCGACTTCACTCCCATCGGCGCGATGGGCAAAATCACCCAGCTTACCTACGGCGTTCTCGCGCCCAGCAATACGACCATCAACCTCGCGACGGCCTCGATCACCGGCGCGGGCGCGTGCCATTCGGCCGACCTTTTGGTCAGCCTCAAGGCGGGCTATTTGGTCGGCGCAAATCCGCGGCGGCAAGTGCTTTCGCAGCTTTTTGGCGTTATGGCCGGCATCTTAATTTGCGTCCCCGTCTATCTGATAATCGTTCGCGCGCCGGAGTTCGAACCGAACGTCGAAGAACCGGCGACAAATCTCTGCACCGATGAGTTTCCCGCGCCGTCGGTGACGATTTGGAAGAGCGTCGCCGTGCTGTTGGCGGAAGGATTCAGCAAACTTCCCAACTATAGCGTGGTGGCCATGTGCATCACCGGAGCATTGGGCATCGCGCTGGCCCTGGCGGACGAGTTTCTGCCCAAGCATTATGCGAAGTGGCTCCCCTCGGCCACCGGATTGGGCATCGCCGGCGTGGTCCAAGCGCAGCAATCCATCGCGATGTTCATCGGCGCGCTCGTCGCGTGGCTGTGGATGAAAAATTATCCGAAAAGCGGCGAGAAATTCATCGTCGCCGGCTCCTCCGGCCTCATTGCCGGCGAATCGCTGATGGGCGTTACCATCAAATTGTGGGAAGGCGGCCCCGTCATCTTCAAAGGAATTTGGCATTCGCTCTTCGGGTGATGATCCCCCTCGCTTCTTGCCCAAGGGGGCAGTGCGTTTCCCAGGGCCTTGTCCCGGGTTGGGCGAACTGCTCGGCCTTTGACCGAATACACGCCTTAGCCGAGATTATTCATAAACATCGTAGATGCGGCATCCTGCCGCATTTTAGGCAAAAGCGGCAAGATGCCGCTTCTACAAATCGCTTTTATGGATAATGCGGGTTAGAACCTGTCCCGTATTAAGACTGCGTTTTGTTCGGTGCGGACACGGTTTGGTTGGCGCTTCTGCGAGGCGGGAGCCTCGCGGACATTGCGTTCCGAGGCGGGAGCCTGGGAACGAGAAAAAAATCGTCACCCATCTTTCTACTCCGTGTCCTCCGTTCCTCCGGGGTGAATTTATGTGCGAAAGGACGCAAAAGTGTCCAGCCCTCAAAACGCATCTCATCCCGGTGAATTATTCCCTCTTTAGAGGGGGGGCAGACAAGTGTTTTTTCGCGCCTGATTACGGTCTTTCCTTGGGGAAAATTTCAACAAAATATACCATCACCCAACGGATGGGGTCGCAATTCCCTGCCAAACTCGGTATCCTTCTAAGAACTTTTCCCGGTTGGGCGTCGTCTTAATGGAGTACGCTGTCGCTATCGATTGAAGGGAAATCGACCAGAATTACAGGAGTCTCGGTCATGAAATTCACTTCTATTTTCGGTTTGACTGCCCTCGCAGCCGTTTTTTTCGGAGGTTTGATCATGGCGGAAACCGTTCCCGCGGACAGCGCGAAAATTCGCGGTCAAATGCGAAAAAATCTCCAAAGCGGCAATTACAAGGACGCCTTCGAGGGATTTTCCAAGTTGGCCTTGCATCCCCACGACGAACCGCGGCTGGTCGGCGAGGATCTCAACAATGCCGCCGCATGTTTGCAAAACTTGAATCGGCTGGACGAACTCGACGACCTCCGCGAGAAAGTCGTCGAAATCCACAAGAATAATTGGCGGCTGCTCGGCTCGGCCGCGCAAAACTACATGATTTACGACCACCACGGCTTCATCGTGGCGGGCAAGTTTCATCGCGGCAACAAGCGCGGGGGCGGAAAATTGGTCAACGCCCAGGAGCGCGACCGCATCCGCGCCTTGCAGCTCATGGTCCAAGCGCTGCCGCTGGCCCAGAAGGACGACGATCACGGCGAAGTGAGCGGCTTCCTCCTCTCGCTAGGCGAAATGTTTCTCAACAACCGGGGCTACGGCGAATCGTGGCGGCTGCAATATCTGAGCGACTTGAAAACCCTGCCCGACTACGATCCCGGCTGGGGCTACTACCGCGAAGGCGCCGGCGCGCCGGTCGGCGAGGACGGCAAGCCGATCTATCATACGACGCCGAAAAGTTTCGCGGCGGCCAAAACCGACGGCCAGCGTTGGCGCTGGTGCCTGGAGCAAGCGGCGGAATTCGATCCCCGCCGGCTCGGCGGAGTGCGGATCCAGTTCGCCGATTTCCTGCACGAGCAGTTCGGCGTGCAGACGATGGCCCAATACGGCTGGCGATTCGGCCGCATGGACACCGACGACAGCAAGGAAGACGAAAGCGGTCCCTACGCCCTGCATACGCTGGGCGAGAACGAGACCATCGCGCGGCTGGCGACGGGCATCAAGCGTTTCGAGTTGCCGGACGAATTCGACTTCATCAAAATCTACCGGCAAATCGCGGACGATCCGCAAAGCGGCTATCAGAACGGCGCGCTGGAACACTTGGCGCAAATCTTCGAGAACCGCCGGCAATACCCGCAGGCGGCCGAGTATTGGCGGCGGTTGCTGAAGGAACACGCCAACCAAGGAGCGGAAAAACGCAAAGAGTGGCAGCAGCGGCTCGACCAGATCGAGAAGAACTGGGGCCGCTTCGAGGCGATTTCCACGCAGCCGGCGGGCAAAGGGGCTTCGGTCGAGTACCGCTTCCGCAACGGGAAACACGTCGATTTCACCGCGCAGGAAATCGAGGTCGATAAGCTGTTGGCCGACGTGAAAATGTATCTCAAATCCCGCCCGAAACAACTCGATTGGCAGAAATTCGACATCGCGAACATCGGCTACCGGCTCATCGAACAAAATCAGAAGCAGTACCTCGGCCGCGAGATCGCCCAGTGGAGCATGGAACTCGAGCCGCGCGAGAAGCATTTCGACAAGCGCGTCACCGTTACCTCGCCGCTCTCGAAGCCGGGGGCGTACTTGCTCACGGCCAAGATGCGGGACGGCAACACGAATTTCGTCGTGCTTTGGGTCGATGGCACCGCGATCGTGAAAAAACCCTTAAACGGCAAGACGTTTTATTACGTGGCCGATTGCGTTACCGGCAAGCCCGTGGCACGGGCAAACGTCGAGTTCTTCGGCTGGAAGCAACTCTATCACGAGAAGCCGCCGCAATATGAAGTGCTCACGCGAAATTTCGCCGAATTCACCGACGCCAACGGGCAGATCGTGCTCGATCCCGCGCGGCAGCCGAACGATTACCAGTGGCTCGCCATCGCCCGCACGCCGCAGGGCCGCTTCGCCTACCTCGGCTTTACGAACGTGTGGACCGGCAACTGGTACGATGCCCAGTACAACCAGACGAAGGTCTATACGATCACCGACCGGCCGGTCTATCGGCCCGACCAGCCGGCGAAGTACAAATTCTGGATTCGCCGCGCGCAGTACGACATGGAGGACGTTTCCGATTTCGCCGAGCGCGAGTTCACCGTCGAAATCTACAATCCCAAGGGGGAGAAGATCGTCTCCGAAGCGAAAAAGACCGACGCCTGGGGGGGCATCGAAGGCGAGTATAAAATCCCCGCCGAGGCGCCGCTGGGCGTTTACCGGCTGAACATCAAAGACCACGGCGGCGGCAGTTTCCGCGTCGAGGAATACAAAAAACCGGAGTATGAAGTTACCATCGACGCGCCCGACAAGCCGGTCATGCTCGGCGAGAAGATCACCGCAACGATCAAGGCGAAATACTACTTCGGCTCGCCGGTGACGAAGGCCAAGGTGAAATACAAGGTCCAGCGCACCAGCCACGACGGCCGCTGGTTCCCCGTATGCCCCTGGGACTGGTTCTACGGGCCGGGATACTGGTGGTTCGCCTACGATTACGATTGGTATCCCGGTTGGAAGCATTGGGGCTGCCTGCGCCCGATGCCCTTCTGGTGGCCGCGCGGCCAGCAACCGCCGGAACTGGTGGCCGACCGTGAGGTCGAAATCGGCGAGGACGGCACGGTAAAGGTCGAGATCGACACCGCCGTGGCCAAAGCGATCCATCCCGATCAAGACCACAGCTACGCGATCACCGCGGAGGTGATCGACGCTTCGCGCCGCACCATCGTCGGCACGGGCAACGTGCTGGTCGCCCGCAAGCCGTTCTCGGTTTACGCCTGGGTGAATAAGGGCTACTACCGCGTGGGCGATGCCGTCCGCGCCGACTTCTCCGCCCGCACGCCCGACGGCAAACCGGTGGAAGGCACGGGCGAGCTCGCGCTGCTGAAAATCACTTACGAGAAAGACAAAAACGGCCAACTGAAGCCGGTCGAAACACCGGTGCAAACGTGGAAGGTCGATACCAACGCCGAAGGCACGGCCTCGCAGCAGATGACCGCCTCGCAGGCGGGACAGTATCGGATTTCGTATAAGCTCACGGGGGGCGAGGGGCTAGGGGCGGGGGGCGAGGCAGCGCACACCATCGAGGGCGGCTACCTGTTCACCGTCATCGGCGAAGGCTTCGACGGCGCGCAGTTCCGCTTCAACCACGTCGAACTGATTCCCGAAAAGCGCGAATACGCGCCGGGCGAGAAGGTGAAGCTGCAAATCAACACCGACCGCGCCGGCGCGACGGTGCTTTTGTTCCTCCGCCCGGCCAACGGCGTGTATCTGCCGCCGAAGGTCGTCAACATGCAGGGCAAGAGCACGGTCGAGGAGATCGCAGTTACAAAGAAGGACATGCCCAATTTCTTCGTCGAGGCGGTAACGCTGGCCGACGGCCAGGTTTATAGCGAGGCGAAGGAGATCGTGGTTCCGCCCGAAAAACGGGTGCTGAACGTGGAAATCGAACCCTCGAAGGAGACCTACAAGCCGGGCGAAAAGGCCAAGGTGAAAGTCAGGCTGACCGACTTCACCGGCAAACCGTTCGTCGGCTCGACGGTGGTTGCGATCTACGACAAGTCGGTCGAGTACATCTCCGGCGGCTCGAACGTGCCGGAGATCAAGGAGTTTTTCTGGAAGTGGCGGCGACATCACCACCCGCAGACCGAAAGCAGCCTTGCCCGCTGGTTCGGCCCGATGAATCCGCGCGGCGGCATCGGCATGAACGATCTGGGCGTGTTCGGCGGCTCGGTGGCCGACGATTTAAGCGGAGCCGAGGGCGAAGGGGCCGGCATGGGCGGCGGTCCGATGGCGCCTAGCGGCGGCGGCGTGAGAATGTACGGTATGGCGCGCGGAAAGTTTTCCGGCGGCATGCCGACGCGAATGGCATTGGCCGATGGGGCTATGGCCGCGCCCATGGCCGCCGCGCCGATGGATATGATGGCCGAAAGTCGCGAAGTCGCCAAAACCGAAGAAGCCGCTCCCGGCGGCGGGGAAGCTCCGCTGGTGCAGCCGACCATCCGCACGAAATTCGCCGATACCGCGCTCTGGGTCGGCGCGCTCACCACCGCGAAGGACGGCACGGCCGAGGTTTCGCTCGACATGCCCGAAAACCTGACAACCTGGCGGATCAAAGTTTGGGGCATGGGCCACGGCACGAAAGTCGGCCAAGGCCAAACCGACGTCATCACCCGCAAGGACCTCATCGTCCGCCTGCAAGCCCCGCGATTTTTCGTGCAAACCGACGAAGTCGTGCTTTCGGCCGTGGTGCATAATTACTTGAAGACGCGGAAAAAAATCCAGGTTATGCTGGAGCTTGAAAAATGTTTAGAACTAACCATAACTCCTTTTCGCAGATATCCCGATGGCACGGAGGCACGCGGAATCAGACAAGATAGCAAGCCGTTCGTTGAAATCGACTCTGACGGTGAGGCCCGCGTCGATTGGCGCGTGAAAGTGCTCGACGAGGGTGAGGCCGTCATCCGCATGAAGGCACTCACGGACGAGGATTCCGACGCGATGGAGCAGAAATTCCCCTGCTACATTCACGGCATGTTAAAGATGGATTCCTACTCCGGCGCGATCCGCCCGAAAGACAGCGAAGGCAAATTCACCATCACCGTGCCCGAAAAGAGGCGGCCAAAACAGTCGCGGCTCGAAGTCCGCTACTCGCCGACGCTGGCCGGGGCGATGGTCGATGCGCTGCCGTATTTCGTCGATTATCCTTACGGCTGCACCGAGCAGACGTTGAACCGCTTCCTGCCCACGGTCATCACGCAGAAAGTGCTGCTGGGCATGAACTTGAACCTCAAGGAAATCCAAGCCAAGCGGACGAACCTGAACGCCCAGGAGATCGGCGACGACGCCGAGCGCGCGAAACAGTGGAAGCGATTCGACCGCAATCCGGTGTTCGACGAAGAGGAAGTACGCCGGATGGTCAAGGACGGCGTCGAGCGGCTCACCGAAATGCAATGCTCCGACGGCGGCTGGGGCTGGTTCTCCGGCTTCGGCGAATACTCCTCGCCGCACACTACTGCCGTGGTCGTGCATGGACTGCAAATCGCCAAAGAGTGCGACGCGGCGTTGGTGCCGGGCACGTTGGAACGCGGCGTCGAGTGGCTGAAAAAATATCAGGACGAGCAAGTCCAGTGGTTGAAAAACGCCGGAATCGAAAAGAAGCCCGACGGATTGCGCTGGAAAGAACATGCCGACGACCTCGACGCGTTCGTGTATATGGTGTTGGTCGATGCGGACGTTAAAAACGCCGAGATGCACGAGTTCCTGTACCGCGATCGGACGAAGCTTTCGGTCTATTCGCTGGCCATGTACGGCATCGCCGTCGAAAAACTTGCCGACAAGGAAAAGCTCGACATGGTCTTGCGGAACGTCGGCCAGTACGTCCAGCAAGACGACGAAAACCAGACGGCGTGGCTCAAGCTGCCGGGCGGCTACTGGTGGTGCTGGTACGGCAGCGAATACGAGGCCCACGCGTATTATTTGAAGCTGCTCGCCAAGACCGATCCCAAGGGCGAGTTGGCCCCGCGGATCGTGAAGTACCTGCTGAACAACCGCAAGAACGCCACCTACTGGAATTCAACCCGCGACACGGCCCTGTGCCTCGAAGCGTTTGCCGATTTCATCCGCACCAGCGGCGAGGACAAGCCGGAGATGACGGTCGAAGTCTTCTACGACGGCAAGCTGCAAAAAGCGGTCGAAATCACGCCGCAAAACCTCTTCACCTTCGACAATAAATTCGTGCTCGAAGGCGAAGCCGTCGCCGCCGGTTCGCACTCCATCGAACTCAAGAAAAAGGGTTCCGGCCCGCTCTATTACAACGGCTACGCGACGAACTTCACGCTCGAAGACTTCATCACGAAGGCCGGGCTGGAAATCAAGGTCGAGCGCAAGTACTACAAGCTCGTGAAGGCCGACAAGACGATCAAGGCCGCCGGCTCGCGCGGGCAAGCCGTCGATCAGAAGGTCGAAAAATACGACCGCGTCGAGTTGAAAAACGACGAAACGCTCCAAAGCGGCGACTTGGTCGAGATCGAAATGACGATCGACAGCAAGAACGATTACGAGTACCTGGTCTTCGAGGACATGAAGCCCGCCGGTTTCGAGCCGGTCGATTTGCGCTCCGGCTACACGGGCAACGACCTGGGCGCGTACGTCGAATTCCGCGACAACCGCGTGGTGTTCTTCGCCAAAACTCTCGCCCGCGGCAAGCACAGCGTGAGCTATCGGATGCGTGCCGAAATCCCCGGCAAATTCAGCGCGCTGCCCACCCGCGCTTCGGCCATGTACGCTCCCGAACTCAAGGCGAACTCGGATGAGTTGAAGATCGGCGTGCAGGATTAAGAACCTAACCTCAAACCTCAAATCGTTGGGGTGGCAGTGCAACTGCCTCCCCAACCTCCGGCTTTCTCAAGGGGCGGTCTGGAGTTACAGAATAAACTTGCTCAAATCCTCGTCCTGCGCCAGTTCAGCCAGCCGTTGGCGGACGTAGTCGGCGGTGATTTCGAGGCGTTTGCCGGGAGTGTCGGGGGCGTCGAAGCTGATATCCTCCAACAGCCGCTCCATGATCGTGTAGAGCCGCCGCGCGCCGATGTTTTGCGTGGTTTGGTTCACTTGATGCGCGAACTCGGCCAGCGAATCGACGGCCTCCTCCCGAAAAACGATCTCCACCTTCTCGGTGTCCAGCAAGGCGACGTACTGCTTGGTCAGCGCGCCCTTGGGTTCGGTGAGAATCCGCACGAAATCGGCCTTCGTCAAGTCCTTGAGCTCCACGCGGATGGGGAAGCGGCCTTGCAACTCCGGCATCAGGTCGCTGGGCTTCGCCTTGTGGAACGCGCCGGCCGCGATGAACAGCACGTGGTCGGTCTTGACGAAACCGTAGCGGGTTTGAATGGTCGTGCCCTCGACGATCGGCAGCAAATCGCGCTGCACGCCCTGGCGGGAGACGTCGGCCCCGTGGGTCTGCTCGCCGGCGACGATCTTGTCCAACTCGTCGATGAAGATGATGCCCAGGTTCTCGGCCAATTCGACGGCCTTGGCGTTCACCTTCTCGTGGTTGATGAGCGCGTCGCTCTCCTGCTCGAAGAGGATCGCCCGCGCTTCGGCGACCGTCGTTTCGCGCGAGGAGGTTTTTTTGGGGATGATCTTCTCGAACATCCCCTGCAAGTCGAAATCCATCTGCTCCATGCCGATGCCGGTGAACATCATCGGCACCGCCTTGTGCTCGACCGACAATTCCACCCGGCGCTGCTCCAATTCGCCGGCGGCGAGCATGGCGCGGACCTTCTCCCGCGTGCGCTCGAAACGCTCGGCCGATTCGGGACTGTCGGGCGAGGCGTCGAAGACCGGCGGCGTGGGGACGAGCAGTTCGACCAGCCGCTGCTCGACGCGGCGCTTGGCCTCCGCCTCTACACCCTTCTGCTCCAGCTCGCGGACCAGCCCGATGGCGTTCTCGACCAGCTCGCGGACCATGCTCTCCACGTCGCGGCCGTAGTAGCCGACTTCGGTGTATTTCGTGGCCTCGACCTTGATGAAGGGCGCGCCGGTCAACTTGGCCAATCGCCGGGCGATCTCCGTCTTGCCCACGCCGGTGGGGCCGATCATCATGATGTTCTTCGGGGCGACTTCCTGCCGCATCTCGTCCTGAAGCTGCTGCCGACGCCAGCGATTGCGAATGGCCACCGCCACCGCCCGCTTCGCGTCGTGCTGGCCCACGATATGCCGATCCAATTCGCTAACGATTTGCCGCGGGGTTAAATCATGCACGATATTTGCTCCAACTATTCGATTTGATATTGGTCATTTCAGGAAGGTTCTCTGATAAACATTCTTATTTCAGCCGGACGAACAATAGGATTAAGCGAATCCAGTACGTCTCGTTTGACGATTTCTTGCGGCCTAATGGCCTTCTTGAGGGAATTTGACGAAATCCAATCATTATTCCACAAATCAACTTTGGCACCCTCGACTAATTGGCAGATCGGTTCTCTGTAAATGCCTCGTATCCCGTGTGGGTGACTTATCCGCTGTAACCACACCTCGATATGACCCATATTCGGCAGGTGAGACAATTTCCCGTGTATCTTGCCGATAATGTTTTCTGTCGATTCATTTGGGCCCAACATGCTGAGCAATTTGCTCACTATGGCCGCGCAATGCGGAATCGTCCGAGGGCTGCCATATGCAATATCAACAGCGATACTAATAAGCACCACAGGATTTTGGATTGCCTTTGACTTGTTCAGGCGTTCGTGGAAGGCAGATAATGCCACAACGAGACTCCCTGAATTGGGGAATGCGGTGCCGTGAGTGTGAATTACAAGCAGATCCTTTTGTAAATTGCGGTCCCCTTGCCTAGTTTGCAGCCACGCCATCTTGTCGGCCTTAATGGCTCCCCTTACAACAGATTGACTCCCAGTAGTTTTAGCTGTATTGAGTTTCAAGCCCACGTCAATTGTTACTTCTGTCAAAGTTTTTAGAATCAGCTCCCCGATTCGAGTGTCGTTCACAAAGATGCGATAGTCATCACGGTATCTGAGAATGCGGTATTCCTTGATGCCGTTTTTATCAAGGCAAAGATAGAGCTGCTGGTCAATATACCCCAAAACCATTTCAGCGACGAGGTCCATTAACACTGAGCCTTGTGGGATGCCATTTGTCTGGCCATACCGCATGTCCTGAATATGGGAGTCGATGATATTCCCTATTAGCGCATCGTCTTTCCTCTGGTCCTTTGCAATGTTTTTGTCGTGAAGGGCCCAGGCTATGGAATGTGTATAAATCGCCGCGTAGCAGTCAGTTATGTCAGCATGAAACACGTATGCAAAGTCAAGCGCAAGCTCAATCGAACCCTGCTCAGTTCCTTGCCACCAACTCAATATCTGCGTTGCCTTATCTTTTCGTTTGGACGAAGATTGCACTGGAATGCTATGGCATTTTATATTATCATATTCTTGGAATTCTGCAAAACGAGTACATATTGTCTTCCAATTGGAATTCTCCGTAATCTTTTCAACCAGAGAAACATATAGTGCCGGGTGGATTAGTTGCAACGGTCGCCATGCGTAGCGCCCATCTTTGTTGGAGAGAATAGAATAGTTGACGTTCTCATGTGCATGCGGTTTTGCACTTAACGAGTTGAGGTTTTTCGTACCAAGAATTTTTGCAGTGCCGTCAAGCAATGAGTCAAATTGTAGGTACGGCGGGAATTCGATATTGCAGTAGCTTTCTGGCTTGAGCAAGAACGCTTTCGCTCGCGAAGCGGTCATTTCGAGCACAGACTTACACTGTGATTTCGTCGATTTTGGTTGCGGTGCTATTTTCAAAATGTTGCTCCCAAGCTGGAGCGTCGGGGAATTGCGTTCCCATGCAGAGCGTTGGAACGAGGCAACCCTCGCCCCACACACCTCGCCCCTCACCCCTCTTTCAACTCCTCCACCATGATATTCGTATTCGTATAAATGTCAATTCCCGCCGCGATGGTCAAAGCCGTGCGGACAATTTCGACGGCGGAGAGCGTGCTGTGGGCGATGAGCGCGCGTGCCGCGGCCACGGCGTAATTGCCGCCGGAACCGATGCCCAACACGTTGTCGGTGGGCTGGACCACGTCGCCGTTGCCGGTCAGAAGCAGCGTGTGCTTCGCATCGACGACGGCCATCATCGCCTCGAGCCGTCGCAAGGCGCGGTCGGTGCGCCACTCTTTGGCAAGCTCAGTCGCCGCGCGGGGCACGTTCGACGGATAGTCCTTGAGCTTGGCTTCAAAACGCTCCAAAAGCGCGAATGCGTCGGCCGTCGAACCGGCGAATCCGGTGATGACCTTGTCGTTCATCAGGCGGCGGATTTTGACGGCATCGGCCTTCATGATCGAATTGCCGACGGTTACCTGGCCGTCGCCGCCCATCGCGACCACGCCTTGGTGGCGAATCGTCAAAATAGTCGTGGAATGGCTTTTCATGGGAAGGGGATTGGGGTTCTTGGGAATTGGATAATTCACCGTTTACTTCTTGGCGCGGCCTTCGTTCATTTCCAACTGGGCGCGATACAAGCGGGCATAAGTGCCGGAACGCTCCAGCAATTCGGCGTGCGGGCCGACTTCGGTGATCCGGCCGCGTTCCACGACCGCCAGGCGGTCGGCGCGGCGGAGCGTGCTCAAGCGGTGGGCGATGGCGATCGTCGTCCGACCTTGAACCAGATGCTCCAGCGCGAGTTGGATTTCGCGCTCCGTCTCCGTATCGACCGACGAAGTGGCCTCGTCGAGGATCAATATCCGCGGGTCGATCAACAACGCCCGGGCGATGCTGATCCGCTGCCGCTCGCCGCCGGAGAGCGTCTGGCCGCGCTCGCCGACCATCGAATCGTAGCCGTCGGGCAGGCGGAGGATGAACTCGTGCGCCCGGGCGGCGCGGGCGGCGGCGACGATCTCCTCGCGCGAGGCGCCCGGCTTGCCGTAAGCGATGTTTTCCGCAATCGTGCCGAAGAATAAAAACGGCTCCTGCAGCACGATGCCGATATGCCGCCGGTATTCTTCGAGGGGATATTGGCGGATATCGACGCCGTCGGCCAAGAGCGCGCCTTCGCCGACGTCGTAAAAGCGGCACACGAGATTCACGATGGTCGATTTTCCCGCCCCGCTAGGGCCGACCAGGCCGATCATCTCGCCCGGCTCGATGGCCAAATTCACGTCCTGCAGCACGCGGCGGGTTCCGTATTGAAAGCCGACGTCGCGGAACTCGACCTTGCCCTTCAGCCTGCCGGGATGCACCGGCCGCTTGGGTTCGGCCACGCTGGGCGCGCGGTCGAGGATGGCGAAGACCCGCTGCGTGCTCGCACCCGCCCGCTGCATGGCCGCCAGAAAGCGGCTCATCGAATCCATCCGCGAGTAGAACTCCTTGATGTACAGCACGAACGCGAGCAGCATGCCCACGGTGATGAGCGAGGAACCGGCCTTCGCGGGATCGAGGACGGGCGGCTGCGCGAAGATTTTCCACGCGCTAAAGACCCAAACCACGAGCAAACCCAAGTTCGTCAAGTAGCCGACGACCGATTCGAAAAACGACCAAAGGATATTCACGCGGTTGTTGGCCTGAAAAACGCGGGTGTTCGTGGCGCGGAACCGCTCGACTTCGCGGCGCTCCTGCGCGAAGGCCTTCACCACGCGGATGCCGGGGATGGTGTCGGCCAGCACGCTGGTCAATTCGCTCCATACCCGCCCGCCCAAGAGGAATCCTTGCCGCAAGCGGGCGCGGACTTTATGGACCAAAAACGCGATCACCGGCAACGGCAGCAGCGTAACCAGGGCGAGGCGCGGATTCACGTAGAACAAAATGCAGCCGGTCATCAGGCCCATCACGAGGTTATTGACGAAATCCAACAGGTTCACCGAGAGAAAATAGCAGATGCGGTCGGAATCGGTGCTGACCCGCGCGATCAGGTCGCCGGTGCGTTTGCCGCCGTAAAACTCCAGCGAGAGCGATTGCAGATGATCGTAGGTATGATTGCGCAGGTCGGCGGCGATGCTCTCGCTGACGAAGGACAGCACGTAAAGCCTGGCCCAATTCAACAACCAGGATAACGTCCAGGCCCCGCCCATCCCCAAGAGATAAAAAACGGCCAGATGATAATCGACGCTTTCTCCTTTCATCCGCGGCGTCAACACGTTATCCGTGAGCGGCATGATGATATAGTTGGGGACGAGCCCGACGAAATTGTAGGAGAAGAGCAGCGCGAAGCCGAACAGGATCATGCCGAGCCGCGGTTGGGCGAAGCGTTTCAGGCGAAACAGCGATTGCACCGGCGGCTTGGCCTTGCCGCTTTCGCATTCGGGGCATACTTCCTGCTCCGGCGACAGGATGCCGCCGCACGTCGGGCAAACGGCGCCGAGAATTTCCGAGGAGGATTCCTCTTCTTCGGGCGGGGGATCGCCCTGGCGAAAGCAATGGAACCGTTCGAGCAACCGATGGGCGAGCGGGGCTTTTCCGGCCGTGTAATTCCAGAAGCAATGCCGCCCCCCGTCGCCCAAGAGTTCCAAAACGCCGATGCCGGCTTGATCGCGGACGCGCAAACTTACCGAGGCATCGAGCGTCCACGATTGACAGGGCGTATTTTCGCAAGAAACGGGGCCGTTTTTCCCGCGAATCGGCCCTGCCCAAAGCAAGCGGCGGTCGGTCAAGACCACCAACCCGCGCGCGTAATGCAGGTTTTCGTCCAGATCGGTTTCGAGCACGGACAAGGGGATTTCGCCCGGCTGAAGCCGCGAATCGATCGCGCCGCGGAATTCACCGGCCAGATTTTCCCAAAGCTCTGGAGTGGAGGACAAACGAACGGACACGGAGATATTCTGCAATGTGGGGGGAAGTTCATGCCTTCGAAGACTATTCTAGCCGATTCCGGCTCTCGATAGAAGACCGGCTTCGCGCCGGTTGCCACTGCCGGCGGAGTGTGGAAACGAGTAATAGCTTTCTATAATCCGCTAAACCGTTGCCTATTTGGAAGAATTCCCGCCCGCAGCTTCTTCCACGCCTCCATCGAGCGCGCCAAATGCTCGCGCGTATCGCCGGCGATGCCGTAGCATTGCAGGCCGATCGGGCCGCGGTAGCCCAATTCCTTGAGCGTGCGGAGGAACTTGCCCACGTCGAACGAGCCTTGGCCCAGCGGCTGGATGTAGCGTTCCCAGCCGATCTTGTCGTCGCGTTCGTCGGCGCCGTTGATCGACACCGCCCACAACCGCGGCAGGGCCTTTTTCAAGAGCGGCTTGTAATCGCGGCTCTTATCGACCTTCAGCCAATGGCAGAGGTTGAACATCACGCCGACGTTCGGGCGATCGGTCTTCTCGGCCACGCGGACCGCGTCCTCGATCCGCTCCACCCAATCGTTCTGGTGCGGATAGAGCAGCAACTGCGCGCCGGAGTCGGCCGCCAGATCGGACATTTCGCGCAACACTTTCACCGCCCGGTCATCCAGCGCCGGATCGGACGGCTTGCCGCCGCTGACGAGCAGGCAAAACTGCACCTTCCGTCCTTTAATGAGCGCGAGAACCTCCTTGAACTTGGGATCGTAGGCCGGCTTGTCCGGCGCGAGATCGACCTGCATCGTGATCTGATACAGCTTCAGCCCCTCGGTGTCGAGCGTTTTGATCCGCTCCTCGACCTTATCGAGCCAGATATGCCCCACGCCGTCGTAGCCCAATTCCTTGAGCATTACGGCTTGCTCTTCGAAGTTGCGGTGTTTGGCGTCGTGCCAATCGATGCAGAAGGGGAAGAAGGGATAATTCTTCTTCTCCTCCCCGCTCGCCGCATTCGAAAATGCGCATAAACCCAAAATAGCGGCAGTAACATATTTGAGAGTCATAATTCGACCTTCATCGTTTGTGATAATTAACCTGTTGCGCTTTAGCGAGCCGCCGGGTTTATCCCGGCGCTTCGTCCGATACGGTAATTCCAACCGATGCGCCGGGATGAACCCGGCGGCTCGCTTTAGGAATTTCTTCTTACGCCACCGGCAACTCGTACCCTTTTCGCCGCGGGCGCGAAAGCATCTTATTCGCTTCGTCGCAGTCGGTAAATCGTTCCGCAACCGGATCCCACTTGAGTTTCTCGCCCACTTTTCCCACCGCGCGGACGATATTCACCAAGTAGCAAAGCGTGCTCGCGCGCTGGCCGTACTCGATGTCGGCCGTGCAGCGGTTCCGGCTCTTGACGCACTCGAGCCAGTTTTCGATATGATACGCCGTTTCGGGCTTGGTGATATGTCCGGGATTGCCCGGCGACTGCAAAAGTTCTTTCGGATTCGCGGCGATTTTGTCGCGATTGATTTCGATCTTGCCCTTGTCGCCGACGAAAATCGCGCCCAGGCCCGGCCCGCGGTCGCCGTCCAATTGCAATTGCAGCACCGTGCCGTTCGCGTAGCGCATGGAGACCTTCGCCCGCGGCCCGGCGACCGGCTGAGCCAATCCCTGATAATCCACGCCCGTGTCGTCCGGCAGACGCAGCTCCTTGGCGAACTTGCCCGTGGGCAGATTCTTGACTTCTTCTTCGAGCCGGATCTCGACCGGCCCGGTTTCGTCGGTGCCCAAGCCGCGCTGCACCTGATCGTAGGAATGCGTGCCCCAACCGGTCACGCCGAAACACCGCCCGCCGCCGTCGTAGTCCCACCAGCGATCCCAGCCGTAATGCAAACTTGCATGATACGGCCGCAATTCGGCCTGATTGGTCCAAATATCCCACCAGTCCGCGCTTCCCCCGTCGGGCAGTGGTTGGGCCGGCTCGTTGGTCCACGCATCCGGGCCGACGAAATTCGGCGCAATCACCGTATGCACCTTGCCGATGGCCCCGTTTTTCACCAGGTCGGAGGCCCAATTGTTCAGCGGCATCGAACGCTGTTGCGTGCCGACTTGCGTGACGGTCTTGCATTTTCGCGCCGCATTCACCATCGCCCGCCCTTCGGCGATCGTCAAACACATCGGCTTCTCGATATACGTATCGACGCCCGCTTGCATGGCCTGGACGGCGATCCACGCCCGCGCGTGGGTCGTGGTCTCGACCATCACGCCGTCGAGCTTCTCTTTGTCGATCATCTCGCGGAAATCGCGGTACGGTTTCCAGTTATTGTTCTTGCCGAGATTCTTGATGAACGCATCGATGCGGGGCGCGAAGCAATCGCAGACGGCGGCGATCTTTAGATCGGCGATGTTCCGCGATTCGTTCACGATCGATTGCGCCCGGCCTCCCAATCCGATGATCCCCACGACCACTTTGTCGTTCGCGCCGGGCCGATCCTTGGCCGAAAGCACGCTTGCCGGGATCAAATACGGCAGCGCAACCGCCGCCGAGCCGAATTTGAGCAAATCGCGCCGCGAGATGTTGCGGGAAGCCATGATACATGCTCCTGAAAATAGTTCTTTGTGGCTGCCCCTTTCGATCAATTAGCTTACCGCGCCGCCTATTGAAAAACAAGCGTGCAAAACATGCCTCCAGGGGGGATGCAATTCCCTTTTCCCATGCTACAATCAACGTTTACGGGCATCGTTCTCTACCTATCCCGCCGATCTTTACAGGAGACTTCCCCCATGCGTTTTTCCCCGGCCTCGATACGATCCATGCTTCTCGCCGGTGCGATGCTGCCCTTGCTCATTTCCTCCGGGCCGGTTTTTTCCGCCGCGGACGAAGGCTTCAAGCCGCTTTTCGACGGCAAAACCCTCGAAGGCTGGGATGGAGACCCCAAGCTCTGGCGCGTTGATGACGGCGTTATTACCGGCGAAACTACCAAGGAGAATCCCCTCGGATATAACTCGTTCCTCATCTGGCGCGGCGGCAAGCCCGCCGACTTCGAACTCAAGGCCGAGTTCCGCCTGCCCAACAAGGGTTTCGGCAACTCGGGCATCCAGTTCCGAAGCTGGGAAGAGAAGGAAAAATGGCGCGTCAGCGGCTACCAGGCCGACATCGAAGCCGAAAACAAGTACACCGGCATCTGCTACGGCGAAAACTTCCGCGGCATCCTCGCTGAGCGCGGGCAGAAGACCGTCGTCGGCAAAAATCACAAGCCCATAGTCGTCGAAAAATTCGCCGATGCGGCCGAATTGGCTAAAACGATCAAAAAGCAAAAGTGGAACGAATACCACCTCATCGTCAAGGGGAACCATATCATCGAGAAGATCAACGGCCGGACGATGTGCGAGGTAACCGACGAAGACGATCGCGCCCGCCGCGACGGCATCATCGCCCTGCAACTCCACGTCGGCGAGCCGATGAAGGTGCAGTTCAGGAATGTGAGGTTGAAGGAAGCGAAGTGAATTCCTTCGTGATCTCATGACCGGGGTCGGGGACGGCCCGGCTCGCCGTTTTTTTTCGCGGTGAAAATTATTTCCCGTCCGTGAATTCCTTCGACTTCTTCTGAAACAATTCGAGCCAAGCCAGCGTGATGGCGTCGGCGATCGTATTTCCCCGGCGGCATTCTTCGGGAGTTTTCCCCCAATAAAAGCCGATCCAGCCGGCCGCGTGATTTCTCGAATCGTCGAGAAATTTTTCGAATTCCGGCAGGGGGCAATTCAGGGGAAAAGTCTCCTCGATTACGATCGGCTTGCCCACCGCGAATCCCGCCAAGGTGTCGAGCGCCGCTTGCCCCTTGCCCTTTTCGGGATAGAGATGCACGCAAACGAAATCCATCTCGTCGATGATCTTCTCCGGCACAAAACCCGAAGTCAATCCCGGGCGGTCGAGACTCCAATCGACCAAGCCCACGGTAATCAAATGCCGCCGGTCGTGCTTGCGGATGGCCGCCGCCAACTCGGCGATCCATTTCTTGGCGATTTCCGGTCGCGGCCGATCACCTTGCGAGAGCGTGATGCACTGCACGAAATGCTTCCCGGCGAAGGGGGGTCCCAGCCAGTCTTTCGGCTGTCGATTTCCGCCCGGCACGACCGGCTCGTTCATGAGATCGTAGAAGAAGACGGCCGGGCTGTTCGCGCCGCAAGCGGCAATCGCCTCCCAAAACCGGGCCTGCACGGCCCAGCGGCCTTTTTCATCCAAGGCGTCGTACCAGTCGGGCACGTCTTTTTTGTGATAGCACCCCAGTCCCGTTACATCGAGCCGCAACTGTACTCGCTCGGCCAAATCGAGCAGCCGCGAGAATTGTTTAAGATTCGCTTCGTTCGGCCGCTCGGCCGTCTCCATGAACTTCGCCGTTTGCAGATGAATGCGGACCACGTTCGCGCCGAGTTGCTTCATCTCCCGAAAGTCCGCTTCGACTTTCGGCCACTCCGCATCCCAATAATCCTCGATCAAGCGGCCGTCCTCGTCGTGATCGTAATTGAATCCCCAGGGCACGAAGGCGCCGCCCGACTTCTCCAAAACGAATCCCCGCTTATCGTCGGAAACCCGCACCCATTCCATTTTCCCGGCATTTTTTGATTCGCCGGCTTCGGTTTTCGCCTCTTGGGCTTGGATTGAAGCGGAAAATAGCAGAGAAATCAACGAAAAAATTACCGATGTGCGGTTGGAGCGGTTCATAGATCCCTCGCTTATGAAAGTTAAACGATTCGATATAGAGCTTGTAATAGGTCTTCAGTTATCTTCATCCGTCTCTAAAACTTCCCCGCCGGGATCATCCCTTGAAAAACGTAGGCTTGCAGCAAGGTCAAAACGCCGATGGCGATCGCCAGCGCCAAACTGTGCGGAAAGATGAAGCGCAATATCCGGCCTTCGCTGCCCGTTTGCTGCGTGGCGACCGCGGCGACGACGATGCTCTGGGCGTCGATCATCTTGCCCATCACCCCGCCGGTGCTGTTGCTGGCCACGATCAAAATCGGATCCAGCCCCAATTGCGTGGCGGTGATCCGCTGCAAGCTCCCGAACAAAGCGTTGGCCGAGGTATCGGAACCGGTGAGCGCCACGCCGAGCCAGCCGAGCAGCGGAGCGAAAAACGGGTAGAACCAGCCGCTCCGCGTGAAGGCCAGCCCCAGCGTTACGTCGGCCCCGCTATACTTCGTGGTGAACGCCAGCGCCAACATGCAGGCGATGGTCGCCAGCGCCCAGCGGACGCGAAACAACGTCTCGCCGAATTGCCGCAGGAATACAAACGGACCGATCCGCAGCCAAAATGCCGAAAGCACCGCCGCCAAAAAAATTCCCGTGCCCGTCGCCGAAAGCCAATTCAGGTGGAAGATGGCGTCTTCCGCCTTCGCCGCGCGGTCGGAGCCTTCCGGCACTTCGACCACCGGCGCAGTCCGGTAAATCCGCTGATGCAGCGCGGGCGTCTCGAACGAAACCTTGCTGATCCCGGCGAGCAGGTTCGGGCGATTCGCGGTCCCGCCGTCGAGCATCGTTTTCCACGAGGGCAAGCCCCAGAGGAACACCATCGCCGAGAGAATGATCCACGGCATCCACGCATACGCGATTTTGCCCGCTCCCAACGGCGGCCGATTTTTCTCCTGCGGCGTTCTCTCTTCGGGAAATCGCCATAAGTTCTTCGGCTGCCAGAAGCGGAGAAAAACCGTGGTCGCCACGAGCGATCCCACGCCGCCCAGCACGTCCACCAGCATCGGGCCGTGGAAATTCGACACGGCGAATTGAATCGTGGCGAAACTGCCGCCGCAAACCAGAATCGCCGGCCAGCACCCCTTCACGCCTCTCCAGCCGGACATCACCCAAACCATCCACAGCGGAATAACAAGAGAAAAGAATGGGAGCTGGCGGCCCGCCATTTGGCTGAGGAGCATTTTGTCGATGCCGGAAATTTCGCCGAGCGTGATGATCGGCGTTCCCAAGGCCCCAAACGCCACCGGCGACGTATTGGCCAGCAAGGCCAACACCGCGGCATAGAACGGCGAAAAACCGATGCCGATTAGGATTGCCGCCGAAATGGCCACCGGCGTGCCGAATCCGGCCGCCCCTTCCAAAAAAGTGCCGAAGCAGAAGGCGATCAACAGGGCTTGCACTCGCCGGTCGGGCGAAATCGCCGCCACCGACTGCTTGACGACCTCGAACTGGCCCGATCGCACCGTCAGATGAAACAGAAACACGGCCGCCAGCACGATCCAGCCGATCGGTAGCAAACCGAAAGCCGCTCCGTAGCCGGCTGCGGCCGCCGCGGCTTCGAAGGGCATGCCGAAGAACCACACCGAGACCAGGAGCGCCGTCGCCAGGCCCGCCAACGCCGCCCGCGGCGCCGATATGCCCATTACCAGCAAGCCGAGCAGCATCAGAATCGGCAGTCCCGCCACCAGCGACGAAAAAAACCACGCCCCCGCCGGATCGTAAACCTGTACCCACGGCATTTCTCGCTCCCGAACAAAATTTTTGCTCGATTCCCTGCGAAATTAGAACGTTATTCCCGCCTAGATGCCATACCAATTCGGTTTCATGCGAAACAATAGGTTCCAACTGGTGTTAAATCGGTTGGTGGATTATACTAAAATCGAGGGCATCACGCCGAGAAGCCGCCGCTGCAGCCGGATTGAAACATGAAAGCTCGTTTAGTTCTCGCGGTAATGTTGACGGCATCCCTTACCGAAAGAGGGGCCGCCAGAGAGCCGGTGCCACCCTTCGAGAGCAACGCCTCCCTTGCGCCGCAAGGCAAAATCGACGATCTGGTCTTCGGCCGTCTTAAGCGGCTCGGAATTCCCCCGGCTCCCCTCTGCTCCGACGCCGTGTTCGTCCGCCGCGTCTATCTCGACGCCATCGGCACGCTCCCCACCGCGCAAGAGGCGAAAGATTTCCTCGCCGATCGCGACCCGAAAAAACGCGGCAAGCTCATCGACCGCCTGCTCGAGCGCACCGAGTTCGCCGATTACTGGGCCGTGAAATGGAGCGACCTGCTGCGGGTCAAGTCGGAGTATCCCATCAATCTGTGGCCCAATGCGGTGCAGGGTTATCACCGTTGGATTCGCACGTGCATCAAGCAGAACGTGCCCTACGATCGCTTCGTCCGCGAACTGCTTACCGCCAGCGGCAGCAATTTTAACGTCCCGCAGGTGAATTTCTACCGCGCCCTGCAAAGCCGCGAGCCGGCGGCCGTGGCGCAGGCCGTGGCGCTCAATTTCATGGGCGTGCGGCCGGATACCTGGCCCAAGGAGCGCTGGGACGCGATGGCGGTCTTTTTCTCCCGCATCGAATACAAGGCCACCGAGCAGTGGAAAGAGGAAATCGTGCAGCTCGCGCCCGCCAAGGACGCCGCGAAACCGGCCGAAAAATCCGCGGCTGAAGCCGAAATCGCGAACGCACAATTCCCCGACGGTACGCCCACCCGATTGCTCCCCGATCAAGATCCCCGCGAAATTTTTGCGAATTGGCTGATCTCTCCGAAAAATCCCTACTTCACGCGGAACATCGCAAACCGCGTCTGGTCCTGGCTCCTGGGACGGGGCATCATCCACGAGCCGGACGACATCCGCACCGACAATCCGCCGAGCAATCCCGAACTGCTGGCCTATTTAGAGCGGGAATTGGTCAATAACCATTATGACCTAAAACGCCTCTTTCGCCTGATATTAAACTCGAAAACCTATCAACTTTCGTCGATCCCCGCGACGGACCCGTCGCCCAAGGACGCCGAATTCGCCCATTATCTCCCCCGCCGGCTCGACGCCGAAGTGCTGATCGACGCCTTGTGCCGCATCACCGGCACGACCGAGCAATACTCCAGTCCGATTCCTGAGCCCTTCACGTTCATTCCCGAAAACCGGCGTTCGATCGAGTTGGCCGACGGCAGCATCGGCAGCACGTTTCTCGAAACTTTCGGCCGGCCGTCGCGCGATACCGGCCTCGAATCGGAGCGCAACAACCGCCCCTCGGCCGCGCAAAGCCTGCACCTTTTGAATTCGAGCCATATCCGGCGGAAGCTCGAACAAAGCGACAAGCTCCGCGAATTGCTGCAAGCGAAGAAAAAACCGCGCGAGATCGTGGAAGAGCTGTATCTGACGATCCTTTCGCGCCCCCCGACCGCCGACGAGTTGCTCGTCTTGCGAGATTACTCCCAGCCGGTTCGCGGCGGCAGGCGTCCGCTGTTGGACGTTACCTGGGCCTTGATGAATAGTGCGGAGTTTTTATATCGTCATTGAGTTGACGCGGTTAATGAAGCAGAGAAACCAAATATATATTG
The DNA here is from genome assembly GCA_020846145.1 of Pirellulales bacterium. Classification (GTDB taxonomy): domain Bacteria; phylum Planctomycetota; class Planctomycetia; order Pirellulales; family Thermoguttaceae; genus JADLEL01. The sequence goes on along the minus strand of JADLEL010000208.1, from coordinate 5,382 downwards.
CAACACGGAGACACGGAGGACACGGAGAAAAATGATGAAGGAGGAATGATGAATGATGAATTGAGCAAATCTTTTCGTTTTTCCTCCGTGTCCTCCGTGCCTCCGTGTTAATCATCGATTCAAGCGCAGTGAATATCATGAATGTGAATCCTACAACAAAATCCGGTATCTTTTTTTCCCGCCGCGAAGCCTTGCGCCACGGCATTGCCGGCGCGGCCGGATTATTCTTGGCGCACGGATTGAGCAGCCCGCTCCTAGGCGCGGCGCCGCCGGCCAACGTCAAGGCCAAGGCCAAATCGGTCATTCAAATCTGGATGTGGGGCGGCCCCTCGCATCTCGATACGTTCGATCCCAAGCCGGCGGCGGGCAACGACTACTGCGGCCCGCTGAACAAGCCGATCGCCACCAACGTGGACGGGATCGTCATCGGCGAGTTGCTCCCCTTGCTCGCCAAACAGGCCGATAAATATGCCATCATCCGCGGCATGACCCACGGCATCAACGCCCACGAAACGGCGGCCTACATGGTCCAAACCGGCCGGAAGCCCGGCGAGCGGGAAGTGTATCCCAGCGCCGGCACGATCGTTTCGTTGTTCCGCGGCTACGACGCCGGCTACCAGGGCCTCATCCCGCCTTATATCGTGCTCACCGAACCGCAGGGCAGATTTTCCGAAGCCGGCTTTCTCGGCTCGCGCTACAAGCCCTTCGCCACCGGCGGCGATCCGGCGCAAGCCCGCTTCGCGGTCGAAGGCGTCGTCGCCCAAGGCGTCTCCGACGAACAGCAACGCGACCGCCGCGAACTGCTCCACAAGCTCGATACTTTCGGCCGCGCGATGAGAGGCAACGCCGCGCTTGCCGCCCTGGCGAAATCGGAGGAACAAGCCTACGACCTGATCTTGGGCGACGCGGGCAAACTCTTCGATTTGGCCCAGGAAAAAGACGACCTCCGCGAGCGTTACGGCCGCAACACTTTCGGGCAGTCGTGCCTGATGGCGCGGCGGCTGGTCGAAAAAGGCGTCCCCTACGTTACCATCAACTTCAAAGGTTGGGATACCCACAAGCAGAATTTCCAAGCCATGCGGCAGAAACTGCCCCAACTGGACAAAGGCCTCGCCACGCTGCTTGCCGACCTCTCCGACCGCGGATTGCTCGAAAGCACCATCGTCTGGTGCGGCGGCGAATTCGGCAGAACGCCGAAAGTACAATGGGAAGCGCCCTGGAACGGCGGCCGCAATCATTGGGGGCAAGCCTTTTCCGCGCTGGTGGCCGGCGGCGGATTCAAGGGCGGCCGCGTGGTCGGCGAAACCGACGCCAAAGGCGAGCAGGTCAAGAATCGGCCCGTTTATCCGAGCGATTTGATCGCCGGCATGTACGAACTGATCGGCATCGACTTGAACGCCAAGTTGCCCCATCCCCAGGGCCTGCCCGTCCAGGTAACGCCCACTTCGGCCGACGGCGTGAAGTCCGGCGGGCGTTTGATTGAAATTATGTAATGGAAAGTAGAATGAGCTAGCACGGCGTAAGTCCACCGAAATAACCCGAGGAAGAGACTTTCAGGAAAGAAAATTCAACACGGAGGCACGGAGAAAAATGATGAAGTAGGAATGATGAATGATGAATTGAGCAAATATTTTCGTTTTTAATCCGTGTTCTCCGTGCCTCCGTGGTGATTCATTTTTTTACGGTTTAACGCGCCGCATGGGAACGAGGACGTTGCTTATGATTCCAATTCGCCGTTTCCCCATTTTCGCCTCGCTTCTCCTCTTGACCTCCGTACCTGCCTTGCAGGCGCAGCAGCAACAGAACGCGCCGCGCATCGGGTATCTCTATCCCGCCGGCGGCCGGCAGGGCGAAACTTTCCAAATCACCGTCGGCGGGCAATTCCTCGACGAAGAAGCCAAAGTCTTCGTCTCCGGCGGCGGCATCCGCGCCAAAGTCGTCTCCTTGGTAAAACCGCTCAATCCCCGGCAGATCAACGAGTTGCGGCAAAAGATCGAGGAATTGCAGAAACAACCGAGAAATCCCGCCCTCGTCAAGGAAATGGTCGAAATCCGCCAAAAACTCGCCGCGGCCCGGAATCTTATGAACCCCGGCATCGCCGAAAAAGCCACGCTCGAAATCGTCGTCGATGCCGGCGCCGCGCTTGAACCGCGCGAACTGCGGCTGGAAACCGCCAATGGATTGTCGAATCCGCTCGCCTTTCACGTCGGCCAATTGTCGGAGTTCCGCGAGAAGGAGCCGGAAAAAACCGACGAGCCGCCTTTCGCCGCGGGTTTGAGAAGAAATTTCAATCCTCCGCCCCGGAAGCCCGAAATCGAGATGAACTTCGCGCTGCCCGCCGTGCTGAACGGACAAATCCTCCCCGGCGACGTAGATCGCTATCGCTTCCAAGCCCGCAAGGGACGGCAGTTGGTCGTCGCCGTCGCCGCACGAAAGCTGATACCCTATCTGGCCGATGCCGTCCCCGGCTGGTTCCAAGCCGCCGCAGCGCTTTACGATTCCTCCGGGAATGAGCTGGCCTACGACGACGATTACCGCTTTCATCCCGATCCGGTGCTCTCCTGCAAAATTCCCCGGGACGGCGCTTACGTGCTTGAAATCCGCGACGCGCTCTATCGCGGCCGCGAAGATTTCGTCTATCGCATCGTCGTGGGCGAACTCCCCTTCGTATCGAGCATCTTCCCGCTCGGCGGCCCCGCCGGCGCGCAAACCGCCGTCGATCTCACGGGCTGGAACCTCCCGCTCAACAAACTTACGGTGGATGCCGACCTCCTGGCCCCCAAAACCGCCTCCTCGAACGGCGCCGCTTCGCGCATCTTTCCGATCTCGGTCAACAAAAAGGGAACGCTGCTCTTAGACCGCCTGTCCTTCGCAGTCGATACGCTCCCCGAATGCCGCGAAATCGAACCGAACAATGCCCCGGCCGCGGCCCAATCCGTCGCGCTGCCGATCGTCGTCAACGGCCGCATCGACGCGCCCGGCGACTTAGACATCTTCCGCTTCGAAGGCCGGGCGGGCCAAAAAATCGTCGCCCAAGTCGATGCCCGCAAGCTCGGTTCCCCCTTGGATTCCACCCTCAAACTCGCCGATGCAGACGGCCGGCAATTGGCCATTAACGACGATTGTGCCGATAAGGGCGATGGACTTAGCACGCACCACGCCGATTCCTACCTGACCGCCGAATTGCCCGCCGCGGGCGCGTATTATTTTTCGCTCGGCGATGCCCAGCACAAAGGCGGCGCGGAGTACGCTTACCGCCTCCGCCTCGGCGCGCCGCGCCCCGATTTTGCCCTCCGCGTCGTCCCCTCCGCCATCAACGTCCGCGCCGGCGGCTCCGTTCCGATCACCGTCTATGCCTTGCGAAAAGACGGCTTCGCGGGAGACATCCTCCTTTCCCTGAAAAACGCGCCCAAGGGATTTTCCTTAAGCCGCGATCCCCGCATTCCCGCCAAGGAGGATCAAGTCAAAATCACGCTGACCGCCCCGCAATTCTCCTCCCCGGAGCCCATTAGCTTCGACGTGGAAGGTCGCGCGGTGATCGACGGCCGGGAGATCGTCCGTCAAGCCGTGCCCGCCGACGACCTGATGCAAGCATTCTTCTACCATCATCTCGTGCCCGCGGAGCGATTATTGGTAACGGTAATCCGCCGCGTCCCGCCCCAGCTCCAGCTTCGATACGCCGGGCAAGGCCTCCTGAAGATCCCCGCCGGCCAAACGGCCGCGCTGCGATTCTCCGGCCCCCGCGGACCGATGTTGAATCAACTTCAATTGACGTTGAAGGATCCGCCGGAGGGAATCATAGTTGAAAAGGTGTCGTCCGGCTCCGAGGGCTTGGACCTCTTGCTTCACGCCGACGCCGAGAAGGTAAAATCCGGCCAGAAAGGGAATCTGCTGGTCGATGTCTCCATCGAAAGAAGCATCACTTCCGAAAAGGGGAAACCGCAAACCGGCAAAAGGCGCGTCCCCTTAGGCACATTGCCCGCCATCCCCTTTGAGATTACCGATCCCGTCCGATAACGAGGCTGCGAATGATCCGCAAAGATTTCCGCGAAGGCATCGGTTATTCCGTCGTCGAATTCGACGGCGCGCGCCAGATCTTCGCCGCGGCGCGCCCCCGCCGCGGCGCGAATTTCGCGGAACAGGCCGAGGAGACGCTGCAAAGCCTCGACGCGATCTACCATCAAGAGGGCTTCGTCGGATCGATCGTGATGCAGACGGTTTTTCTCGATGACCTCCGGGCCTTGCCCGATTGCCGGCGGAGAATCCGCGAATTTTATGCAAAAAATCTCCCGGCAACCGCGTATCTCGCTCAACCTCCCTGCGCGGGTTATCACCTGGCGATCGAAGCCTGGGGCATCGCGGGCGGCAAGAACGAACTCCATATCGAACGCCGCGGCGAGGAAATGACCCTCGTCCGGCATCGGGGGAATACTTGGGCCTACCTCGCGAATGTCCTCCCCGCAACCGCGGCGGAAGCGGTGTACGACCGCTCGCTTTCCGCCTTCCACTCCGCCGGCGAACGGCTGCACGGCGTCGGCCTGCGGTTTGGCGACGTCCTGCGCACGTGGCTCTACCTCGGCAACATCACGGCCCCCGATGGGCAAACCTCCCGATACCTCGAACTGAACCGCGCCCGCACCGATTATTATCGAAACGTCGATTTCGCCGACGGCCGCGTTCCCGGCGAATGGAACCGGCCCGTGTTTCCCGCCAGCACGGGCATCGGCACGCAAGACAATGAGGTCGCCATCGGCTGCCTCGCACTCCAGTCCGCGCGGCCCGGCACGGTGCTCGTTCCGCTGGAAAATCCCCGGCAAACCGCCGCTTGCGACTACGCCCATCAGTACGGACCTGAAAGCCCGAAATTCGCCCGGGCGATGGCCGTTGCATCCGGCGACGCGGTCTGCACGTTCATCTCCGGCACCGCCAGCATCACCGCGTCCGATACCCGCCACGCCGACGACTTCGAGCGGCAGACTCAGCAAACGATCGATAACATCGAGGTTCTCATCGCCCCCGACAATTTCCGCCGGCACGGTTTTCCCGGCATGGGCGCCGCGCTCGACGATTTGGCGTTGGCCCGCGTGTATATCAAACGGCCGGAAGATTTCGAGCGGGCGCGGGCGATCTGCCGAAAGCGGTGGGGCGAACTGCCGACGATCTACGTCGTGGCCGACGTCTGCCGCGACGAATTGCTCGTCGAAATCGAGGCCCTCGCCTTCTCCCCCCGGCAAGATCCTTAATCTTATAAAATCGTAAGCGTTCACACCCTGGTCGGGGACTGGTCCATTTTTCGGCGGGGAAACGTATTTTGTGGACAAACGGTAGGCCGAAAATATGGACCTGTCCCCTTCCCGCGGCGCGAGGGGGACAGTCCCATTT
>JADLEL010000207.1 GCA_020846145.1 Pirellulales bacterium | reverse complement strand
GCGCTGTCCGACAATAAACTACCGAATTCCTATGTAGTAGGCACACTCCGTGTGCCGTAATTCGCGGACGGCACACGGAGTGTGCCTACTACGATTCCGGCAACTTATTGTCGGGCAAAGCCTTATTACTCGGCGGGGGGATTGCGGCGGGTGCGCCGGAATTTTTTGGGGGTCGTGCCCGATATCCGCTTGAAGGTCCGGTAGAACGTCGAAAGTTCCTCGAAGCCCACGGTGAAGGCGACGACGAGGATGGACATTTTGGTGTCCAGCAGGAGCCGCTCGGCCTTTTTCACTCGCAGGGAACTGAGGTAATCGTTGAAGCTCGTGCCGCAGATTTTCCGGCAAAGGCTGGTGAAGTGCCGCTGGCTCAGGTTGGCCAGGCGGGAAACCGTGGCCAGGCCGTGCGGCTCGTAGAATCGCTCGGCCACGGAGGCCAGCACTTTTCGGACGCGATCCTCGCTGCTGCTGATTTCGGGCACGCCCGATCGGGAGTCTTCGGGGACGCCGTAGCGATGCATCAGCAGCAAGAATAACGCCAGGTGGAGCTGCAGGGACCGCTCGTATTGCAGCGGATGGGTTTCCTGTTCGTGCAGCATCTGCCGCAGCAACCGCCGCGCCTGATGGGCCGCGTATTCGGGCAACTTCATCACGAGGCTCTGCTTCAACAGCGGCTCGAGAAACAGCGCGTTCGATTCCGCCATCTCCGAGCTGAAATAGACGACGAAGAGCACCATCGACTTGCCGGGAAGATCGATCAATTGGTGAATTTTGCCGTCTTCGAGGATCAGCGTGCTGTCCGGAGAGAGGCGATAAGAGCGATCTTCTTCCATGCACTCGCCTTCGCCGTCGATCACGTAGATCAGGCTGGGATAAGGATGGCTGTGCGGAGAAGTGCGAAAGCCCGGGCCGTGCTCGTGGCTCTCGATGCGGATGCCGAAGTTCGGCAGGGGCAAAATGTTGGGCTGGAATTCGTCCATAAGGGTAGTATAGCAGAAATTTCTCGAAATCCTTAGGGTGCATTTCCCAAAATGCCATTTTTTTGCATTTCCGTTATTGCCAAGACGGGAAAGGCGGTTTGTGTCTAAAATACAATACGGTAAAATTTTCCCCGAATTTATCGAGGCACGCGAACATGAATAAAAAAATCCACCCCGATCGGGCGGCGATCCCCTGCCCGCGGCGCGGTTTCACGCTGGTCGAGTTGCTGGTGGTCATCGCCATCATCGGCATTCTCATCGGCTTGTTGCTGCCGGCGATTCAGGCCGCGCGCGAAGCCGCGCGGCGCTCGCAATGCTGCAATAATCTCAAGCAAATCGGCTTGGGCATCATCACTTACGAAGATTCGCTCAAGCATTATCCGCCGGGCCGGCAGATGTGCGACGGCATTACCTATGGCATCTGCGCGAATGATCCCAATGACAAACGCTACGGGACGAGCGGATTTTTCCTGATCCTGCCGTACATGGATATGATGTCCGCTTATAAAACCACGAATCCCAAAGTCGGCCTGTGGAACTTCGTGGCGCCGATGACCCCCGCTCAAAAAAACGCCGTCATCCAGCGTCCCCCCTTCATCGTCTGCCCCTCCGATCTTTCGAAACCGATGCTGGAGTGGTCGGATAGCCAGGGACCGGTCATGGCGGCCACGGGCAGCTATGCCTTGAATATGGGCACCTTGGGCGTGCCCAACATGTCTTCCGCCTATAAAGTCGATAATACCGGCATGTTCATGTACAAGAAAGTCATTTATCGGAAAGAAGTGATCGATGGACTAACCCATACCTTTTTCTGCGGGGAAATCTACGCCGTCGATACGCCCGGCGATGAATGCGTCTGGACCGATGGAGCTCGATTGTTGACGCTCCGCATTACCACGAATCCCTTGAACACGCGGCCATTACAAGGCTTGGCCTGGGTTCCCTACGGAACGCCCAACAACGGCGCTTTCGGCAGCCGGCATAAAGGCGGCGCGAATTTTTTATACGGCGACGGACACGTTACCTTTATCGAGGACAATATATCCCTCTACACCTACCAAGCAATGTCCACCCGGAATGGCAGGGATTTCTAACGTTCACTGGATTCGGCTATGGCGCTCATTACACAACCTTTCGCGGTCATTCACGCGGGTATTTTGATTTTGCTTTCGATTCTTCCGGCCGGATGCGGCGACGGCCGGCCGCGGCGGGTGCCCGTCAGCGGGCGGGTGTCGATCGACGGACAACCCTTGACGGCCGGCTTTATCCAAGTCTTTCCGGTCAAAGATCGCGCGGCGAGCGGTCCCATCGGGCCGGACGGCCGCTTCACGCTTTCCACCTTCGATCAAGACGACGGCTGCGTCCTCGGCAAGCACCGCGTTCTCGTAATCGGCAGCGAGCATCAATCGGCCTATGTGGTGAAGTGGCTGGCGCCCAAGAAATATAGCGCTGTGAACACCTCGGGACTATGGGTCGAGATCGCCGGCCCGACCGACAACCTCGAAATCAAACTGACCTGGGACGGCGGAATACCTTTCGTCGAAGACCTCAACCAAGGTGGCGGTGACGAGGGAGTGCGGCCGGGGAAACGGCCGGGAACGCGGTAATAAAAAGTGAGCACTCGAGGAGGCGTTTTCATGCTAAGTCGCCGGCCGGTTCGTTGCGGGGCATTCTGGGCTTTCTCTTTGGCGATTTTATCTCCGTTATTCGCGCTGGAGGCGAACGAAGATCCGACTGTCCCCGTCCAGCGACGCAAAGCGGGATGGTTGGAACAACACCGCAAAATCGTCGAAACGGTGAAAAATAAAAAGGGGAAAGTCGATTTGATCTTCATCGGCGATTCGATCACCGAAGCCTGGGCGGACGAGAAAAGCGAGGGCGGCTGGCCCGGCAGCCCGCGCGAAATGTGGAAAAAATACTACGGTACGCGGAATGCGGCGAACCTGGGCGTCAGCGGCGATCAAACGCAGCACGTCCTCGGGCGTTTGGACCACGGCGAAATCGACGGCATCGCGCCCAAGCTGGCCGTGGTCCTCATCGGCACGAACAATACGAACGATATGCGCCGCTACCAAGTGCCGGACATCGCCGCGGGCGTGGAAAAGGTAGTCGAAAAACTCCGCGCGAAATTGCCCCACGCGAAAATCCTGCTGATGGGCATTTTCCCCCGGAAAAAGGACAAGACGGACCCTGTCCGGGAAACGATCGCGAAAATCAACGGCCGGATCGCGAAACTGGACGACGGCAAAACCGTTTTCTACCGCGACATCGGCGAAAAGTTTCTCGACAAGGACGGCGCGATTATCGAGGAGCTGATGTTCGACTGCCTGCACCTCACCGCCAAGGGATTCCAGGTCTGGGCGGAAGCCATCGAGCCGGATGTCGTCAAACTGATGGGCGAAACAAGCAAATAGCCGCCCTTAAACCATCACGCCGCGCAAGAACCGGGAGGTGGCGACGGCGTCGTTGGCGGCCACGAGCTTGTCGATCTCCGCGCGATGCTCTTGCACGATTTGGTCGAATTGCCGCAGCCATAGAATGCTCTCGCCGATGGCCGCGGCGGCCTCTTCGCGGTAGGGGTATTGATCCATCGAAAGCCAGCCCCGGTAGCCGCAGCGGTCGAGCCAGTAGAGCATCTCGATGTAGCACGCGCCATGCACCGTGCCCACAATCATGTCGTCGTCCCACAGCGAGTGGTTGTCGTTGAAGTGCGTATGGAACAGCCGGTCGCCGGCCCGTTTGGCAAGCACGATCGCCTCGCCGACGTTCTCGCCCGCCACGAAGGCGTGCCCGGTGTCGATCGTCACGCCCACGTTGTCGCAACCGGTTTCCCGAGCCAGGAGCAGCGTATCGGCCATGCGGGCGATGTACGAATGGGTGCGCGGCTCCTTGGGCTTGTATTCCAAGGCGAACCGCAGCCGGGGAAATTCCCCGGCGACCGCGGCGATCGATTCGCAAAGCCACGCGCGCTCACGTTCGTAGTCGGCGCAGAGTAGATAGTCGTAGCCGTCCTGGCCGGGCCAGATATTCAGCGTATCGCAGCCCAACTCCTCGGCAATGCCGCACATCTGCCGCGTGTAATCGATGGCGTGCCGGCGGACGTTCGCATCGCTCGCGCTGTAGCTGCCTTTCCAGAACCGCTTGTCGGCGAACAGGTCGGGAATGATCGAGACGCATTTCAGGCCGGCATCGGCCAGGGCTTGCTTCATCTCCTTGGCGTTTTCGGGGCGGATGTCCCATGTGCCGACCAGCTCGATTCCCGAAATGTGCGGAATCTTCGCCGCCAGCCGGAGCATCTCGAGGGTGCCGGGATTGTCCTTGTACCCGTCGCAAAAGCGGTCGCGGGTGTTGCCTAAATTGCCGAGGATGGCGGAATAGTTGCGATTCATGGGATTTGGCGGGATTCGGGGATTGGTTTCGGCAAATAAACCGCGGATTGCAGCCGTAGGTTATGCTTCAGCATAACGCATTACTCGCTTTGGCTCTCGTTCTGCTAAAGCATAACCTACATTACTCCGCGGCAGGAGTTTCAAGGCTCCGGTTGGGATCGCCCACGCTGATCAGCACGATGCCGCAAAGGCTTAATGCCATGCCGAGGATCAAATATTCGGGCATGAATTTCTGCAGGACATCGGAAAATATGATATCCGCAAGCATGGTCAACGCGGCGCAGAGTCCATTGTTGATGACGTTCACGCGGACCACGCTAATGAATCGGAAACTTATGGTTACCAGGAGCAGGGCGATTAAATTCAGCGGACCGGAGAGAATCATGATGCCCAGATCGCGCGCCGGAGTTTGCAGGAGTTGGACGGGGCCGATCTACAGGAGGCACATCGGACCGATGACGAGAGGCCCCATCACGTTGAGGAAAAACACCATGATTTCGACGCGGGTATCGCCGGTAACCATCTTCCGAATGCCGACCGAAAGCGCGGCGAAAGCGACGGCCGACAACGCGGCGAGGGCAAGGCCGAGGAAGGTATTCCGCTGAGCAACCCCGGCGGCGGGCGATTCCCCGGAATTCGCGCCGAAGTTGAAGCAGGCCACGGCAACCACCACCATCGCGATGGCCGCGATTTGCATCCACGAGACGCGCTCTCCCAACACGAACAAACCCAACATCGCGCTGACGGCGAGCATGATGGCCGTCGATAGCACGGTCGTTACGCCCGGTCCCAACAGCGACATCGCCCAAACCAGGAGCACTCCGCCGGTCTGTCCTAACAGGCCCAAGGCCGCGAGGATGAGCATCTCCCGCCGCGCGGGAAAGACCTGCCTGCCGAGCATGGCATTCACGGCCAGAAAAATCCCCAGCAGCAGCGCCGCCATGGTCGCCTGGACGCAGGTGATCCAAAGGGCGGACGGCACTTCGCCCAATAGACTCTTGAGCCGTTCCGCGGCAATGCCCTGGCAGACGTAAAAACCGGCATAGACGATCGCGGAAAATACGCAATAGGCGGTGCCGACGGTGGAGGAGCGAGGCGATGACGTCATGGAGGAGTCGGGGGCGAGAACCGGAGTTTACGATCGGTCAAGTTTCGGGGTATCATCAAGTACGATTATACCATGCGGCCGTTCAAGAATAAGTTGTGGCGTGGGCGTCTCGCCTGCCGAGTGCAGCCGGGACGGCGGCACCACAAAACTCCATCGTCATACTTGGACAAACGCTATCCCCGCGACTGCCCCGCATCGAGTCTCGCGGCGTCGCGCCCGTTCATTTCCTGGGTCGGCGCGGCGCCTTCCTCTTTATCCGGCAGATTCTTATACCACAAAAAGTACAGCACGTAGGCGGAAAGGGCCACGTTCACCACGTTCATGGCGAAAGACGACCAGACCTTCGTGCAGGCGTGGCACGAACCCGAATAAAGATTGTGCAGGCCGAACATAATCAGGAACAGGCAGGCCAAATCCCGGCCGAAAGAATCGAAAGGCATATTCGGATTCTCGGCCAGAGCGACCTTCTTGACCGGCCCCCAAAATCCCGGCGGGCGGATGCGGCGATAGAAATCGACGAGCTTGTCCATCTCCGTAGGCGGGGTCAAAAGCGCGGCCGCGACCGATGCCACCATGCCGACGCTAAAAAATATATAAAAACTGATGTAAAGGGGAGCATCGAAAAACCACGTCGCGGAAACGATCGACACCGCCACGCCGCTCACCGTTCCCGCTGCGTAACCCCAACCGTTGAATCGCCACCAGAACCACCGCAAGACATTGGGCATGAGCACCGCCGTCCCCAAGACCATCATGATCCACTTGAAGATGGCGTCGATATTTTCCGCCTTCATTCCCACGAATATCCCCCCCAGGGCGACCAGCGCGCTGGCGACGCGGCTGGCGTGGATCAACTCCTTGTCCGTCGCCTTGGGCCGCAAAAATTGCTGGTAGCCGTCGCGCACCAAGTACGCCGCGCCGGCATTCACCGTGGCGGAGAAATTCGACATGAACGCGGAGAGCAAGCCGGCCAGGACCAATCCCTTGAGACCCGCAGGCAGCATCGTGCCGATCACCACCGGGTAGAGTTTTTCGGGATGCGGCAGATCGCCCCCCCATTGCATCAGCCCAATCACCCCGACGGCCGCCGCCACCATGAACATCGGCGTCAGCGCGACGCCCCAGAGCATGCCGGCTTTGGCGGCATCGCGCGGGCTGCGCGCGGCCAGGAATCGCTGCATGTCGTAGAGTTGTTGCGGACCGCCCACCGAAAGCAACATCCCCTTGGCGACCCAGACGATCGCCATCAAAATCAAGAACGAGTAGGGACGGGTGTCGTTCCAAAGCTCCAAACGCTCCCAGTGCCAGAGCGGCTGGAGATCGAACCATTCGGGCGGCACGACTTTGGCAAGCCCCTCGTACGAACTCATGCCGATTGCCTTGACGATCAAAATCGTGGAGCCGACCAGGATCAGCGCGAATTGGATCACGTCGGTTACCACCACGCCGTAAAGCCCGCCGAGCATGGTGTAAATGGTGGTGATGACGATTAAGGTGACGGCCAGTTGGTGCGGGGTATATTGTGGCAGAAAGACGTTGAGAAATCGCCCGCCGCCCCATTCCGCAAAGCCCGCGAAGGCCACGGCCACGACCACGGCCAAGAGGGCGTAGGCCGATCTCGCCGAGCGCCCCGCCGCGCCGTCGCCGAAGCGGATAATCATCCACTCGGCCCCGGTGATGACGCGGCTGCGCTGCAGCCATTTTCCCATGAAGGCGGCGAAGCAGGCGACCATCGCCACAAATCCCCATTCCCATTGCGCCCAGAAGAAACGCTGCCCCATGACGTAAAAGAAGGCGATGGTCCACATCACGCCCGTTACGTCGAAGTAGGCCGAAGTGCCGGACACGCCCAAGAGCCACCAGGGCATGCTATGGCCCCCGAGGAAGTAGGAATCGATGTCGGTCGAGGCCATCCGCGTCAATAAGACGCCCGCGATCAAGACGACCACCAGATAGGCGGCGATGATGGCGAGATCGAAGCCGCCGACGGTGATCGAGAGCTGGCTGAGCGGGTCCATTCTGGGCTTTTCGAAATTCGCGGCGGAGGCCCCTTGCTTTTTATACGACTGTCGTATATATTAGACGCTTGTACAAAATAACGCAAGAGCCGGATACATGGAATCCCAACTCCCTCAACGAATTCAAATGCTCCGCAAGCGGAGCGGCCTCTCGATCAGGCAGTTGGCCGGTTTGGCGGGCGTCACGCCCGGCATCATCTCCTGCATCGAGCGGGGCAAAAACTCCCCCAGCATCGCGACTTTGCAGAAGATTTTAAGCGCCCTGGGCACCGATCTGGCCTCGTTCTTCGCCCAGGAGAAGGAGCGGCGGGAAGGCCCGATATTCCTCCGCGAACACATGCAGGCGATTAGCGACGGGATCCGCACTTATACCATCGTTTTCCGCAAAAAACCCGGCATCGGCGTGGAAATGTTCGACGAAACCCTCGGCCCCGCGAAACGCCGACCGCCGTTCGAGACCTTGAAGTGCGATGTTGCCGGCTATTTGCTTTCGGGAAGTTTGGCACTGGAGATTAAAAAGCAGCCGAAACGGATTTTGCGACCCGGCGACGCCTTTTACATCCCTAAAGGCATCGAACATCGCGGATTCGCCGCGGAAGATGAACCCGTCCGCTTGATTACCGTTTACCACCCCGGAAGATATTAGCGGGGTGGGCTTCGCCCGCTAAAAACCCCATGCGAAACTTTTCCATGCTTGTCGATTGGCCTTACGAATTCCCCGGCGCCTATTGGCTGGACGAGCGAGAGCAGCAGGCGGTGCAGGACGTGCTCAAGCACGGCTCGCTGTTCCGTTATTACGGTTTGGGCAAGGTAAAGTACGTGGATGCCTTTGAAGCCGCGGCGCGAGACTTTTACGGCGTCCGATACGCCCTGGCCGTCAACAGCGGCACCGGAGCGCTGATTGCCTCGATGGCGGCCCTGGGAATCGGGCCGGGCTGCGAGGTCATCGTGCCCGCCTTCCTTTGGGTGGCCAGCGTGGGGGCCGTGGTGCAGTCGAACGCCATTCCCGTACTCTGCGAAGTGGACGACTCGCTGTGCATGGACCCGGCCGACCTGGAAAGGAAAATCACGCCCCGCACCAAGCTGATTCTGCCCATCCACATGGCGGGCAGCCCCTGCAATATGGACGCCATCATGGCCGTCGCGAAAAAACACGGGATTCCCGTGTTGGAAGACTGCGCGCAGTGCAACGGCGGCGCTTATCGCGGCCAAACGCTCGGCACCTTCGGCAAAATGGCGATCTTTAGCCTGCAACTGAACAAGAATATGACGTGCGGCGAAGGCGGATTGATCATCACCAACGACGAGAAGTTGTACTATCGGGCCTTCTCCGCCCACGACATGGGGCTTATTCGCAAGGACGGTCGCCTCGCCGCGCCGGACCCTGATGCCATCGCCTGGGGCGGCGGCCGGCGGATGTCCGAATTGTGCGGCGCGGTGGCTGCGGTGCAGATCGAGAAGCTCCCGAAAATCATCGGCCACATGCGAAACTCGAACGATCGCATCAAAACGCTGTTGCAGGGCACGCCCGGCATCGAATTCCGCCGATCGAACGATGCCGCGGGCGATACCGGCACCTTTTTTATCTTCATGCTCGAGAACGAGGCGAAAGCCCTTTCGGCCGTAGAGAAGATGAAAGCGGCGGGCCTGCACAACGTATTCCGCATCGCCGATTACGGACTGCACATTTATTACAACATCCCTTCCCTGGTAGGCAAAGTGCCTTTATCGCCGGCCGGTAATCCATGGTCGCTGGCCGAAAACGCCGCGAGCGCGTACGGCTACGAAAAAGGAACCTGCCCGAAGAGCGACGCCCTCTTCGCCCGATCCATTTTGTTGCCCATCCCGTCGCGATTGAGCACGGAGCAGGAAAACGCGGCTGCCGAAGCGGTCAAAGCGGCAATTTACGGGAGTTAATCGACCTTATTGACCGAGAGGATCTTCTCGCATGAACTCGAAGGAAAGAATATTGGCCGCCATCAACGGGCAACCGGCGGATCACGTCCCCTTGACCACCTGGTGCTTCGGCTTTCCGGCCCCGTCGCATTTGCGTTGGGAGACCAACGGCAAACCGGTGCCCTATTGGTACTCCAAACGGTTGGAGCACATTCATACCCTGCCGCACCCTTGGGAATTGGAGGACGAATTCAAGCGCGCGGAGGCTTGGCTGTCGCTGGGCATCGACGACGCACTTGAAGTCTCCGTCCCCTGGAGCCGGGATCCTGCGGTGGTGGTGATGGACCGCACGATTCCCATCGGCGATCCCGGCGGCAGCGATAGGTATCCCATCAACGTCCGCGAGTACGAGACGCCGTCCGGCGCGCTGCGCCATGCGGCCTGGCGAACGCCCGCGGAGCCGGCGGGCTGGCCGGTGCAGCCGGAGAGCGTTGAGTTGATCGAGGATTACAACGTCGCCCGCGCCCTCGCGCAATTGGTTAGCCATCCTTGCGACGTTCCCGCGATCAAGCATCTCTTCATGCCGCCCGACGCGGAACGGCGCCGCTGGTTCGCCGACCGCATGAAAAAGATGAAGGCCTTCGCCGATCGCAAGGGATTGCTGATCCAAGCCTGGAGCGCGTTCGGCATCGACGCCGCCGTTTGGATGGCCGGAACGCAAGGCGCGGTGATGATGTCGCTCGACGCGCCCGAGGCCTTCGGGCGGTTGATCGATCTGATCGCCGAATGCGACTACGCCCGCACCGAGTTGGCGGCAAGCACCGACGGAGTCGATATGGTCTGCCAGCGCGGCTGGTACTCTTCGACCGACTTCTGGTCGCCCGGCCTGTTCAACGAGTACGTTTATCCGCGTCTTGCGGAACTGACCGCCGTGGCGCATCGGCACGGCAAGAAGTTCGGCTACGTGATGACCACCGGCGTGGAGCGGCTGGGATCGCGGCTCGCCGACGCCGGCGTCGATGTGCTCTATTTCGTGGACCCCGTGCTCGATCGCATTCCGCTGGCGAAGGCCAAGGAACTTTTCGGCGACCGCATGACGATGGTCGGCGGCACGAACGCCTTGAGTCTGGCATCGGGCGATCCACAGCGGATTCGCGACGAGGTTCGGCGAGCGATCGAAATTCTCGGCCCGACCAACCGCTTCATCCTCCACCCGATTGACGCCCTCTTTCCCGACACCCCCTGGGAAGGAGTCGAGCAGATGATCGCGGCCTGGAAGGAGTATTGTTAAGAAGCCGCCCATGTTCGAGAAGATTTTTCCCGCCGACGTCATGTCCAAACGCGAACGGGTGGAAACCACGCTCGCCTTGCAGCCCGTCGATCGCGCGGCGATCCTCGAACAATTGAGCTACAATTCGCGCGTGATTGCCGCGTACACGGGCAAGCCGATCGAGGGCTTCGACTATGCGATCGAGGACGTCGGCGAGGTGATCCGCCAAACCACCGACCTGATCATGCCGCCGCGGGCGCCGCTCGGAACCGATCGCTACACCACCGACGACGGCTTCATCATCCAGAACGACAACTGGCAATGCTGGCATGCGGGCCGTCCCTTCACCGACGCGCGCGGAGCGCGGGATTGGCTGCTGGGCGAAACGAAAAAGCTCCGCGAGACGCCGTTCGACGCCCGACTCGCCCGCGAGGAGTATCGCCGCTACATGACCGAGACCCAGGCCCTCATCGGCGAGACCGTTTTATTGAACTACAGTTGGACCGGTTTTTGCAATGTGTTCGACAAGATGGGGCTGGAGCTTTACACCTATTTTTTCCTCGAATACCCGGAGGTATTGGACGAATTCATGGAGTTGACGGTCGCGGTCGAAGTGCGGCGGATTCATGCGGTCGCCGACGCGGCGCTCTCGCCGGTGGTCCTCATTCCGGAGGATTTTTCCTCGAAACGCGGCCCCATCTTTTCGCCCGATTTCTGCCGCCGCTACCATCACGTCGGCGTGCGGAAGTGCGCCGCGGCCTGGCACGAACACGGCGTCAAGGCGCTGTTCCACAGCGACGGCAACTACAAGGCCGCCCTCCCCGATCTGCTGGCTTGCGGAGTCGATGGATTCTACTGCCTGGAGCCGAACGCCGGCATGGATATCGTCGAACTCAAAAACACCTATCCGCACGTTACCTGGTCGGGCGGCATCGACGGCGTCGATCTGATGGAACGCGGCACGCCGGCGCAGGTTCGCGAGTCGGTCCACCACCAAATTCGCGCCACCAACGCCTTGGAAACGGGCGGGATGTTCGTCGCCACGTCGAGCGAAATCAATCCCCCCGTCAAGCCCGAAAATTTCCGCGCCATGATCGAAGCCGTCGGAGAAATTCGCAATCCCGCATTCCGAAGATAAAGGAGCCGAGAGCATGTTTCCCCCGGAAAAACGCCTCATCCCGCGCGTCGCCGTCGGCGCGCTTTCCAGCCCCTTGGAAGTCGGCGCCGACCGCGCGCCGCAAGCAGCCGCCGATTTGGCCGATCTTTTGGAATCGCTGGGATGCGAGGTCGTGAGGTTGGGGGCGGTCCTCAATCCCGACCTGGCCGCGGAAGCCGGACGGCGGATGGCCGAGTCGCACGTCCACGCGGCGGCGATGGTCGCCGTCAGTTGGTTCGAGGATTACCTGGTTTTCGACCTCGTGGAGGAATGCCCCGTTCCGCTGTTGCTCTGGTCGCTGCCCGGCATGGAAACCGGCGCGCTGTGCGGCATCCAGCAACTTACGGCCTGCTTGAAACAGTTGGGCGCGCCGTATCGGGCCGTGTTTGGACAGTTCGACTTGCCCGATTGCCGTGAGCGCGCGATGGCCTTTCTCCGCGCCACGGCGCTGGCTTATCGCCTGCGACGGGCGCGGATCGGTTTCGCCGGACATCGCGTGGGCGGCATGTGCGAGGTGGCGGCGAACGAATTCGCCCTGAAAAAGGCGATCGGCCCGCGCATCGTCCCGATCGACCTTCCGCGGTTGCTCGCCGCGGCCGAGGAAGAGCCTGATCCGCCGATGCAACAAAAATGGCTGGAAGTCGTAAACCGGGCATCCTCCTGCAAAGTGGAAGAGGCCGAAGGGCTGGATTCGATGAAAATCCACGCCGCCATCCGCCGTTCCGTCGAGCAATTCGGCCTCGACGCCTTGACCATCGGCTGCTATCCGCATCTGATGGGCCGGGTGTGCCTTCCCGCCTCGCTGCTGGCCGACGAAGGCATTCCCATGGCCTGCGAAGGCGACGTGCATGGCGCCGTGGGCCAACTCATGCTCACGCTTCTCACGGGCCAGCCCACGCACAACACCGACTGGCTCGAACCGCTCGACGAAAAGACCGTGATCTTTTCGCACTGCGGGGCCGGCTCGTTCAGTCTGGCGGAGAATCCCGCCGACGTTCAGCTAGCCTCGGTGAGATTGATGGGCCGCGGCGTTTGCGCCTTGTTCCCCGCCCGCCCCGGACCGGTAACGCTCTTGAGCATTCTGGCTTCCGGCGCCGACTACCAGATCGCTTTGCTGGAAGGCGAAGCCGTCTCGACCGCGATGGTCTTTCCCGGCAATCCGCTCCGCGTCGATTTCGGCGTCCCGGTCGGCCGGGTAATCGACTGGATCCACGAAGAAGGCATCGGCCACCATTGGATGGCCGGCTATGGCCATGTCGGCGAGGAGATTATCGAGTGGGCGAAAATCGCCGGCCCCGATCTGCGGCTTGTTTCATTTAGCCCCTCTTGAACGCACGGGAGGAGAAAACCAGGGCCAGCGCACCCTAAGTGCCTATCCCAAAA
Organism: Pirellulales bacterium; assembly: GCA_020846145.1. Lineage (GTDB taxonomy): Bacteria > Planctomycetota > Planctomycetia > Pirellulales > Thermoguttaceae > JADLEL01. Next base: position 646 of record JADLEL010000207.1, on the reverse strand, counting down.
CCATGTCGGTTGGGGTGGCAGTTGTACTGCCACCCCAACGAATTGAGGTTTTAGGATAAGTTCTAAGTTATTGTTCCCGTAAGTTCAAGTTTCGCACATTTTGAGGACAAGAATCCGTAATAAATGATCTCGGCCCCATGCCAAAAATGGGTACGTCTAGGATTTTTCAAATCCACTATGTTCCACGCGCGACAGGCGTTGGGCGCGGCCACCAAGGACCTGATCGCCATAGTCACGCCCAGGTGCGCGCATATCGACATTCGGGATTCGCTTTCCGTTTGAATTGTCAAGGAACGATTCGGAATTCAACCTCGCGATGGACGAGGCTCTCGAAAATATGTCTTCTCAATCGCAATTTTCTGCCCGATTCGTGGGGTTCGATTCATCATCTGGCTGAGTGTCGTAAGTCGCTGGATCACCACACCTCCAATTAATGATAAACAATCGCTATCCAAGGACTTATGGCCGGCGACAACATCGATTATAATGGTTTTATTCTAAAGACTATTGGGGATTTCAAAAAATGGTAAGCGTTCACGCCCCGGTCGGGGACTGGTCCATTTTTCGGCGTGAAAACGTATTTTGTGGACAAACGGTAGGCCGAAAACATGGACCTGTCCCCTTCCCGCGGCGCGAGGGGGACAGT
>JADLEL010000206.1 GCA_020846145.1 Pirellulales bacterium | reverse complement strand
AACATGGACCTGTCCCCTTCCCGCGGCGCGAGGGGGACAGTCCCATTTTCGCGGCGATTAAGCACTTTTACGGCGCCATCATCTTTTGCGCCGCGAAAATCGGGACAGTCCCCTGTGAACGGTTACCACCGGCAGAGCGCGAACCCCGACTACGGCCGCCGCGTCTGGATGTTGGCGCTCGGTCCCGGCGTTCCGGCGGGAAAACAGATCGACCGGGCCGTACCCATCACCGCGGTCGCCGCCACCGCACTTACTTATCTCGGCTTGCCGGCAACCGAGGACGCGGCCGAAGCGGCGCGAAAGATTTCTTGAAAAATCCCTCGCCCCACGCCCCTCACATCAATCCCGCCGGGCGTCCAGCGTTTCGGGCTTTTTTTGGGCGGCGGCCCAGCCCTTCCAAGCGGCTTGATCCCAGGCGAAATTTTGTCCGGTGATGGCCACCAAGGCGTCGAGCACGGCTTGATTGGCGAAGTTCTGCTCGACGATCTGCGGCCGGCCGCCGACCGAGAGGCCGCCTCCTCCGCCGCCGGGGCCTTTGCTGAACGTCGAGGAAGTGCTTCCTTCGCCGCCGCCCTGCACGATCTTGAATTTGTGCGTGGTTACCAGCGCGTCGATCAGCGGCCCGACCGCCGAAGGGTCTTTCATCTCCCGCAAGGCGACGCCCGCCAGATTCACCGTGACGTTATCTTTCGCCTTCAGCTTGCCCACGAAATAGGCCACCACCTCGGGCCGTTTTTTAGTCTTCAAAAAATCGAGGCAGGTCAGGCGGACTTCCTCCGAGACGTCGTCGAGCGCGGCGATGGCCAGCGCCCGCTCGGCTTCCGGCGCGTCGATGTTCCGCAGCGCCTCGACCAGCAGTAGCCGCGCTTCGGCCGCGGATTCGCCGCGCAGTCCGAGGACCAACGCCTTGACGGCCGCGGGATCGGCGATTTTCCGCAATTCCGCGCGGGCGTCCTCGTCGCGCTTGGTGCCCAGCCATCTTCGCCAGAGGGCGATTTTCCGCGCCCATTCGGACTGCGACGCCTCGTGCTTGGATTTTTCGGCCTGCCGTTCGACTTCCTGCGGCAGCATCCATTTGCCTTTGGAAAAGACGTAGCCCCGTTCGCGCATCAAGTCGTCGCGCCGCGCCCATTTGCCGTCGATCTTGGCGTAGCCCAACAGGCGTCGGGCGTCGGCGTGGTCGGGTTCGAGTTCAAGGATCCGCTTGAGGTGCGTTTCGCGCTTGTCGAGCAGTTTCCTTTCGCGGCACCATTCGGCCAGCGCCCATTGCCCCGCCACGGTGTCGGGATAGTCGGCGCGGATTTTCTCGTATTCGAGGAGATCGGCCTTGGGACGCAGCACCTGCTCGACCTGCGCGGCGTCGAGCGTCATTTTGCTGCCGCCGGCGAGTTGGACGACGTATTTTTTGCGCGGATTCTCGTCGGGATTCAACAGTTCGCCCACCACCCGGCCGCCGGAAGTCAGCACGAAGATTTCGGCCCGCGCGAATTCGGAGATCGGGCCGAGCAGCATCAAGACGATGACGGAAATGATTTTCGAGTATCGCATCGGATGCACTCACATTGTGCTATTCGTTCATGGGTCGTTTAGCCCCCGCGTCCACGCGGGGGGCTGTGGTTGCCGATAGGAGAATCGACTGGCCGCCGAATACCAGTATAGGGAATCTCCCCCCATTTCGGCAATGAAAATATCGGGGGGGATGTCGTTTTTTTACAATGTGAGGTGAATTATGAGGAATCTGGCGAATCGAGGGTAATCCCTTGAGATGCAAGCAATTCCGAAGGGTTGCATTTATCCCCTTCTTTAGTGGCATAGCAACGATTCGGCCAAATCGGTATCCTGCAGCGGTTTTTTTGCGCAGGCGGCCGTTTCGGCGCGACGAGGAGTAAGCGTTCACACCCCGGTCGGGGACTGGTCCATTTTTCGGCGGGAAAACGTATTTTGTGGACAAACGGTAGGCCGAAAACATGGACCTGTCCCCTTCCCGCGGCGTGAGGGGGACAGTCCCATTTTCGCGGCGATTAAGCACTTTTCCAACACCCATCATCTTTTGCGCCGCGAAAATCGGGACAGTCCCCTGTGAACGGTTACGAAGAGGAAATATCATGGCAAGTCGGATCGTTTTGGGGATCGTGATCATCGCCCTGCTCGGCGCGGCCGGGTTTTTTGCGATGAATTACCAAATCGAATCGCACTACGACAACGGCAAATTGTCCTACATCAAGATCGTTCCCCGCGCGAAAGCGGAGCCAGGACCGACGCCGCCTCCTCCCGACGCGCCTGCCATTAACAATCTGCCGCCGCCATCCAACCGGCCGACTTTCCGCGTCGCCGCCTACAACCTCGGCGGATTGGACGAAATCAAACTAAGCAACCCGCGGATCGGCGAAATCCTCTCGCAGTCGATCCGGCGTTTCGATCTCGTCGCGCTGCAGGGCTTGCGCGGCAAGAACCAAGGCGTGCCGGTGCGCTTGATCGAACACCTCAACGCGGCCAGCGGCCGGCAGTACGATTTCGCCACCTGTCCCACGCAAAAGCGCGACGGCGTCGAACATTATTCGGGCTTTCTCTTCGACAAGGCCGTCGTGGAAGTCGATCGCGCGACGGTGCATTTCATCGAGGATCCGCAGCGGCGCTTCCGCCGCAAGCCGCTGGTCGGACTATTCCGCGCCCGCGCAACTCCCGCCCCCTTCACGTTCTATCTGATCGCCGTCGATACCGATCCCGAGAAGCCCGCCGCCGAACTCGATCTGCTGGCCGACGTGTTCCGGGCGGTGCGCGACGTCGTGCGGCCCGACGGTCCGAGCGAGGACGACGTGATCATGCTCGGCGATTTCGAGGCCGACGAACGCCACCTGAGCCGCTTGGGGAATGTGCCGGGCATTACGGCGGCCATCGGCGAGAACTTCCCCACCACCGTTCGCGGCACGAAAATGGCAGACAACCTCCTCTTCGACCGCCGCGCCGTCGTCGAATTCACCGGCCGCGCGGAAGTTTTCGACACCATGCGCGAATTCGAACTCACCGTCCAAGCCGCCGCCGAGGTCTCAGAGCACCTGCCCGTTTGGGCCGAGTTCAGTGTCTTCGAAGGCGGCCCGCGGGGATATGTTCCGCGGATCAAATGATGAAGGATGAATGATGAATAATAAATGAAGGATGAGGGATGCGTGATGCAGGCTGCCGGGTTCACGATTATCGTGGGCATTGCCCTCATCTGGATTTCATTCAGCATTCAGCATTCAGCCTTCATACTTTCCCCCCTAGCCCCGCTCTACCAATTCCTGCTATCATGGAGGGAGAGCGCATCCCGATTTCCCCTGGAGAATTGCATTGTTCGTCGGACCCGTTTTCCACCGCGAGGTTTCCATCGCGCCGCGCCGCTTGCGGATTTATGTTGCCCGCACCACTTACGCGGCGGGCTTACTGCTCTTGGTCTTTACCGCGTGGATGGTGGTTTGCGGATCGCAAAATGTCGGCGATCTCGGCGATCTGGCGCGCTTCGGCACGATCCTCTTCCAACTTCTGGCCACGCTGCAATTGGCCTGGGCCGTGTTTTTTTCGGCGATGTTGGCGGCCGCGGCGGTGGCCCAGGAAAAAGACCGCAAAACGCTGCTCCTGCTGCTGCTCACGCGGCTGACCAATAGCGAATTGGTGTTGGGCAAGCTCTTCGCCGGCATGTTGAGCGTGTTCGTGATGCTCTTGGCCGGCTTGCCCTTGTTCATCATGCTGGCCCTGCTCGGCGGCATCTCCGCGGAACAAATCGCGCGCGTCTTCGCCGTTACGCTCGCCGCCGCGCTGGCCTGCGGCAGTTTGGGATCGTTCATCGCCTTGTGGCGGGAAAAAACCTTCCAGGCGCTGGCCCTCACCGTGCTGACACTGGTCCTCTGGATTGCCCTGGGCGAAATTCTCGCCGGCGGCGTCGCGGGCGAAACTTGGTGGGGCATCTCCTGCAAAACCTTGGCCTGCGGCATCAGCCCCTGGCAGGCGATTCGCGAAGCCGCGCAACCTTGGACCTCGGTCGATCCGGCCTTGGGCGGGCTGCAATCTCCGATTTATCTGTTTCTGCTCGTTTCGCTAAGCATCGCCGCGGCGATCAACCTGCTGGCGATCGCTATGGTACGGGTCTGGAATCCGTCGCGCGAAGCCATGCCGCAGACAATCGAAGAAGCTGCGCCCGCGAAAGAGACCATTTTCGATACCGAAGAACGATTGACCAAAACCGCGGCCGCTTCCCGCGCGTGGCGCTATCCGTTCGGGAGTAACGCCGCCGCTTCGCAAGCGGCCGGCGCAGCGCCGCCGAAAACAATCACCAAAACCGCGCGCACCCGCCACGTGTGGGATAATCCGATTATCTGGCGGGAAATCCGCACCTGGGCTTACGGGCGGAAAACCTTGTTCATCCGCCTGGCGTATCTCCTCCTCTTCGCCCTCGCCGCCGGCAGTTTGCATTGGATGATCCGCACCGGCCAATTGCCGCAGTATGCCCACGGCGCCGCGGTGCTCGTCCCGCTCTTTCTCCTGAGTTTGATTCTGGTTAACGCCCAGGCGGTAACTTCGCTCACCAGCGAGCGCGACGCCAAAGCCCTCGATCTGCTGCTGGCGACCGATCTTTCGCCCAAGGAAATCGTGTTCGGCAAACTGGGCGGCGTCTTTTTCAACACCAAGGAGATGGTCGTTTTACCGCCGGCGCTTTGCGTTTATTTGGGCGCGAGCGGAGCGCTTAGCGCGGAGAACACGGTGTTCCTCGTGGTCGGCCTGCTGGTGATGTATCTCTTCGCCGCCATGCTGGGGCTGCACGCGGGCATCTCCTACGGCACTTCGGCAAGCGCGATCGCCACCAGTTTGGGAACGCTCTTTTTCATGACCATCGGCGTGGCGGCTTGCATGAGAATCATGCTGGCCTTTAGCGGTTCGTTCGAAGCCCAGTTCGTGCCGTTTTTCGCCTACATGGTGTTGGGCGGGGCGGGCTTGTACGTCGTACTGGGCGCCAGGAATCCTTCGGCGGCCATTGGATTGGCCTCGTTCCTTTGCCCCTTCGCCACCTTTTACGCGATTACGAGCTATCTGCAGAATTTCACGCTGGCCATGTTATTCTCGATCGTCGCCGCCTACGGTTTCACCACCGTGGCCATGCTCATCCCCGCGATTTTCGAGTTCGATATCGCCACCGGCAGAACCACGTTGGATGAGTGAAAGTGGCAGGGGATAGGGGATAGGGGATAGGAAATCGCGAACAGGAAGCAAGGGACGGGGGCTTCTTGGGAATAAATTTGCAAAAAAGAGGCAGCTTTTCTATCACCTAATCCCTATCCCCTATCCCCTGCTCCTACTTCCGATACCCCAGCGATTTGATCACGCCCAGCATCTCCTCGAAATCGATGAATCGCCGGCGGTGCGTCAACTTGTATCCGTCGATGGCGCGGGCAAGTTCGGCGGCTTCGGGCGTAAGTTCTTCGTGCGAGTTCGTGAACTGCCGACGCTCGCGGAAGGGCGAATCGGCAGCCAGCGGACTGCGACGGTCGATGAACGGGATCGGCGATTGCGTCAGTACGGGGGCGTCGAGGGTGGGTGTTTCCAGCGCGGCGGACATGAGAATTACCTCCAAAACAGGCGGGAACGCGTGATATCTCCATACAATTCTAGGTCGAAAAACGGGTAGAATGCGGACTGGATTCCGGAAAAAAATCGATCGAAGGTATTTAGGAGACACTTAAAACCCCCTATTAAGGGTGAACTTGATGCGAAAAACCACGAGGTTTTGTTTTTCGCTTCTCTTGTCGCCGCGAAGATTCGATGCTAAACTGAATGGTTTCCACGAGCGAAGTATCCCTTGGAATGGGGGATTAACGCCGTAGGACAGATTTCCAATCTGTCTCGACAGGTTGGAAACCTGTCCTACATGAAATTTGAAAATTATCATCCCGGCGGGCAAAGCCCACCCTACATTGCCATAATAGTTCAGGATTCGGACCATGAAAGAAAACATCCATCCCAAGTACCACGTAACCAAGGTAACCTGCGGTTGCGGCAATTCCTTCGTTACCCGCAGCACCATGCCCGAGATGAAAATCGATATCTGCAACAACTGCCACCCGTTTTACACGGGCAAGTTGAAGTACGTCGATACCGCCGGGCGAATCGAAAAATTCCAAAAGAAATTCGCCGCCACCGGTTACGCCAGCCTGCAGCGCGGCAAGAAAGCCGCCGCCGAAGCGCCGGCCGAAGCCCAAGGCTGATTTTTTAGGGGAGAGGGGAGAGGGGAGAGGGGAGAGAAAACGAAAATCCGTTTTCTTTCCGCTCTCCGTTCTTCTATTACTTCTCTCCCCTCTCCCCTCTCCCCTCTCCCCTGCCATGGCGAATCCGCTCGACGAGAAGCTGCAGCGATTCGAGGAGTTGGAGCGGCTGATCGTCGATCCCGCGGTGCTGGCCGACTCCCAGCGCTTGTCCGCCATCTATCGGGAGCACGGCACGCTGGCCAAGCTGGCGACCAAGTACCGGCACTTCAAGAAGCTCAACGAGCAAATCCGCGAAGCCCTCGAAATGATCGAAGGTTCCGACTCCGAGATGCGCGAGTTGGCCGAAGCCGAGTTGCCCCATCTCAAGGAAGAGCGCGAAAAAATCTGGATCGAACTGCTCGACATGACCATCGGCGGCGAGGACGCCCACCGCGCCAGTTGCATCATGGAGATCCGCGCCGGCACGGGCGGCGAGGAAGCCGCGCTCTTCGCCCGCGACCTCTATGAAATGTACCGCCACTACGCCGAGAGCCGCCGCTGGAAGGTCGAACTGCTGGAGATGAGCCCCACCGAACTCGGCGGCTTCAAGGAAATCATCATCGGCCTCGAAGGCGAGGGCGTCTATCGCCAGTTGCAATTCGAGAGCGGCGGCCATCGCGTGCAGCGCGTGCCGGAAACCGAAGCCCAGGGCCGCGTCCACACGTCCGCCGCCACCGTGGCCGTCTTGGCCGAGCCGGAAGACGTCGAAATCGACATCAAATCCGAAGATTACCGCAAGGATATTTTCTGCGCCAGCGGACCCGGCGGGCAGCACGTCAATAAAACCGCCTCGGCGATTCGGCTCACGCACTACGAAACCGGCGTGGTCGTTTCCTGCCAGGACGAAAAGAGCCAGCACAAAAACCTGGCCAAGGCCCTACGCGTACTCAAAACGCGGGTCTATGAAATCAAGCGGGAGCAGGAGCACAAAAAACGCTCCGACCAGCGCAAGAGCCAGATCGGCTCCGGTGACCGCAGCGAACGCATCCGCACCTACAATTTCCCGCAGAACCGCCTGACCGATCACCGCATTGGCCTGACGCTCTACAAACTCGACCAGATCATGGCCGGCGACCTGCACCCGGTGATCGATGCGCTGATGGAATACGAACGCCAGGAACAACGCTCCGCCTTCGGCACCATCGATTGAGCAGGGGTTAGGGTATGGGGAATAGAGAATGAAATCCGCTTTTTAACTTGTTCTCAGGCTCCGCCTGGAAACGAGCAATCCAATTCATACTTCAGCATTCATCCTTCATCCTTCTCTATCCCCCAATCCCTATCCCCTATCCCCCATCTCCTATCCCCTATCATGTCCACCGCCCCTTGGACCGTCGGCCGGTTGTTGCAGTGGACGGCCGACTTCCTGAAAAAGCACGGCTCCGAGAGTGCGCTGTTGGATTCTCAATTGCTTTTGGCCGAGGCGATGGGTTGCAAGAAGATCGAGCTCTACACTCGGTTCGAGGAGGAGCCGGCGGAAACCGTTCGCACGACGTTTCGCGCTTTGGTGAAGCGCCGTTCGGAAGGCGCGCCGGTGGCGTATCTGGTGGGCCATCGGGAGTTCTATTCGCTCGACTTCCGCGTCACGCCCGACGTGCTCATTCCCCGGCCCGAAACCGAATTGCTCGTCGTGACGCTGTTGGATCTGGCTAAGTCCAAGCCGAAAGACGCGCCCTGGTCGATCGCCGACGTCGGCACGGGCAGCGGCATCCTCGCGGTTTGTGCGGCGAAAAATCTTCCCGGCGCGCGGGTGACGGCCCTCGAGATCAGCCCCGCCGCGCTCGAAGTCGCCCGGGAAAATGCCGAAAAACACGGCGTTGGACCGCGGATCGACTTTCTCGAAAGCGATCTGTTCTCGGCCATGCCCCCGGCGAAAAAATTCGATTTCATCCTCGGCAATCCGCCCTACGTATCCTCCGGCGAAATGGAAAAGCTTCCGCCCGACGTAAAAAACTTCGAGCCCCGCACGGCCTTGATCGCGGGCCCCCATGGCACGGAAATCATCGAACGGCTGATCCCCCAGGCCCACGAGCGGCTCAACCCCGGCGGCTACCTGCTCATCGAGATCAGCCCCATGATCGAGGTACAAGTGCGGCAACTCATCGAAGCCCAGGGCGGCTTCGAGTTGCTTCCCACCGTCAAGGACCTCGCCCGACTGCCGCGCGTGGTGCAGGCACGGAAAGAATAACTCGGCGAGCCGAGGATTTTATCTTCTCCGTCCGAACGAAAAGCCGTTGACGCAACTCGTTGACGGCTTTCAGGTCGCGTGCTCGCCTTGGCGTACTTCCCTGCGGCGGCGTTCGTTTTGCGCTCGTTTGGCTTCGGGTAAGCGTTCACGCCACGGTCGGGGACTGGTCCATTTTTCGGCGGGAAAACGTATTTTGTGGACGAACGGTAGGCCGAAAACATGGACCTGTCCCCTTCCCGCGGCGCGAGGGGGACAGTCCCATTT
>JADLEL010000205.1 GCA_020846145.1 Pirellulales bacterium | reverse complement strand
GCCCAACGGGCCAATCGTTCACCTTCCCGAAGGAGACCGGCCGGCCCGATGGGCCTGGAATTAACGCGGCGGGGTCTCGTTCCCCTGGGCGTTGCCCAGGGCTGGGCGAACGGCTGGGCCTTCGGCCCGATATCGAGGAAATCCGCGCTCGATAACGCAATTCCATTGCTCCTTGCGATTCATTCCTTGAAATTCCCGGCAAACCAAATCATCGGGTACGCTTTATCCGGATGAGCCTTATTTTTCGTCCTTCTTCGCAAGTGCTTTCGCCCGTTCCTCGATCCTGCTTTTCAAACCCGGCGCCACGAAGGCGTCGAATGTTTGTTTATCGATCAGCCCTTGATTCAGGTCGGCGTTCGCATGGGCGAGTTGAAGAATATGCTCGGTCGTGGTCCGCAATCGATCCAGGCATTTTTTGGCTTCCTCGATTTTCCCCTCCTTGCGCAGCCGGTCGATCTCCTCGTTTTGGCGGCTGGATTCCGCCATCCTCTCGGCGATCGCGTGCAGTTGTTTCACTTTGCTCAGACGATAGGCATACGGAGCGTCGTCTTTCGCCGCAGTCATCGCGGGCTGCAGCCACTTGGCGCGCTGGGCGGCGAGCATCGCGACGTCCGCTTCCGACGCGCCGCCGCGCACGCGGTAGGCCAGGTCGATCTGCCGCGCCCATTGTTCGTAATAGGCGGCCAGGGCGGGGCCGGCGGCGGGGCCGAAATAATGCCGGGCGTAATCGTGGATTTCCCGGTAGGGATCGAGGGACGGATCGAAAAAGCACCTGCCCGCGAGATAGCCGTTCAAGCCGTGGTTCCACCAATAGCCAGGCGGCCACATCAGCACGAACACCGAATCGATTTTTTTTTCGATTAAGTACCGCCGGTCGCCTTCGATGGCCATCGCGAACGGGGGCATGATCCAGGGTTGGCAGAAGTTATCGCCGTAATACTGGCCCGCGGTGAGTCCGCCGGAAGCGGCTTTATGCCACAGTTCGAGGTTTTTCCTTTCCGCATAGCGCTCGTCGTCGTAGGGAGTGCCGTGGTAGCGGCCCCAATGCGCCCAGACGACCCGCTGCCGCGGATGGATTTTGGCGTTGGTGGGCGGGGCGGAGACATTGCCGTATCCGCCCAGCGTCTCGACGACGACCTGCGGATATTTTTTTTCGATCCGGTCGATGGTTTCGCCCAAGAGCAGCATCAAAAGATTGCTCGCGCCCGCCTTGTTGCATTCGGGGCAGTCGCAACTTTTGCCGCCGTCGAAGGGCATCAGGCTCAAGATCGAGATTTCGGGGCAGGCGTCGAGGAATACGGCGGCGTTCTCGGCGAATTGCTTTCGCGCTTGCGGGTTGGACCAGCAGAATTGCGCGCCGAAGAACGTTTGCGGCACGCGTTTTCCGTCCCTCATGCCGAACCATTGGGGATGTTCGGCCATGTAGTCGTCGGCCTTGAGCAGTTGGTCGAAGCAGTGGCCGGGGCCGTAAAGCAGCATCGCGCGTTTCGACAATTCCGCGAGCAGGCCGTGCTCTTTCAACTGTCGATATTGCGATTGCATCGAAGCATTGCTTACCGGCCCCCAGGCCATGCAGTTATAGCGGTTTTTCATGGCCCAATCGAGCTGTTTGGCCGCCGCGGGGTAGTCCATTTCGTAAATCCAACTGCTGGGATTGCAGATGCGATACTTGAACGGCGAGGCCACCGCCCAACTGCCCGATGCAATCGAGAGCGTACTTTGTTTTGGCACGACTTCCGGATCGTTCTCATCCTGCGTGGGATAAAACCAGCGGCAGCCGAAACGCTCCAGAAGATCGTAGGCGGCATAGATCGCGCCGCGGTCGTTCTCGCCGGCAAGGAGGATCCGCGATAGGGATTGCTCCCGCCCCGGAAGCACGGCGATCGCGTAACCGTCGAATCCCCGCGGAACTCTCGGCAGGATCGACCGATCCTCGACGGAAAAATCTTTGCGCAAACCGAGAACGATGGCGGGAGCGGGACGTGCCGGTTTGAAATCGCCGATGGGCAATTCACGCCGGCTCATGCGACGCAAAGATGTTTGCAATTCCTTGGCCGCCCATTGCACGACGGGAATATCCTTGGAGGCAAGTTCGATCCGCCAATCGCTTTTCCCCTCGACCGCCACCGCGACCGCGGGACGATCCGCGCTGAAAACGGAAGAGGCCAGCGCGATCGTGGCAATCGTTGCGGCAATAATCGTCGCGGAGATATTCATCTCGATCCACCTCTTGATTCCGGGAGGGCGAGGCTCCCGCCGAGCCGTTCGGAATGCCGCGATTGCGTACGAGTTTAACGGCTCGGCGGGAGCCTCGCCCTCCCGGGTTCGGCTCAGGTTCAATTTTCAACTTCACTTTCGGCCAAGTGGCGGACGTAAACGTAATAGGCTCCGCAAAGTTCATTGCCGGTCGAGTCGTAGAAGTAGGTTTGGAGGGTCGTCCGTCCCTGGGGTAACCGCATAGTAAAACGCGCTTCGCGGTCGTCGGGCGCGACCGGGTGTTTTAGATCTTGATCGCCGACGCGGAGCCGCGCTTCGGCGATGGGCAGCGCAACGCCCGCGGGATAGCTTGCATCTTCGCCTCGATGGAGCGGGGAACTTTGGCCGAGCGTCAGCTTAGCTTCGCGCGGCCAGCGGCACAGTGCGATTTCGTAGTTGCCGGCCCGCCGGACCTCGATCTGCCAAAGGCCGTTTTTCGGCTCGCCGCGGCGGACTTGCCCCCCTTGGTCGAGGAAAACGTCGGCCCAATCGCATGCGCAAAGCCGCGCGGGATTTTCCTCCTCGGAGCCGACGACCGAGGGCTGGAAACGATCGAGGGCAGGCTCGACCGACGCCCAAAAGGCGTCGTAATGCTTTTGCAGGCGGGCGGCGACGTCGGGATTTTGAGCGAAGACGTTTTTATCTTGATGCGGATCGGAGGAAAGGTCGAAGAGTTCATCGCCCTTGAGCAATCGCCACTGCCGCCACAATATCGCGGCATCGTTTTTTTGCGGCCGCGGGGAGTTCATGCGGCTGAATTGAACCACCAGCGCGCGGTCGGGAAGCTCTTCGGCCTTGCCGGTGAGGAGATCGGCGAGCGAAACGCCGTCGAACCTGGCCGTTTGCGGCGGAGTAAGCTTGCAGAGATCGATCAGCGTGGGCAGCACGTCTTGGCATTGCGTCAGGGCGTTCACTTCGCGGGCGCGGCCGATGTTGCCCGCGGGCCAACGGACGAAGCAGGGAACGCGATGGCCGCCTTCCCAGAGCGTGGTTTTGTTTCCTCTCATGCCGGCGTTGTAGAACGGCACGCCGGCCGTGCCGCCGTTGTCGGTCATAAAAATAAAGATCGTGTTTTCGCGCAGTCCGGTCTCGTCGAGCAGGGCATCGAGTTTGCCGAGATTCTCATCGATATTCGCCACCATGCCGAAGAACCGGGCGAGGCTGTCGCGCTGCTTTGGGGGAAGATTCTTCTCGGCGAGCAGGCGTTCGTACTCCCGGCGATACCGTTCGGGCACGAAGAGCGGAGCGTGGGCGGCATTCAAGGGAAGGTAGAGAAAAAACGGCTCGCCGCCGCGCTGCCGCTCCTGGAGCCATGCGAGGGCCTGGTTGAAAAAGACGTCCGTGCAATAGCCTTCGAACTGCCGCAATTGATCGCCGTCGAAATAGTGGTCGTTGAAATAATCGTTGTTCCAATAATCGGACGCCGAGCCGATGTAGGAGGAACGGAACCAGACCGCTTTTTGAAATCCGCGGTCGATGGGGCGGTAAGGATAGGAATCGCCCAAATGCCACTTGCCGAACATCGCCGTGCGATAGCCGTTGGCGGCGAAGATATCGCCCAGCGTGGGCAGATCGGTGCGGAGCAGCGCGCGCCCGCTGCTGACGTTCATCGCGGCGGAACGCAACGCATCCACGCCGGTCAACAACTGCGCGCGGGTCGGCGTACACATCGGGGACACGTGGAAATTCGTGAAGCGGACGCTCTGCGCGGAAAGCCGGTCGATATTCGGCGTTTTCAGCACCGGATTGCCGTGGCACGAGAGGTCGCCGTAACCCTGATCGTCGGTCAGAAGCAAGATCACGTTGGGACGTGCCGTTGAACCGGAAGGCGATTGCGCGGCGGCATGGCAGATGCCCGCCAAAAGGATGTTGGCGAGCAGGATGGAAGCACGGTGGACGACGGGGATTTTGCGGTTGAACATAAGCGGGGATCGAGGAAATGGTTCGTTTCGAAAAAACATAAGGACGGACGGCGGGACGAGAACACCAATAAGATTATCACCGGAGTTTTACGAATCTCTCTACTCTCCATTAGGGAGAGTGGCGAAGGTGAGGGCTTGATGACTGAGAGCTGATAGGGAATTTGATATTGTCCACAAGACTGATTTTTTGTAACCGTTCACAGGGGACTGTCCCGATTTTCGCGGCGTAAAAGATGATGGTGCTCTAATAGTGCTTAATCGCCGCGAAAATGGGACTGTCCCCCTCGCGCCGCGGGAAGGGGACAGGTCCATGTTTTCGGCCTATCGTTTGTCCACAAAATACGTCATCCCGCCGAAAAATGGACCAGTCCCCAACCGGGGCGTGAACGCTTACGATTTTTTTTAGCCGGCGAGCACGAGGGAGTCGGGGGGCACCATCTCATTCTTACATTTCGTTCTTCTTGTCGATACCTTCGATCCGTTTGATTTCCCTTTCGAAATCACTCTCGAACGCCCGATCTTGCCTGACTCGAAAGGCTGCGTATTGCTCCTCGGCAAGCTGCTTGGCGACCTCGGCGGAGACGGAACCGGCGTTGGTCAACACTTCGTATTCGTTGAATTGGAGAAAGGCATCGAGTTTCGCCGCCCAATCGGTCATCCGCATGGGCAATTGGCGTGTCGCTTGGTTTTCGGCATAATCGAGGTACATGGTGACGATTCGCTCTAATTCCTTAATTTCCTTTTCGATCAAGTAATTTTTGGCAATCGACACATCGCTTTTGTGAATCTTGCCATGAGGCGCATTTTTCCAAGTGGTAAGCCCCATTGACGGTTTATCCGCGTCGGCCCGCTCCGCGATAATCTCGGCGGCGGTTTGGCCGGTGACCGCCCAATGCAGCTTGTTCTGGACGGTTTTGAAAAAAGTTTTGCTGATTTCCGCCGTTTTGTCGTAATCGACGCTGCACTGTTCGTAGATGTCGGTAATTTTAAGATAGAAACGGCGTTCGCTGGACCGTATTTCGCGGATACGCTCCAAAAGTTCGTCAAAATAATCTTTGCCAAAACGCTTGTTGAGTTTCAGCCGCTCATCGTCCAACACAAAACCTTTGATGACAAATTCACGAAGCGTTCGAGTCGCCCAAATGCGGAATTGGGTGGCCTGGGAGCTATTGACGCGGTAACCGACGGAGATGATGGCGTCCAGATTGTAGAAGTTGACTAAATAATTCTTACCGTCCGCGGCAGTTGTCCGGATTTTCCGGAGAACTGCCTGTTCGTCTAACTCACCACTGGAAACAATGTTGCGAAAATGTTCACTAATCGTGCGAACATCCACCCCGAAAAGATCGGCGATCTTCCTCTGATTGAGCCAAAACGTCTCGGATTGATAAAGTACCTCAATTCTGACATTCCCCTCCGGAGTACGATACAGGATTAGTTCGCCGCCGGGGGGCGTTTCGGAGTTAGCCATTTGTGCGCGAGAAATTGGAGGAAATTCTAATTCCGTACATGAAGTTGCATTGCTTAAATGCTCGGCATCGTCAATGGAGTCAAGTGGTTTGTGACTAATTAAGAAGAGGGGATCTGATTTTCAACCATCAGAACTGATTGTAACCGGTGAGATCGAGAGAAGAAAGAGGACCGCAAGCCGGTGATGGATCATGCGGTAGGAGCGTACAACTCCCGGGCCGACGGAGGCCGATGTGGATCGGAAGGCCGCCCAAAAAACGTGCCCCCTGTCCGTGAATGTCCGTAAGCGTCCGCTCCTATCGCTGGAAGACCCAGTATTTATAGGCTCCCAGATATTCGGGACGAAGCCATTTACGTTGATCGGCGGGCTTGGCTTCTTGAAGAACTTCGACGAAATCGGAAATCACGCTGCCGCTCTCGCCGTAATAACTGTGGCCCAAGAGGCTGGTATCGACGGCCGTTACATCGACGGTATCCATGCCCGGCACGATCACGATCTCCCCGCCGGCTTCGCCCGCCCGGGGATAGCCGTGTAGTTTTTTCGAGAGCCTGAGCGCCGCGTCGTTCGACGAGGCGTAAAGCGTAACGCGCCGGGCCGTTTTCGTGATGGCGGGGGCAATGTCGTTCTTGAAAACGTCGGCGTCGATATCCGGCGCGGTCAACAACACTTGATCGAATTTCGGCGGCGGGGCATCGGTTTGCTGCAAGGCCAAATCCCTCAGCGCGGTCGTCAGCGCGCGGTTGCCCATGCTGTGGGCGATCAAGTGGATGCGCCGTGCGCCGCTTTGCCGGACCACGTCGGCCAGAAATTGGCGCAGGTGCGGGACGGTCCACACCGCGTTCGTCTCATCGACCGCGTAATCGAGCAACTTGCCTTGCGAAGGCCAGCTATACATCAGCGGCACGCCGCCGAACTTGAGGTCGTAGGCGATCTGCGCGGTCCGCCTTGCGGCGTCCCCGAAGGTAACGTTGTACCCGTGGATGAAGACCAGCGCCGATTTCTCCTTCGACTTCGCTACGCTCTCGCGGAGATTCGCGTAAAACGCGGCGGTCGGTTCGGGCGTTACCTTCAAGAGGACGACGTGTTTCCTGGAGTCTTCCTGGAACTCCAATCGCAGCATCGAAGGGCTTTCCAACTCGCCGATTTCGTGCCGCTGGGGAATCGATACTTCGCACGAGCCCAATTCGAGCGTGCCGCGGCGATCGCCGTAGGCGACGTTGGCCGATTTTTCGGACGAATTCGATTGCCAGGGCAGCCGGCCGCCGGAGGCCGCGTAGCCCGTGATGGCGCCCAAAGCGATGGTCGCCAACAAGCCCAATGCGGCCGCGGTTTTGAGCGACCGCCAACGCAAAACGCGATACGCGAAGAAGGCAAAAAAGAGCGTCGATCCAGCGGCCGCGCCGGTTAGCATCAGATAGCCGCGAAAGAGCGCACGATCGGCCGTGGCGGCTCCCACCGCCGCGCGATCGGTGCCGTAAAACACTTTGACCACGGCGTAATCGCCGCGGGGAGAGGAATCGGCGCCGGGAGGCGCCGCGCCGGAGGGCGGCGGAACGGAGGGCGGCGAACTCGTTCCCGACGATGCGCTCGACATCGGCAAGGATTCCGGTCGGCTTTCATTCGCCGGGGAAGAATCGGCTAAAGCGGCCGGCGGCGTCATCGTCGGTGCGGGAATCCTCGGCAAAGAGACCGTTCGCGCCGTTGTCGCGGAAGGCGGCGCGGGGACCGGCAGCGGTGGCGCGAGAGGCATGGCGCGGGACTTCATCGCCCGCTTCCGGGGAACATTATCGCTGGCGAAATTCTCGGCGGAATCAACCTCGTTCGGCGCGGACGCTGCCTCTGCGGCGGGCGGAGTGTTCGGCGCGCCGCGCAAGGGATTGTGCGGATCGTTTTCAATCGGGTTGGGAATGGGCGACGGGAATTCTCGATGAATGCCGCGGTCCGTGAAAAGTTCCGGTAGGCTCGTCGCATCCCGCGGCGGTTCGGACGGCGCGACCGGCGTTGCCGACGCGGCCGATTTCGCCAACGGAGGCGGAATCGGCGTTTCGGAGATTCTCGGCGGCTTCACGATCACCGGCGAATGATCGGACGATATTTTCGGAGTCGGATTCCCGACCGGGGCAGACTTTCCACCGTAGGCATATTGCCCGGTATCCCGCGTTTTTTGCAGCGTTGCTAATTGCCGCCGATTGGCGGCCGTCCGGGGCAAGGATTCCGCCTCTTGTTTGGCTCTGCATCCCCCCCAAAAAACGATTCCGGCCAAGAGAAACAAGAATTTCTTCCGTGAGAGACAGCGCCTTTGCATGGAATCCTCCCAGATTCACATTTTTTTATGATTCAGAAAAGGAATGAGATTTTCGCAAAAAGGGAGAAATTGCACCAGACCATCTTTTTTATAAGGCAATCACTCAGAGCTACTCAGATTATCCAGATTCGCTATTTTTCCGGTCGATCCATCGTCAAATCAATGTCGTAACGCTTGAACGGATCGTTTTGACGGACGACGGGAGCCGTGCGGATAACGACTTGACCGGCAAGTTGGCCGGTGCTGTTGATCGATTCATAAACCAAGCGGCTGGGATCGTTATTCGGACGCCGGGCGTAATGGTAGCGGCTCGTCAGGAGCAGAACGATCGCCCGCGGATCGCCGGTGGTGCCGCGAAAGGTGATCCGCTGGACTTGCTGAGAGGGATTGAAATAATAAGTGAGTGCGCCGGCCAACGCGGGGGCATCGGTGCCCGATACCAGCGGCACGCGATACCCGTGCAGATGCAGATAGGGCAATTCGGTCGAGACGCGGGGCCAGCGCCGGAGCACGTCGGCCGGCGCGAGATCGAAGCGAAAGACCTCTTCCAAGCTCAGTACGGGAGCGGCGTCGATGGCCAGATTGGTCGGGCTGGTGATGACATTCGCGGTGGGCTTCCGACCGGCATCGGTTTTGGTCGGCGCGTCGGCATCGACGGCGACGGTCTTTTCGGATATGCCGATTTTGCCGTTTTTCAGATCGTTCCAAAAATCGGAGAATTGAAAGATGCCGGCCGGTCCGCCGATCGCCACGGCCAATAACGCTCCGCTCCACATTAAGGTTTTGAACATCGCCTTATCCTCAACCATGTTGGGGTGGCAGTTGTACTGCCACCCCTAGCGTTTGCCATCTTGGGGTGGCAGTTGTACTGCCACCCCTTGCGTTTGCTCGAAAACAGTAGTTGCGTAGATTATGTTATGCTAAAGCATAACCCACCTCCGCGGATTTCCCGCCATCGGTTAGATTCGGCACGCGGGAACGAGCGACTTGGCCGAAAACCGCCGACGGCGACGCAAATTGCCCAAGCGATAACGGCATTAGAAAGCCTAAGTCCGAAACGCAAGGAATCTTTCGAACCAATACAACCGATTTGCAGGGTATAATTGGATACCGCCAAGTCCAATAGACCGACAAACGGCTGCAACATTCATGACCGAATTATTCTCCTGGTCGCTGCTGTATTATCTCAGCGAATGGATCGTTCGCGTGGTGATGCTGTTCGTGGTGCCGCGGAAACGGCATCCGAACTCGGCGATGGCTTGGCTCATGGTGATTTTTTTTCTGCCCTGGCCGGGCTTGATCTTGTATTCGATGCTGGGGCAATACCGCTTGCCGCGGCGGCGGATCGAACAGCACGGAGAATTTCTGGACGCGCTGCAAGCGGCCGACCGGCGGCTGGCGGACCATCCGAACGTCACGCGGCCCGAACTTGGGTTGCACGCCAAGGAGGCCGTCAAGCTGGCCGAAAAGTTGGGCTACATGCCGATTCTCGGCGGCAACGACGTGGAACTGATCGCCCGCACCGAAGATTTCATCGATAAATTGGCGGCCGATATCGACGCCGCGCGGCATCACGCGCATTTGCTTTTCTACATCTTCGCCGACGACGGCACGGGCAATCGAGTGGCCGACGCGCTCGCCCGGGCGGTCAAGCGCGGCGTGAAGTGCCGCGTGCTGGTCGATGCCGTCGGCTCGCGGCCGATGTTCAAGCGGCTCGCCCGGCGGATGATCGATGAGGGGATCGACGTGCGCCAGGCCTTGCCGGTGGGTCTGTTCCGCCGGCGGATGGCCCGCGTCGATCTGCGGAACCATCGCAAGCTGGCGGTGATCGACGGCCGCGTCGGCTACACCGGCTCGCAGAATATCGTCGATGCCGGCTACGGGCGAAAAGATTTGGCCTGGTACGATTTGATGGTGCGGCTCTCCGGGCCGATCCTGCTGGAGCTGCAATCGGTGTTTGCCGCCGATTGGTACTTCGAGACGGAAGCGGTTTTGGAAGGCGGCGAGTATTTTCCCGTTCCGCCGATGACGGGCGAAATCGCCGTGCAGACGCTCCCCAGCGGGCCGACCTACCCCACGGAAAACTACCAGCGGATCGTGGTGGCGGCGCTCTACGCGGCCGAACGCCGGGTAACGATCACTTCGCCCTACTTCGTGCCGGACGGCGCTTTTTTGCAGGCCATGCAAACGGCCGTGCTCCGCGGCGTGGAAGTCGAACTGGTCGTGCCCCGGCGCTGCGATCAAAAGCTCGTCGGCGCGGCGGGCCGATCGTACTTCGACGACGTGCTCGAGATGGGCGTGAAACTTTATCTCTACGACAAGGGCCTGCTGCACGCGAAAACGATGTGCGTCGATGACGCGATCGCCTTCATCGGCTCGAGCAATTTCGATATCCGCTCGTTCGCCTTGAATTTCGAGATCAATCTGCTATTCTACGGGCCGGAAGTCGCCACCCAGCTTCACGCCCAGCAGCGCCGCTACATGGCCGACGCCTTCCTGCTGACCGCCGAACGCTGGGAGCAGCGGCCGGCGATAAAAAAATTGCTGCAAAACATCGCCCGGCTGCTCAGCCCGCTGCTGTAAAGCATACTTCGTTCAGCCCGGAGCCAACGGCGACGGTTGGCGACGCGTTTCGATTCCCATCGCCGGTAACCGTTCACCGGGGACTGTCCCGATTTTCGCGGCGGAAAAGATGATGGTGCCGTAAAAATGCTTAATCGCCGCGAAAATGGGACGGTCCCCCTCGCGCCGCGCTCGGCTAAACGAAATTCCTAGGACGCTTCGATGACCTCGAACTTCGAACGATTGCTCGATTGGTATCGGCGGAAAACGCGCGGCGAAACAATATCGCCGGAGCCGATCGAAGCGGTCGCGATCCTCGGGGCGGGAATGATGGGCATCGAAATCGCGGCGGCCAACCTGCGGCGGGGATTGCGGGTGCTTTTGACCGATACGAATCCGCAAACGCTCGCCGCCGCG
This sequence comes from Pirellulales bacterium, assembly GCA_020846145.1. Lineage (GTDB taxonomy): Bacteria > Planctomycetota > Planctomycetia > Pirellulales > Thermoguttaceae > JADLEL01. Next base: position 39,741 of record JADLEL010000205.1, on the reverse strand, counting down.
CCGGCGAGAATTACTGCCGAGTTGCAAAAGTACGAGCGGCGAAGCGGAGCCTCGGAGACAGGTTATTCCCCGGCGGAGCCTGGGTGCGAGCTGGAACTGACCAACGACGAAGCTCGACTCGGAGGTTGCGATTTGATTTTAGAAACGGTGGTGGAGCATCCGGCCGTCAAGCGGGCGGTTTATGCGGGTATGGAGCCGCGCATGGCGGCGGATTCGCTATTGGCGACCAACACCTCGACCATTCCCATCGGCGTTCTGGCCGCCGAGTTGGCCGTGCCGGGGCGGTTTTGCGGTATTCATTTTTGCCATCCGGTTCACGTCAATCCGCTCGTCGAGATCGTGCCCGGTCCGCGAACCGATCCGAACGCCGTTGCCGCCGCCGTCGTTTACGCAAGAAAACTGGGCAAGATGCCGATCGTCGTCGAGGACGGGCCGGGCTTTTTGGTCAATCGGCTGCTGCTGCGCTATACCGACGAAGCGATGCTTCTGCTCTTGGACGGCGCGGGCATCGAACAAGTCGATCGCGCGGCGACGAATTTCGGCATGGCGCTCGGGCCGCTACGGATACTCGACGAAATCGGCTTGGATACTTCGCTCGCCGCCGGCCGCGTGATGCTCGAGGCCTTTCCCGACCGCATCGCCCGGCTGCCGCTATTGCCGCTATTGGTCAAGCGAAAGCAGCTCGGATTGAAATCGGGCGGCGGTTTTTACCGATATCCGCCCGACTCGCCATTCTCCTCCGAAACGGCTTTCGCACGATCGCCCGGTCCCAATCCCGACGCGCTGGCGATCGTCGAACACTACGCCAGGCGGGAAAATCCGCCGTCGGAAGAAACGATTTTGCGGCGGTTGCTGTTGGCGATGGTCTTGGAAGCAACCTTGATTCTGCGGGAGAAGAAGCGGCTCGATCCGCGCGAGATCGATCTTAGCATGATTTGCGGCTTGGGCTTTCCGGCGGAGCGGGGTGGATTGCTGCATTGGGTGGATGAGAACGGAGCGCCGAAAATCCGCGACATGCTCGACGGTTTCGAATCCCTCGGCGCGCGATTCCAGCCCACGCCGCTCTTGCGGGAGTTGGCGGAAAGCCGAGGGCGATTTTACGCGATGGACTAAACGAATAATTCCACAACGCATGACGGAGGTTGACGACCGATGGAACTTGCCGCGCTCGCTTCGGCCGCGTTGACGATTTTTTTCGTGATGGACCCGATCGGCAACGTGCCGGTCTTCCTGGCGCTCTTGAAGGACGTGGAGGAACGGCGGCGAAGCTGGATCGTCGCGCGGGAAAGCCTCTTTGCGCTGTTGATTTTGCTCTTCTTCCTGTTCTTCGGGCCGAGGCTGATGGATTTGCTGCATATCGGCGTGGCGGCTTTATACATTTCCGGCGGCGTGCTGCTGTTCATCATAGCCTTGGGGATGATCTTCCCGCACCTCATGCATCGCAGCGCGAGCGAGGAGCCGCAGTTCGCGGGGGAGCCGTTCATCGTGCCGTTGGCCACGCCGCTTTTGGCCGGTCCCTCGACGATGGCCACGATCATGATCTTCACCTCCCGGCAACAAGGCGTTCTCTGGCAATGGGCTCTCGCCCTGGGATTGGCCTGGATTTCGTCCACGATTATCCTGTTGCTATCCCCGCGGCTCAGCCGCCTGTTGGGCCCGCGCGGTTTGTTAGCCTGCGAACGGTTGATGGGCATGATCCTGACCGTCATCTCCGTGCAAATGTTTCTCGACGGCGTCAAGCAGTTCTGTATGAAATGAAATGATCGGCCGTTTATTTACGGGACCGCAAAGCATCATTTTTTCCATACCTTTTCGACTGGGCAATTTCGGAAGTTTGGGCAATTTTAGTTTGATATTGAGAAGACACATTTCACCACACACCCTTCGGCGGGGTTGTCTGCATACATCTTTTTGCGACAATATCTACGATATATTTCTTAATGACTAATCAACTTGCAAGTCTGGGAAGGTGAAAATGTTTTCCGGCGCGACTTGCCAGATCTGCGGCCGCGAATTGCGAGAAGCGCGCGAGCGTCTTTTGGGGGTCTGCCTTACGGCCAAGTGCCAACTCGCCTGGGCCGGCCGCTTGCAGTCGCGTCGGAATGCGGAAATGCAGTTGAAAATGCAAGCGCGAACCCGGCTTGCCAATTTGCATCGGGAGCGGGAGGCTTTATTGCTGGGCATCGGCCGATCCGATGCGATCCAACCCGTGGTCGTTCCGGCGAATGAGCGTAAAATAGCGAACCTTCCCGAACGCAGAAAAAGGGCGTTCCGCGATTTTTTGACGGAAATCATCTCCCAGGCGGCCGCGTTGCGGGCAAAATCGGCGGTAACTCCCCGCGGCGAAACCGCCTTGGATTCTTCTCCTGTGCCGCCGGAATTGGATTCCCTGCTGGGCCGCGGTTGCGCGACGTGCCGCGGCCGGTGCTGCAACGCCGGCGGCGATCGTGCTTATTTGAGCGCGGATACCATCTTGGGTTACATGCATCATCACCCCGAACAACGTCCCCGCGACGTGCTCGAATCCTATTTATCGCTCCTACCCAATAAGAGCTATCAAGACGCTTGCATTTATCAGGCGAAAAACGGCTGCGCCTTGCCCCGCGAGATGCGCTCGAAAATATCGGGCGATTTCTTCTGCGAGGAGTTGCGGCAATTCCAGCGGCATTATTATGCGGAAGGCAAGCGGGAAGTAAGGTTTTACGCTTTCGAGGAGAGCCAAATCGTGCGGTCGGAACCTGTCGCGGAGCCGGAACCGGCGACCGCTGGTGCTTTGGGAGGGGAGTAATTTATTTCGGAATTACAAAAAAATCGAGCAACTTTCGGAATCCGCTTGCGATAATAGCGTTAGATCGAACGCTTTAGTTCAACGGCCATCGGGAACGGTTCCCGATGGTTTATTTCCTTTAATCCGACAATTTTGCATCAATTAGGAGGCAAAATCATGGCGCTGTTCATTAAGTTCGACGGGATCGATGGCGAGTGCAAAGACAAGGACCACAAAGGCTGGACCGACCTGCTGTCGTGCAGTCTGGGAATGCACAAGGCGGGAGGCGGCGCCACCGGACAAACCCGCCGCCGCGGCGTTCTTACGGTGGAAGACGTGCACTGCGCCAAGGAGACGGAGAAATCCAGTCCCAAACTGGCCGAAGCCGTATGCTTGGGCAAGGTTTTCTCGAAGGTGGAAATCCACAACACGGCGACTTACGGCGATGCGCGTGCGACCTACCTCAAGTGGGAGTTGAAAAACGTGCAAGTTACCTCGTATCAACTGGGCGCAGCGGGCGGCGGCGACGCCGTGCCCACCGAATCGCTCTCGCTGAACTACGAGGAAATCAAGCAGACCTACGTCGAATACGACGCCGCGGGCAAAAAGAAGGGCAACGTCGAGTTTTCGTGGAAGGTCGAAGAAGGCGAAAAATAAGCCCCCGCGGAAATTCCGCGGAATCGCCTCGTGGTATGCCATGCCCACGCGTCGCGTGGGCATTCGGCGGTTTCTCCGCGCGTGCCAAACCTCCTCCACGCGCGGGGATAGCGTCCCCGTCCAATCACTTTCCGCACTAGGAAATCTTTCCGTCGTGGAGTAATTGTCCCATGGCCCTCAAACAAGCAAAGCGCCTGTTGACGCTGAAAACGCCCTTGGGCGAGGACGCGCTCGAATTGACCGCCTTCACCGGGCGGGAAGAAATGTCGCGGCTGTTCCGCTTCGAGTTGACGATGATCTCCGACAAGAATTCGATTACCGCCGACCAAATCGTGGGCAAGAATGTTACCTTCGGCGTCAAACTCCCCGACGACAGCCCGCGGCATTTCAACGGCTTCGTGAGCCGCTTTCAAGCCGGGGACGAAGACCGCCAGGGCCGGCGGAACTACCGCGCCGAGGTCGTCCCCTGGCTCTGGTTTCTGACCCTCACGGCCGACTGCCGCATCTTTCAGAATATGTCGGTCAAAGAGATTATCGAGAAAATCTTCCAGGATTTGGGTTTCAGCGATTATCAAACCTCCCAAATCAAGGGAAACCACCCCAAACGGGAGTATTGCGTTCAATACCACGAGACCGATTTCAATTTCGTGTCGCGGCTGATGGAGGAAGAAGGCATCTTCTACTATTTCAAGCACGAAGACGGCAAGAACATCCTCGTGATGGCCGACCAGAAGGGCGCCTACGCCGATTGCAAGGAGAACGAAGTCGATTACCCGCGGGATGTCGGCAGCCGCGACGTGAAAGACCACCTCACCCACTGGGAGCACCGCTATGAATTTCAAAGCGGAAAATGGGCCCAGACCGACTACAACTTCATCGAGCAACCCGCGCGCTTCGAAAAAACGCCCTCCAATCTGTTGATGAGCAAACAGACGACCAAGGTCAACTTGGCGAATATCCAAAAATACGAAATCTACGACTATCCCGGCGGTTACGAGAAGAAGGACCAGGGCGACGCGCTCACGAAAATCCGCATGGAGGAGACCGAAGCCGCGCACGATATGGTCGAGGCGGCGAGCAAATGCCGCACTTTCACGGTCGGCGGCAAATTCAAGGTGAATAAGCATCGCTCCTCCGCGGAAGAGGGGAAAACCTACGTTATCACCTCCATCGAACATTCGGCCACCGAGCCGGGCAGTTACGAAACGGGCGATTTGTTCGGCGAGGATTACTTCAACAGCTTCACCTGCATTCCCGATTCCGTCACCTTCCGGCCCGCGCGAATCACCCCCAAGCCGACGATCGTCGGCTCGCAAACGGCGGTAGTGGTCGGACCGGCGGGCGAGGAGATCTATACCGACAAGTACGGCCGCGTGAAGGTGCAGTTCTATTGGGACCGCGAAGGCAAACGCGACGATAAGACCACCTGCTTCATTCGCTGCGCGCAATCCAGCGCGGGCAAAGGCTGGGGTACGATGTTCATCCCCCGCATCGGCCAGGAAGTCGTGGTCAGCTATTTGGAAGGCAATCCCGACCAGCCGCTGATTACCGGCGTGGTCTATAACGCCGAGCAGATGCCCCCCTACACCCTGCCCGACGAAAAGACAAAAAGCTACATCAAGACCAACAGCAGCAAGGGGGGCGAGGGATACAACGAACTCCGCTTCGAGGATAAAAAGGGGTCGGAACAAATTTTCGTTCACGGCCAAAAAGACATGGACGTGCGCGTGATCAACGACTCGCGCGAAAACATCGGCCACGACCGGCATCGGACCATCGGCGGCGAAAAAGACGGCCAAAAAGTCGGCATGCAATTCGAGGAGGTCTTCGTTGACAAATATCTCAAGGTGCATCGCAACCGCGTTGAGCAGATCGGCGGCGAAATGCTCTTGCGCGTCGGCGGCATCGACGGCGACGGCAATCAGGAAATCACCGTCGAAGGCGTGAAAAAAGAACTCATCGGCAAGGAAAGCAATCTGCATGTCAAAGCCGACCTCAAGGAAAAAATCGACGGCGGCCAATCGCTCACGGTCGGCGGCGACCTGCAGCAGAAAGTGGGTATGAATTACGCCCTCGAGGCCGGCATGGCCGTCCACGTCAAAGCCGGCATGACCTTGGTGATTGAAGCCGGCGCGCAATTATCGCTCAAGGTCGGCGGCAATTTCATCGACATCAATCCGGCCGGCGTGTTCATCCAGGGGACCATGGTGATGATCAACAGCGGCGGCGCGCCGGGGTCCGGCGCCGGCGCCAATCCCGCGGCGCCCTCCGATCCCGCGGAAGTATCCCCGCCTGCGCCAGACCCCGCCGACGATTCGAAAACCGGACAGAAATCGACCCCCTTTTAATTGAACGATAAAATGTAGTGGTTCGACAATCTTAAAATGGCAGTTCGTTGGGATGGCAGTTGCACTGCCATCCCTGGGGGCGATAGTTCAACCGTCGCCCCAACGTAAATCTGTCAACTGTTACTTGTCGGACCAGTGGGGTGGGACGAGCGCTGCGAAGTCCCGACGAGAGGAGAAAAACCTCCGACGCCGGAGCGTCGGGGAATTGCGTTCCCGCGCGGGAGCGTGGGAACGAGTAAAACAACTTGGCGAACCAGCGGAATCATGCGCGTGATCCTCGAAGTAATATCGGGACCGAGTAGCGGACGAAAGTTCGTGCTGGGCGCGTTCCAGACCGTTCAAGTCGGCCGCACCGAAATGGCCGACTTCTCCGTCCCCCACGACGGCCGCATGTCCTCCGTGCATTTCGCGCTGGAAACCGACGCCGGCGCCTGTTACCTTAAAGACCTCGGCAGCCGCAACGGCACGATGCTCGACGGCCGGCCCCTCGGCGAACGGACCGCGCTGCGTTCGGATACCGAAATCACCGCGGGGAGCACCGCCTTTCGCGTGCGGATCGAAAGCGAATCCGCGGAAGCCCCGCGGCGCGGCGCGGAATCGACCGTCGCCGGCGAAAAAGATATTTTTGCGACTCCCGCCGCCGCAAGTGTCGCGCCCGCCTTGGCGGCCGTGCCGCCCCATGCGGCGGAAACGCGGCCGGCGAAACGCGGTAAAGTAACCTATGCCTTGGAGACTTGCGCGTCGGGACTGGTGTTATGCAGCGGCACTTTAACCGACATCCGCCCCACCGATCTGGCCAACCTGCTGGGTTTGAAAATTCCCCTGCATCTGATCGTCGATCGCAGAAAAATCGAGGCGCAACCGCCGGGACCGCCGGGCGTGGAGGATTATTTGTTCAATTGGATTCCCCCCGAAGCCGCCGCGTTGGCTTCGCCGGTCGTGGTTTCCGCCGCGGCTTACGCCGAATGGCCGGCGATCGTCGAGCTAGGCTGGGGCAAAGACGCCGTGGTGACGTTGTTTTCGCGCTACGACAAACCGGGTTTAATGGAGCATTTGCGGAATTGCCTGCGGGCGAAGCCGCAACAGGCCGATCCGAGCGCGGGCATCGTCGGTTACTGCTGGCCCGGCGTGATGTCGATGCTCTTGGCTCAGGGGATGCATCATTTCGTGCGGAGTTTTTTCACGGGCATTGAGGCGGTGCTCATCGAACTGCCCGACCTGCCCGAAATTTGGCAGTTTTTCGGCCCCACTTCGAGCGCCAAGCTGCTCGATGAATTGGGATTCGTCCGCAAAGAACCAGTCCTGGGGGCATCGACGTAATACACTAAGGAGTAAACACCATGCCCCCCGCCGCACGAATCGGAGATTTGCACGTATGCCCCATGGTTACGGGCGTGGTGCCGCACGTGGGCGGACCGATTATCGTCGGTTTGCCGACGGTCATGATCGGCGGCATGCCCGCAGCCCGCGTCGGCGATGCGGTAACCTGCGTCGGCCCGCCCGACGTAGTCGCCATGGGTTCGTTCACGGTATTGATCGGGGGGATGCCGGCGGCGCGACTGGGCGATATGACGGTTCACGGAGGCGCGATTACCGTGGGATTTCCCCAAGTGATGATCGGCTAAAAAATACATAACTACTGCTATTGCCTTTGCGCGGCGTATCGCATACACTTCCTCAGAGGGGATTTTTCATTAATGTTGATAATTAATTGTCTAAATCAAACCACATACTTTTTTGGGAGGTAACGATCATGAAACGCTCTTTTGTCGGCAAAACGAAATTCCTCGTAGGATTTCTTTGCCTCGCCCTGTTCGGCTTGTCCTCGACCGCGTTCGCCGAAGAGCCGACCTTTCGCGACCTGACGCGCAAGTATTTCAAGGACGGCGAGGGCAAGGAGATCGCCAAGTTGGTCGGTTTCACGCAGCCGGTCAAAAACCTGATCGCCGTCGATTACAAGGTGATGCTCTTCAAGGACGGCAAGGAAACGCCCGTCGATCCGAAAACCTACGAATTCAAGGTGGGCGACAAGGTCCGCGTGTCGATCGAGCCCTTGAACAAATACTACGTTTACATTTTCCATATCGGGGCGAGCGGGAAGAGCGGATTCCTCTTGCCCACCGAAGACGAAGACCCGCCGCTCGCCGAGGCGAACAAAGCGGTCGCGCTGCCCGACGACGGATTCCTGGAAATCACCGACCCGCCCGGCGAAGAGACGCTGCTGGTCGTGGCCACGGAGAAGCCGGTGGGCAGCCGGTCGGTCCTGGCGAACGTGCTGACCAAGAAGCCGGGCGAAGTGGATTCGCCCGAAGAATTGGCGATGCGTAAAACCCTCAAGGCCACGGTGAAGAAGGCGCTGAAATCGGTTCGCGAGCGGCAGCAGGAAGTGCTCGATAAAACCGTCACCTGGCGGGGCCTGACCAGCGACGCCAAAGCCCGCGAGAACATGGCCGCCGACGTGAAAAAACGCGGCGTTACCGAAGGCACCTTCGAGGAGCCGACTATCGATAAAACCGGCGGCACCGCGGCGGTTTACGCCGCCGAAAACAAAGACGAAAACGCCAAACTCCTGGTGAGCATCCCGCTGAAATCGATTCAGGAGAAAACGGAGAAGAAATAGAATAACCGCGCGATTTCAACGCGGAGGCAGTCGAGTAGGAGAGGCGGCCCTACGGCCCCTCTCCTACTCGACTGTTGATACGCGTTTGAAATTAGATGCCTGAACCGTAGCCGCTCTTCGTTTCGTAATTTATTTATGAATAAGAAAATGATCCACCGAATGGTCGGCATATTCCTTGCGGTTTTATCGACGGCTTTCTCGACTTCCCTTATCGCCGATGAAGCAACCCAGCGCGACATCGTGCGCACGAAGCTGACGGTCGAGGAGGAGCCGTGGCTGCGGATCAACGCCGGCGGGCATACCGCCACGGTGCAGGCGCTGGCGTTCGCGCCCGATTCCGAGCGGCTCTGCTCGGCCGGACTCGATAAAGACGTGTTGGTGTGGAATCTTTCGACGCTCCGCGACATCAAGCGAACCTTTCTCCGCGAGCGCACGATTCGCTGGCAAGTCGCCCGCGGATTGCGCGGCGGCATCTACGCGCTGGCCTCCGCCCCCAACGATGGGCTGTTGGCCATCGGCGGCTACGGGGCGATGGGTTCGCTGGGTGAAATCCTATTGGTCGATCCGGTGAAAGGCACAATGGTCAAGGTCCTCGAAGGCCACCGGCAAACCGTTTGCTCGCTGGCGTTTTCGCCCGACGGAAAACGGCTCGTTTCGGCCGATACTTCCGGCTGCGTGTTGCTTTGGGACCGCGAAGGCGGCAAGCCGGTAACGATCTACGAACCGGATGAAAAAACTTATGGTCCGGAAATAGCCGCTCTTATCGCCCAACAGCCGAAAACGCGGCCGGTTTGTTTTGTAGGGAACAATCAAATCGTCGTCCCGGTGTTCACGAGGATTTTCCACGATCGATCGCTTTGGTGGGATCTAATGCTTATAGACGTCAACAATCCGCAAAACCATCGCACGTCAGGTTCTCCGCAAAAAGGCGGTGTAAGCGCATTGGCGGCCTCCCCTGATGGAGCATGGCTGGCCTCCGCCCACCTGGATGGTTCGCAATTAATTTGGGACGGTAAGGATTGGACCTTTAATAGCGCAACACGCTTTCGCAGTCCGGTAATCTCCTTATCTTTTCATCCCGATGGGCGCACGCTGCTCGTCGGAACCGCAATCGACGGAAAAAATGCAAAAAGTCAATTGATCATTCGGGATATCGGCGAATCGAAAACGATTGCCACCCGCGATTTACCCGATCACGTTCATGCCTGCGCATTCAGTCCCGACGGAAAGCGTTTTGCCTACGTCGGCGGGAAGAATAACGAAGTCTTCGTGGAAAATTTTGCCGATCTTCAACAAGATAATCCGGCAGCCCAAGCCGAAAAACCGGTCGCGCTGCGCGGAACCGGCCAAAAAATTCTCAAGGTCGCCTTTGCCGCCAAGGAACCGTTCTATCGCGTGGCTTTCGGCACGGAATTTCAAGACCGCGGCTTCAATAATTCCGCCGACCTGCAAGAAACTTTCGATACGGCGAAACTCGCCCTCGGTCCCGAGCAAAAACCCGATCCGGCCGATTGGCTGCCCAGCGAATGGCTCGCCGGCGGTTGGACGGCCAAGCCGCAAGCCGACGGCACGCTGCAATTGTTCGTGAACGGCGCGCCCCAGGGAACGGTCGCGCTAAAATCGCAGCTCCCGCATCTCGACGAAGGCCGCATCCGCTGCTACTGCTGGATTCCCAACGCCGCCGGCAAGCCCTTCGCCATCGCCGTGGGAACCGATCGCCAAAACAGCATCTACGTCTGTAAATTGGCCGATCGAGGGCCGTGCCCCATCCTGCGGCATTTCCGCGGGCACAACGATTACCTGACTTCGCTCGGAGTTTCCCGCGATTTAAAGTATCTCGTCTCTGGGGCCGCCGACGGCACGATCCGCTTCTGGAGTCTCGCGGAATTGACTCGCGGCCGGGAACCTCTCGGCTACTGGGGTGCGGATTTCGCCGTCGAGGGCGGGAAGTTGCTCGCCAAGAAAGTCCACCCCGCCGGGCCGCTGTTTCACAAAGGCGTGCGCGACGGCGATGCGATCAAGGAAATTCGCTGGCCGGCGGACGGCGATGACAAAGCGATCGTCGATAAGGCGCTCGATAATCCGGCAGAAATGCTTTCCGCCCTGCGCGACATGCCCTGGGGGACGCAAGTCGTTTTCGCGCCCGACCGCGGCGGCAAGGACCGCCCCGCTTTTCAAATCCTGCCCGCCTGGCAACCGCTGGCCACGCTGTTCGTCGCCGCGAACCGCGAATGGGCCTTTTGGACGCCCGCGGGCTACTACGACGCCTCAATGAACGGCCATCGCATGTTCGGCTGGCAGGTCAATCGCGGCCTAGAGCGTCTGCCCGACTTCTATCGGGCCGATCAATTCTTCAAAAAGCTCGAACGGCCGGACCTCATGGAACGGCTGCTTGCGGCCGGAAGTTTGCAAGGCGCGTTTCAACTCGCCGCCGGAATGCCCCCCGCCCAGTTGAACGAATCGCTGCCGCAGCAGATCGCCGCCACGCCGCGCGTGGAGATTCTCGCGCCCGCCCCCGGCTCGACGATCAAGGACGCCTCGACCCGTGTCCGCGCGAAAATCGAAGTCCCTCCCGACCGCAAAGTGCTACACTCGAAGGTTTTCGCCAACGGCGTGGTGGGCAAGAACCAACAACTCATAAGCGAGCGAGCGCTCCCCTCGGGCACGGAAATGACTTACGAGTGGGATGTCTCCTTGCCGCAAGACCGGAAGAACTTGATTCAAGTGATGGTCGGCACCGACGCCCCCACCGCGGCGTTCGGCGACGTGCTCGTCGATCATCAAGCGGCGCCCGAAACGCAGCCGCCGAAACTCTTCATCGTGGCGATGGGCATCGACAAGTACGGCGATCCGGAGATTCGGCCGCTGGCATTTTCCGTGGCCGACGCCCGAGCCGTCGCCGAATCGCTCGGCAAGAACTCGCAAGGGCTTTATACGCTCGACGACGTTGCCCTGTTGACCGATAAAAAAGTCACGCCGGCAGAATTCCGCGCCGCGCTTACGGAACTCGGCGCGAAATTGAAGACCGTCGCCCGGCCCAACGACTTGCTGCTGCTGTTCCTGGCCGGCCACGGCATCGTCGATGAGGAGACGAAGAAGTATTACTTCGTGGGGCACGATTTCAAAATGTCCGATTTCGAGAAGGGAAAATACGAAGATTGCATTTCCTGGGACGATTTCCGCGAATTGGCCGACGTGCCCTGCCGCAAATTGGCCCTGTTGGATACCTGCCACAGCGGCGCGATCCAACCGCCGCGCTCGGGCGATCTGAAGGCCGCCGTCCGCCAGTTACAGGAAGACGTGGTCTTCACCGTTACCGCTTCGACCGGCGAGCAGCGCTCGGCGGAAAAGCCCTCCTGGGGACACGGCGCGTTCACCAAATGCCTGTTGGAGGCGCTCGGCGGCCGGGCCGACACCGCCGGATCGGGCTACGTTACGCTCGACGAATTGGTCGCCTATCTCAAGCAATCGGTGCCGAAGATCACCGAAGGGCTGCAAACTCCCACCGCCGCCCCGGACGATATTTTGCCGTTCACCGCGCTCCCCTTGACGAAAGTGCGAAAAAATTAACTGGGGAACCATCTCATGCCCGATCCTCGTCCTCCTTCCGATCCGGCGGGCCGCGCCGGTTGGCGGTCGAAAGCAAAAACGCCCTCTTCCGGTCCTCGCGCCGCCAAGGCGGGCGGCTGGGCAAAAAAAGTGGACGACGGCGTCGAACGCTCCGTCACGCGCTACCGCACGAAAGTTTTTCTCTGGTCGTCGATCTTTCTCGCGCTGGTCGCGGGCTTCGTAATCTGGCTGCTCTGGACGCCCAAACTCACTCCCTTCCTCGCCGTAACGGCCGTGAACTACGAATATCCCCTGCCGCCGAACGCTTATGCCCGGGAAGACGCCAACCGCTTCCGCGACCTTCACGGAAAGGCGGCCTCCGGCCTCGACGAGAAAAAAGTGCTCCTCTACGACGCGGTCGATTTCGAATCGCGGGCCGCCGGATTGAAAGAGCTTCGCCTGAAGCTCGAAAAGGCCGAACCCGGCGGACCCGCCAAGAATGCGCTGGCGATCTACCTCAGCATGCACGGCGCGGTCAACGAGGAGGGCGAACCCTGCCTGATTCCGCCCGACGCGCCGCCGCTGGATAGCTCGAAGTGGCTCCGCGTGTCCGAATTGCTCGAAGAGTTGAAGCGGATTTTCGCCGGCAATCCGAAATTGCGCTCCGAAAAAGTCAAAAAACTGCTGATTCTCGACGCGAACCGCATGGATTTGAATTGGAGCATCGGCTTGCTCGGCAATACTTTCGCCGAACGGCTGCCGGCGGTCGTCAAGGACCAGAACGTGCCCGGTCTGGTGGTGCTCAATTCGGCCTCGCCCGGACAGATCGGCTGGGCGGCGCCCGAATTGCGGAATTCGGTGTTCGGCTACTTTTTATGGCGCGGCCTCAGCGGGGCCGCACGACCCGGAAAAAACGGCGAAATCACTTTGCGGGATTTGTTCGCGTACCTGAATCGCAACGTGAAGCAATGGGTCTCCGAAAAGCGCGCCGACGACCAGACTCCGATGCTCATTCCGTCCGATGCCGTGGATTTCCCGCTGGTCTTCGACAAATCGCAGGACCAGGAGCCTATTCCCCACGCCGATATTTCCGGCGATGCTCGCTGGGATAAGCTGCGGGGGCTGTGGGATCGGCACGCCAAACTGAAAAATGACGGGGAGAAGCGAATCCCGTGCGACTGCCCGCAAGAATGGGAAAAGGTGCAGCAGGGATTATTGCGGCTGGAGCAACTGGCGCAGGCCGGGCCGACCTATGAAGAGCAATTCACGAGCCAGGCCTCGCGCACCGAATTCGAACTCCGCGGGCTGGAAAACCGCGCCGCGGATTCAAGCCTCGCCGCCTACAGCCTGCCGCTCAAGGCGGCGTTCGGCCAAGGTCCGAGCGCGGCGGAATGGATAAAATTGCCGCCGCCTTGGAAGGAACCCGCCAAGACCGAAGCTACAGCAACAGCATCCGAAGCGAAACCGGCGGTAAAAACCGAAGGAAACGAAAAAAGCACCGAGAATAAACCGGCGGTAAAAGCCGAAGAAAAAGACTCCGCAAAGGAAGCGGCAGGAAAAGCCCAAGAAAAAAGTCCCGAGAATAAACCGGCGGCAAAAGCCGCAGCGAAAGCGGGCGATAAAAACGCGCCGGCCCCCGCCAAGGACGCTTCCGATAAAAAGCCCGCTCCCGAACCGCCGCCGCCGGAGCCGCTTCGCTATTCCTACCTTGCCGCCTCGGCCGCCGCGTGGAACTGGGCGTCGCAAGAGCCCCTCGACCGCAAGATGCTCTCCAAAATATTGCAGTTCGTCGAAGGGGGCGTCGATCGGCCGAACGCCGGCGAAGCCGAGTTCGTGGAAACGCAATTCCTGCGCATGCTCGACAAATTTCTCGACGCGAAAGTCTGGGAAGTTTCGCCGCAAGCGGTAAAACAAGCGATCGGCGCGCGAACCATGGCCGAGACCGCCGCGGCGCCCCGCGACGATCGGGCCTTTTATGGGGTCTTCCCGCAGGTGGATGCGGGCGATGCCCTGCGCCGGGAGGCGGAGGATCGGCTGTTCGTCGGCTCCGCCGCCGCGCTCCGCGAAGCCGAGGGAAAATGGAACGACGCCGCGGGCAATTATCGGCGCGCCGAAGAAACGGCGAAAATCGCCGCCGCGGGATATCGCGCGCGCGACCGGGCCTACGGCGCAGTCCCCTACCTCGCGCGGTGGATTCTTTCCCGCACGCATCGGCGGAGCGAACTCGATCCCCAACTCGTCGAAACGGCAAAAACCGCGCGGCGGCTGGCCCTGCTGCTCGACGGGGAGAAGGCTGGCTCTGCAGCGGACGAAATCGGCGTAGCGACCGCCGCGCTCGAGAAGCAATTGGATGAATTGGAGTCGGCCTATTTCAAGGATTGCGCAAGCAGCGAGGGCGAACACAAGGAAAAACTCGCCCGGCTGCTCAACGTGCTCGCCGTGCCGCTCGTTACCGGCGCGCAGCGCAACGACTATTGGAAAAATTGCTTGAAGATCGCCGGCGCCAGCGGGAGGTTCAAGGAAGCGGCGCCCGACGGCAGCACGGCGTCCGCGCCGGCCGATCTCGCCGATCCCTACCTCGCCGGCCTGGTTTTCCCGGATTCCCGAAAGCATCCGCTGCTCTTGGCTCTCGCGGCGGCATCCGGCGAGGACGATCCTTTCACCGCATCGGCGAGCGCGGCTGATGAAAAGAAACCGTTGTCGGCCGCGGAACTTGCCGCCCAAGGCGGCCGCGTGCGCAAGTTGCTGAACGAGGAACGGGAGATCTGCAAAAAGCAACTCGCCGAGACGATCCGCCAGGCGCAAATCGACCAACCCCGGCTGGCGGAACTGAACGACATCCGCCGGCCGCTGGGCGCGGCCGAGCGCATGGTGCGCGCGTTCGCGCCGCTGCGGGGCGAAAGCCTGTCGTGGGCCGATCCGAAGCTCGATCCGCTGCATCGGCTGCAAAATCTCGACCGGCACAATTTGCTGCTCTGGCAGGCCTGGCGGACCTTGCAGGATTTTTGGGGACCGAGCGGTCCCGCCGAACCGCCCTATTTCGAATTGACCGCCGACGCCTATCTGAAATCCGCGGCCGAACTGTTCCCCGAAGACGCCGCGCAGAAGGAAGGCGCCGTCTGCAAGCGGCTCGAAAGCGGCCGCGAAGCCGCTCGCCAAGGGCTGGAAATGGAAAAACCGCGGACGCTGGTCATCGACGAGGAGGAAGCTTCCGTTCCGCAAAGCATCGTGGTTTCCGCGGCGGACGGATTTCCTCCCGGCGAAGCGGCGGTTTTCCTGCAAGCCGGCGACGATTCGCTCTTCCCGGTTTCGAGCAAGCCCGATCTCGATGCGCCGGACCTGCGCCGCATCCCCAAATCCCTGCCGAACGGCGGACGGCCGAAAGGCGTCTCGTTTTGGATCCTCAACGACGGCCGGCTCGGCGAAACGCCGCGGCTCGGCGCCGCCGCCTATTTTCGCGGCTTTCTCCGCGCCCGCGAATTCTACGTGAATTCCTCCGCGGGCTGGGACGCGCTTTGGGTGAATAAGATGCCTCCCAAGCCCTCCATCGCGGTTCGCGGCAGCACCTTGAAGAAAAGCAATCTGATGTTCATCCTCGATTGTTCGGGCAGCATGAGCAAGATGGTCCGGAGCGGATCGAGCCAGGAAGGACCGGTCCGCGAGCGCACGCGGTTCGAGGTCGTGCGCGACGCGTTGGAAAGAATTCTCGAATGGCTGGCGAAGTCGCCCGATTCCTACAACGTCGGTCTCATGCTCTACGCACACCGCGTGCGCTGGATCGACGAACCTCGAGGTTCGAAAACGAATTTTCAAATCGTGATGCCCGATCCCAAGAACCCCGCCGAATTCATCGCGCCGCCGCCGAATTTCAACGTCCGCCCCAGCTTCGACGTCGAAATGGTCCTGCCTCCTGGCCGCTTCGCCAAGTACGAATGCGCGGCCGTGAAAGAGCGGCTGGACGCGCTGCAGCCGTTGGGCGAGACGCCGCTGTATCTGTCCATCATCCAGGCATTGAAGGCCCTGGACGCGGCCGATCCCGATGCCGCACGGCACCTCATCGTTCTGACCGACGGCGGCAATGCGCAATTTGATCGCGACAATCGACAAATCCTCTCCGATCCGCAACTGTCGAAACTGCTGATAAATCTCGGCGACGTCGAGGCCGCCTTCGCGGAGCCGGCCCGCAAGGACGTGAAAATGGACGTGCTGGGATTCGACCTCGACGAGACCAATTTCGCCTCCGCGGAGGAAAAATCGAGCGCGCAAGAACTGATGAGTTTCGCTAAAAGCCGGCACCATTATTATCCGGTGAACGATCTCGCCAGTTTGACCGGCGCCCTGGAAAAAACGGTCGGCTTGTTGAAATACGAGGTGCAGCGGATCGGCGACGGAAAATTCATCACCTCCGAGCCGCTGGACCTCAATGCGATCTGCGAAACGATCGATCGGCCCGGCGATTACCGCGTGCAGCTCGTCGAGCGCGGGTTGTCCGCGCGGATCGAAGCCGCGAAGGCCGACGTAACCGTGGAAGGCGGCGAGGCGCTGGAGCTGGAAGTGAAAGAGAATCCGCTGGATGGAAAGAGGCGCTTGGCGCATCGCCGCTACGAGGAGCGGCTGCGCGATTCGGCCGACGTTTCCGGGGGAAGCGATCCGCGGATTCGCACCGTATTCCTGGGGGCGCATCTGCCCGAACCGACCGGCGGCGGAGCGCGGTTTTTCGTCTCGGTGCAAAGCGCCGATCCCGAACGGTTCAGTCCGCGCCCGCTCGAAGTTTGGGCGGAAATTACACCGGTAACGCCGGAAGGCCGTCCCGCGGCGGCGCCCTTCATCTTTTACGACCGCGCGGTCGTGCCGAACCGTCCCGTGCCGGTGCTGGAGTTCGCCGTCCCGCGCTGGCCGCCCGAGACCGAGGACGCGGAAATCCGCTTTTGGTGCAAATTTGCGCGCACGGAACCCGACCGGCAAGGCGCCGTGGCCGAGCTCCGCGGGAAAAATCTGCAACTTGAGGGCGTGGCCAACGTCTCCTTCGAAGTGGAGACCAAGCGCGGCAACAAGCCCGCCGATCCGTTTCGCGTCATCGTCACCGAGAGCCATTCGCCCGGAGGCGATCTGGGATTGGTCAAAGTCGCTATGGAGCCGCCGCCGAAATCGATCAAGCGCCGTTACAACGACAAGACCGGCACGATCGCGCATACGTTTTTCTACGACGATTCCGCCGCGGCGGAAGCCGATCGCTACCGCATTCTGTTTACCGCGAAGGAAAAATTGAAGGACGGCGCCTTCGCCTCGCCACCCGATCGGCCGTTGAAAGTGAAAGTGCCGCCCAGCCCGCTTTGATGGTCCGGGCAAAAGAGAAAACCGTCTCTTTCGAATCGGGCTTGCCCAAATTCCTTTTCTTGCCTACACTTATTGGGGGAGGGAGGCGTCGTTCCCTCGATCTTCCGTTCAGGCAACTTTCGGCAGCGATTCGCACATGGCACGCAAATACCGCGAAGGCGACGAGCCCGTTCCCGGCTCCGGCTACCGCTTGACGGAGTTCCTGGGCCGCGGCGGATTCGGCGAGGTGTGGAAGGCTTCGGCCCCCGGCGGCGCCGAGGCGGCGCTGAAGATCATCCAACTCGGCGGCACCGAAGGGCGGAAGGAATTCCGCGCGCTGCAGCTCGTGAAAAAAATCCGCCACACGCATCTGGTGCCGATCTTTTCCTTCTGGCTGAAAAACGCCGAAGGGCAAATCATCGACGACGCCCTGGTCGGCGCCGCCGAAACCTGCGCCGTGGAAACCAAGCCCGCGGAACTTCGCGCGACCATGGCCGCCCCGCCCGCGCTCGTCCGGCCGCTGGCCGTCGAACTCATCATCGCCATGGGCCTCGGCGACAAGAGCCTCTACGACCGGCTGCAAGAGTGCCTCGCCGAGGGGCTGGCGGGCGTCCCGCAGGACGAGTTGCTGCACTACCTCGAGGACGCGGCCGAGGCCATCGATTTTCTCAACCGGCCGCTGCACAACCTGGGTTCCGGACCGGCGGCCATTCAGCATTGCGACATCAAGCCCCACAATTTGATGATCGTCGGCGGCGGGGCGCAGGTCTGCGATTTCGGCCTGGCGCGGATGATGGGCGCCGACCGCACCACCACCGCGGCGGCCACCTTGGCGTACGCCGCGCCCGAATGCCTGGTCGAGGGAAAGCCCAGTCCTTCGACCGATCAATACTCCCTGGCCGTGAGCTATTACGAATTGAAGACCGGCACCCTTCCCTACCGCGACGAAACGCTCGCCGCCGTGATGGACGCCAAGCGCCAGGGAAAACTCGATTTTTCCAAACTCTCGCCCGAAGAGCAGGCCGTGCTTCGCCGGGCGACCTCGCAGAATCCGTCGGACCGCTTTCCCTCGTCGCTGGACATGGTCAACGCCTTGAAGCGGGCGGCGGCCGCCCTCCCGGCCACGCAACTCTTGCCCGTGTCCCGCAAAACGGCCAAACGCAGCAAACTGCCCCTTACGCTCCTCGGATTACTGCTGCTGGTCGGCGGTAGCGCCGGCGGCTACCTGCTCGTGAATCGCGACCGGTTCTTCAAGGGGCAAGATGGCGATTCTGGAGGAAAAAAGGTGGAGATCGTCGATTCCGGCAATTCGCGATCGAACGCCTCGCAAAAAAAATCCGGCGACGCCGATCGGCGCGCAGGCGGGCAATCGACCGCGAAAACCGAGCAAAAACCGCCCGATCCGGCCCTGCCGCTCTTGGAGTCGGCCAAGTCGCTGATCGCGCTGGGGCAATGGCGGCCGGCGTGGGAAAAATGCGACGCGGCAATCGAAAAAAATCCGCATCTGGCCGAGGCCTACTTTCTCCGCGGCCGATGCGCCTTGAATCTCGAGCCCATCGACTACGACAAGGCCATCGCGGACCTGGAAAAGGCGAAATCGCTCGACGGCGGGGCGCGTTTCCAGTCTCCCCCCGATTTCGCCGCCGCCTATCTCGGACGCGGCACCGCGCTGCTGACCGAAAAACGCTACGACGAGGCGATCGCCGACTTGGAGCAGGCGGGCAATCTCGACGCGCAAGATTACCGCATCTTCAGCCGCCTGGGCGCGGCTTGGCTCGCCAAAAACCGCTGGCAGGAGGCCGTGGACGCCTTGTCCGCCGCGCTCCGCATCAATCCCAACGACGACACCGATTTCGTCAATCGCGGCCGGGCCTATCGCAAACTCGGACAATCGGACAAGGCCGTCGAGGACTTTTTGCGGGCCGCGACGCTCGATCCCGCGAACGCGAACGTGCAATTGCAGCTCGGCAGCGTCTATGGCGACCTGAAGGAACCGGCGAAAGCGGTCGCCGCCTTCGGCAAGGCGATCGATATATTCGCCAAGGAGCCGGCGGATAAAAACAGGCTCGCGCACGCGTATCTCGACCGCGCTTCCGCCTACTTCGATTTGATCGACGCCGAAACGGCGGACCCAAAGGAAACCGAAGCCAATTCCCGCAAGGCGCTCGCCGATCTCACGAACGCCGCCGATTCCCTCGATCCGAAAAATGATCTCGCATCGCTCGTGTCGGTTCTCGAATTGCGGCTTTCATGCTACGAAAAGCTTAAAGAAATGAATAAAGCCGCCAACGACATGAACAACCTCGCCTATTATCTGGCTACCTCCGCCGATGCGAAAATTCGCGATAATCGGCAAGCGATCGGCTTTGCCACGCGGGCTTGTGAAATCACCGAATGGAAAGATTGCGATTTCCTCGATACGCTCGCCGTGGCCCACGCGGAAGCCGGCCAATTCGCGGACGCCGCCAAATGGGAGTCGAAAGCGCTCGAATTGGTTCCCCAAGAAACCGAGGACGGTAAAAAGAAGGCCGACGAATACCGCGAACGCCTCGAACGATACCAAAAGGGCGAAAAATAAGCTCTCCCGCGAAATTCACCGGCGAACCGGGCCGCCCCCGGCCCGGTCGGTTCTCGCCGAACTAAGGTTTTGTCCTTCACCCCTTCGCGACTGCTTTTTTTCCAGGCGACGCAATTTTCAGAGCGATTCCCGCTACGATTGCAACGATGCCCAATACGGGAAATACGCCCAGAAAAACGGCGAGGATGCCCAGTACGATCATCGAGGTCGTGGCCGGCGATCTGACGATCCAACCGCCGCCGCGGCGCGCCCCGCGGCGCGCCAGGAAGCCAATCAGCAAAATGGCCGCAATCGCCCCCAAGGCATAACCCACGCGGCGCAGCAGTTCGTCGGAAATCGAGCGCGCGGTGATTTCCGTATCGCCCCGCGGCGTGGTAAAGCGATGAATCGACCAGCGTTCGGCCTCCTCGAACGGAAATTGAAGTTCGAGGCTCGCCAAGCCGGTGGCGGCGGGAACGGCCGGAAGACCGCCTTGAACCGCTCGGGCCTGACTAACCTCGAGGGAGAGGTTGGTCTCGAAAGGGGCAATCGATGATGTCGGGGGCGTACTGGGCACGGATGTCGATTCCGGTATTGCGCCATACCCCCTCATTCCACCCATCATCGCGGGGGCATTTTCCGCAACGGGCGGCGCAAATCCCGGTGTCTGCGGTTGTCCGCCGGGCGTCATCGATGGAGGAACAATCACGGAATATCGCTCCGGAACAGTGCCGGCGTCGAGCGGTTTGTTCCCTTCGAGATTCAACGTCTGAGCGGTCTGCTGCCGCGCGTACCGGTCTTTATAGCGCAATTCCTCGCCCCCCTGTTCGCCGCCGCCGGGAGTTGCATTCCTATACATGTTCATATAGGGACTAGCGATTTGCTGCTGGGCGCTCGATTCGGACAATTCCCGCTTGCCCTTGCCTTGCACGACCTGCGCGGCGGAAGGCTTGCCTAAGGTTTGGTATCCTTGGGGACCGTAATGAACCGCTTGGCCGCGAAGCTCGAGGCCGCCGCCCTTCCGCACTTCCGCGCCGGCTTTCGCGGGCGGTTGCTGCGGATTCAAGAGCTTGTTCCCCGCCAGCCAGGCATCGTTGAATTGCTGGGCTTGCTTGCCGCTCTCCGGCCCGCTCGGCGGTTGCGCGGCGGGCGTTTCGCCCCAATTGCTTCCGGTTTGGACCAGCGTTTTTCCCGCGTAAGTGTTCGTCTGGCTGGAATAATACTCGCGCAGCTTTTCGCGATTATCCTGGGAGGCGCTTTCCGGCGCGGCCGATTCGAACTTGGCTACGTCTTGCCGGGTGGCTTGCAAGGCAGCCTCGTTGGCCGCGAGTTCCTTCGACAGCGAGGCATTCGCTTCCAAGGAATATCGTCGCGCATCTTGAGAGTTATGAAGGCCCAAGCCGATTTGCTTCAGTTTCATGTTTTCCGATGCCCGAATTTTCCCGAATTTGGAACCGCCTTGCGATTCCTGCATCGTTTGCTGCAAGCGGCCGATCTGCTTCGTGTCCTCGGCGATCACTTGAGCCACCAAATCAGCCTCCTCCGCGACCTGCCGCATGGTGCCGCCGAAATCGAACCACCGCCGGTCCTTGGGCAGGTAAAGCTTCACCGTGCTCGATTCGGGCGTAACGTTGACGCATCGCGCCAAGGGGAAGCTGATCGTCGCAAGCGTTCCCGGCGCGGATATCCGGCCGCCGTAGCGCAACACGACTTGATAATCCAGATCGCCCGCCGCCGTTTTCACCAGCGGAATCTTCGCGCCGCGCGGGTCCTTGGGATCGAGCCTCGCCGGCTTGACCGGTTCGCCCGCAACCTGCGCGGTCCAAAGTTCGGCTCCCAAAGGCAGTTCGATCTCCAGAAATTGCTCGATGGTGTTGAACATATTGAAGGAAAGTTCGGCCCGGTAAGCGCCGTTTTCATCGACCAGCAGCCGGGTGATCGCCAATCCGATCCGCGCGCGGGTGGTTTCCAAGGCCGAGCGTTCGTTCGCCTGAAATACCAGCTTCGGCTCGGCGGCGTCCGGCGCGATAAGGTAGGCGTAGGTAACGGCGCGGCCCAGCAAATCCTTCAGCCGGCCCCATTCCTTTTGGCCCGGCAGGAGTTTTTCCATGCCGGCGAGCTTGCCTTCCGCGACCACGATCTCGTCGCGGCCGTAGCTTTCCAGCGTCACGCAGCGTCGGCAGGCGCTCACGTCGTTGACTTTGGGAATCGGCGCTTCCTGCGGCGTGTTTTCGAGCTGCCGGTCGTTTTCCACCAGCACTCGATGCTGTCCCATCGCTTCGACTTGCAGTTCGATCTTGACGAGCCGCGGCGATTTCTCGCTCTTGTCCAGCGGCTCGTTCGACTTCTCGCGCAGCAGCGGCACGTTGATCTTCGCGTCCTTCATCCACCACGGGAGGATGAAGGAAAACTTGCGAACGCCCGCGTTCTTGATGGTGTAATCCAGGAGGATCGTCTCTTCGATCGCCCGGTTGGTGATCCGCACGTTCGTTAGCGCGTCGCAAGTTACTTCCGGCTTTTTGGGCGCGAGGCGGACCGCCCCCGCGTAATCGCCCGCGCGGTATTGCAGCGCCAACCGGGTCAGCGTTCGCTGTTCGGGCTTGAGCCAGCCGTAGAAGCGATCGAGCATTACCCGCTCGCAATTCGTGAGATCGAGGGCCGCGACCTCGTAGGCGTCGCTCGCCTGCACGGCGAGATCGCCCTGCTGCCGCTCGACGCCCAGCATTTCCAGCCGTGGCAGCGGCACGTTATCCAAGCCGGCTTGCTTGCCCAGCGTTCCTTGCAGGCGGATCTCGAAATCGCCGGCCAGGCCCGAAGTCGTCCAGATCGTCAGCAATCGCCGGCCGTTCGCCGCGGTGATGGCGTGTTCCAAATCGCCCGGCGAGAGGCGGTCGAGCCGGAAATCGTCGGGCAAATACATTTGCAGGCGATACACCGGGCGATCCTTCACGTGGAACAGAATGCGGCTATCGAGCGTGCGGTTCGCGTCGGTGATTTTCAGGATCGATTGCGCCTCGGCCGTCGCCTTCGCTTCCGTCGGCTCGGCGGCCAGGCGAATCGCCGCCGCCGGATTGCGGTCGAATACGTAGGCCTCGAAAGGCCGCACGTTCAGTGGGCTGGCCGTGCTTTCGGCCCCCACCTGCTTCGCCAAATCTTGCGGGATGTCGGTCCGCGTCATGCCCGCGCGGTCGAGCGTGCGCAGATCCAAAAGCGGGCTGCGGCGGAAGAGAATCCGCCCCGTATGTAAGGCCGCCTGGTTCAAACGCACCATTCCCGCGGAAAGTTCCTTTTCGTTCCCTTGCCCGATGGCCGCCGCTCTCGAAAGCACGAGCAAAATTTGTTCTCGGTCTTTCGCCGCTTTCAAGAGCGCGATCTTTACGGTTTGCGCGGTCGCGCTCTTCTCGGCTTGCCAGCCGCGGACGTTGCCCCCCTCGATCTTCTCGACGACGTACATCGCGGGTACTTCGACCGCGAATTCCTCCAAGGTTTTGCCGCGAAAATCGAGATTCAACTGCCAAGTCCAGCGCAGCCCGTCTTCCTGGACGTCGAGCACGGCCTCGCTCCGCGCGGCAAGTGCGAGATCGACCTTCGTTTCCGCCGCCTTCGCCCGCCAGCGGACCGCCAGCGCCCCGCCCGGCCCCAAGGCTGTCGAAATCGTCTCGCCCGGTTTTTCCGTGTCGTAGCTCAGCTGGTCGGCGAGGCGGGCCAACCGCACTTCGGTCTGCGAAAGCGGAACGGTGATCGCGCAGGCCGAGGCCGGCGCGGCGGGCAACAGCCCATCGACCGACCGCCAACCGCCGTCGCGCGTCAACTTCAAGCGCACGCCGATCTCCAGCTTATGCCGGCCCTTGCCCTCCAGCGCGAGCAGGAAGAAACGCGGATCGCCGCCGGGCGGCGCCGCGGTTTTGGATTGTTGTGCTTGCTGAGCGTTAGGTTGCGGCGACGGCGACGCAGGCGACGAGATTACCCCCAAACTCAATCGCGCCGGCTTGCCGTCGAGCGTCGCCTGGGCGAGCACGCCGCCGCCGAGTCCCAGGGGAATCTGCACGAATTCGCCGGAAAAAACGTCGATTTCCAACTCGCCGGTTACCAGCAGGAATTCATCCCCTTCGAGCGTCGTTTTGTACGTTGCGCCGGCCAGCGCGTAGTCGGCGGGCGGTTTCTTCGTCTCGATCTTCTTGTCCGGATACGCCCGATTCCAAAGTTCCACGTATTTTTCATAAGGCAGCAAGAGCTTATCCGACTTCTTCGCCGCCTCGCGTTCCTCGGGCGTGAGGATCGGGGGATGGGCCGCATCGTAAGGAACGATGATCGCGTCGTCGGGCACGGCGACCGGCGGACCCGGCTCCACCACCTGAATTATATAGGACGCGCCGCCCGGCTTCGGGGCTTCTTGGGCATGGGCCGCATTCCCGATCGAAATTGACATGCAGATCGCTAAGAGCAATGCCGCAGCGGCCGTTTTTCGTATAACTTGCTCGCTCGCGCGGCAGCAACAACGGGAGCAGACGCAGCGCAGGAGGCCGGTAATCAAATAATACGGTACCAACCAACACGCCGCGAAAAACAACAAGTTGCACACCCAGGCGGTGGCGATGCAGTCCCAAACCGCCGGCACGATGGTGGCGATGATCGCCAATAGAATCACGTAGCCGATTTTCGCTCCCGCCGGACGCCGGCTCAGGGCGACGCCGATCAAGAATGCCGCGATCGCGACGCCCCAACCGAGCATGTCGAACCGCTCTCGGTCGGCCAGTTCCACCCGCAGAACCGGGGCCGCGCCCAGGCTTTTGAAGGTCATCGTCCGCCCCGCGAATTCCGAACCGCTTTCCAACGCGATCTGCAAGCTCCGCATGCCGGAAAGTTTGACGCGGGCACCGGATGGTGAGGTCTCCTGGGATTTGAGTACGGTAAACACTTTCTCCTTTTTTTCAATCTCCGAGATGATTTTTTCAACGGAAGCCACTTCTTTCTTGCGTCCCTTTAATACGATGACATCCAATCCTTCCGTCATCTCAAATGACGCCGGTTCCTTCTGCTCGACTTTGGCGCCAAACTCGGATTGGATTTGTTTTTCTTTTTGAGCAGCTTGCAATTCTTGTTCGTGCAGAACGATAGCCTGCCCTCCGACGCCAGCCTCCTTTTTTTCTTGATCGGCGGGCGGCGACGGCATGGCGGCGGGTGGCGGCGGTGCTTCCTTCGCCTCTTCGGCGGGCGCTTCGGGAGCGGGCGATGCAACCGCTAGTTCGTCGGCGGGCTGCGGCTCGGCAGGCCGCGCCACAGGCGCGTCGGTTTTGACGCTGCGGCTGTAATCGTATTCCTCGTTGATCATCGCCGCCGATTTGGAGGCCACCCGGCGCGCCGATTCCCGCGAGTATTGACTGGCCGGAGTTAATAATCCAAATTTTCCCACGCCGCCGCTCTTGTCATAAATCGAACCGGCGAGGGCCATCGCCGCGGGGGCGGGCCGATCGAGTTCGTCGGTCGTTACCGTGCCCGTCGAGCGGACGACTTCATACCCGCTGGGCAGGCAGAGTTTCCACTTAAGATCGGCCAGCGGCACTTCGACGGCCTCCGATTCGCGGTCGCCGCGTAGCCGCAGTTTCGGACCCGCAAGCTCCACGTCGCCGCGCATTCCCAAGCTCGGCGTCGGCGTGCGATAGACGATCTTCAGTTCGTGGATCGCGTTGCTCGTAGCCGCCGGCAATCCAATGAGAATGCTCTGCTTTTCGCGCTGCGGCTTGATCGGCGCGCCGTCGATCGCGGCCGACCAAAGCGCCGAGTCCGTCGGCAACTGCAATTCCAAATAGAGCGCCTTGGTGCGCAGCGAAAAATTCGCCTCGGTGTGGCTTTCGCCGTCGGGCGAAAGATGCGTAACGAGTTCGGCCTTCTGCACGATCGCCGCATAAATCGGATAGCCCGGATTCCGCGCCACGTCGATCTTCACTTCCGGCGGATTCCCCGCGAATCCGTAAACGCCCAGCAGCCGCCGGCCGGGCTGGTAGTCGGCATCGACCAGTTCGCCCACATCCACTTTGCGCAGCGCGGCGGCCACTTGCACGTCGAACTCGGCGCAGCCTTCCACGGCGATCAAGCCCGATTGATAAATTACGCCGTCGGCGGCGATGATCGGCAATGCGTAATGCTTAGGCTCCCGAGTCGGCAATGGTTGCTGGAAATCGACCGCCAGCCGAACTTTGCCGCTTTTCGGTTCGGCCAGCAGCACGCGCCAGCGCCGCATTTTGTCCTTGGCGGCCGGATCGGCCGTGAACTCCTTCACCACCGCGCCGTCCAATCCGCGGATCGAGAGCGCGTGGGGCGTGTTCTCGGGCAGCAACAGTGCGAGGTTTTGCGTCCGCGCTTCCTCGATGTTGTAGATCGCTTCGTAATGCGCGTTCAATCCCTCCGGGCTGATGCGCAGGAAAGAAAACGTCCGCGCGGAGAGCCGCGGCGCGGTACGCTCGAAAACCACCGCGGCGGCATATTGCGGCAACTCGTAGCGATACGCCAGATTCACGGCCACGCCTTCCAAGCCGTACTGCGCCTTTTCGCTGTCGTCCAGCGGAACGAGGGCCTTGAGCGTTTCGGGCCGCACCACGATGTCGTCCCGTGCCTCGATGGCGATCGCCCCTTCGTCGCGGATCGCGCCCGCCACGGCGAACGCGGGAAAGTCGCGCTTCGCCGATTTCCACTCGGCTAGCCAGCCCTGGGGTGCGTGAACCGCCCGGAAATTGACCTTGAACTCCCGATCGGCGGCCATCCCCTGCGGCACATAAACCCGCACGCGGCCCGCCTTGTCGGAAGATCCGAAACGGTCGAATTTCAGCGGCTTCTCCTCGGCCGCCGTCACTGTGGCGATCGTCCAATCGGGCGGAATCGAAAAATCGAAGCTAAACAGCTTCTCGCCGCGCGGCAAGAGCGTGAAACCGCCCAGCACCTCGAAGCCCTGGTTCGAGATGCGCCACAAAAGGCTCGTGTTCACGGCGATTTCCACCGGCGGCTTGACGAACTTTCCGGAAAGCTTGAACTTCCCTTCCGGCGCGTAGTAGGCCGCCACGGGTTTCAGCGTCGGCGTGCCGGGGGCCGGATGCGCCAAACTCTCCGGCAACGCCTTGCCCAGCACCGCGGCGTCGATCGCGATCAAATCGCCCGTTTCGAGCGTTTCCGGCTGCAGGCGATCCTCGACCATCAATCCCACGATCGCCGATTGGGCGATCGCCTCCGACGCTCCCTCTTCGGGCGGCAATGGTTGCAGCGCGGGCGATTGCCACGCCGTCAGCCGGCTCGGTGTGCGGAGCGCCGAGAGGTTCAGCACCACGGTTTCGCCGGTCTGTTCGCGCAGCTTGACGTTTACCACCTTCTTGCCGCCCGATTGTTGCACGTCCCATCGCGCCAAAAGCGGCGCGGTGATTTCCGTGATCTCGAAGCCTTCCGGCAGCGCGAAGCGGAACTGGTCCATCGGCCGATGCAGGATTTGCAGCGCGACGGCCGCGTGAAGCTTCTCGTATCCTTCGGTGATTTCGTCGATCAAGACGCTCCGCACCGCGAACGCCTGCGATTGGCGTTCCAAATGGCTGTTCAGCGACATTTCCAATGCAACGTCGCCCTCGCGGGGAAGCAGTTCGAAGCGGGTCTGCCGGTCCTTGTCGCTCCCTTCCACGGTTCGCTGGATCACCGCCGCGCCGCTTTTGATCTCCACGTCCCCGGGAACGGTCATCCGCATCTTCGCGGCCGGCGGTCGCGGCAGCCGGTACTGCAATTTTTGCTTGGCCGAGGTGGACGCCAGCGGCGCGACCATCTCCAATTGGAGTTCGTGCCGCCCCTTGCCCTCGACGAACAGCATGAGCGTGCCGCCTTCGCCTTGCCCCAGCGACGCCCCGTTGCCGTCGAGCTTCGCGCTCCGCAGGCCGACGCCGCCGATATCGAGCGGCAGGGCGGCCAGCCCGTCCTCCAATACGTCGATGCCCAGCGTCCCGCGGATCTCCGCCCGCTGCCCGGCGAGTTTCGCATCGTACTCGGCCGAGACGATTGTGGCGGCTTGCGGCGCGCGCTGGTCGGGCGATTTTTTCGCCTTCTTCAAGAGTTCGTCGTATTCCTCCCGCGAAAGCATCACCCGCTTGGGCTGCTGCTCCAGCAATACGTTCAGATCGTCGAAGGGCACGTAAATCTCGCGCGGAGCGCGCTCCACTTTCGGCGGCTCCGCCGCGCGGAGCGCGGGAATCAAGAGGAAAAAGAGCAATAAGAAGTGCAAATTGGTAATTTCAAATTTCAAATCCTGTTTTTTACTCATGGCTCTTCCCTCCTTCCGCGCCGTCTCCACCCGCGGGCTTCGGCGGCTCGGCGGCCGCGGGAGACGGGGGATGCGGCGTCTCGGCGCGGTGCGGCTCGTAATGCGTCAGATCGACGCCCGAATCCCGGCTAGGAGGCGTCGCGCTCGTCCCGGCGGCAGCCGCGGCTGGCCGCCGTCGTTGCAACTGAAACACCCACGCCACGCTCCACAGCACCAGCACGAGGAAGACCGCCAAAACGAATATCCCATTGAGAGTTTGCATCGCAAAGACCGGATAGAACACGCCCAGTAAAATCACGGCCGCGATCAACGCGCCCGCGGCCAGCGATTTCGCGCGGCAACCGGCGGGAATGAGCATCGCGCCGCCGAGAAACACCGCCAGAAACACCAGCGCCTGAAGCCAGCGGGCATTCATCGCCGTCATCGCCATCGAACCTTTCGGCGAGCCTTCCGGCCGCAGCGTCGAATAAAGATACAATGTGCCATCGGTCGGGAAATCGTCGGCGCTATTCCCCGTAATATTGATCCCTTCGCGCACCCAATTCACCAGCGAGCCGACATCCGAGTTCGGCCGCGGATGCCACATCATGGCCGGACTGATCTCCCAATAAAATTCCTTGGTCCAGGGGCCTTCCGCGTTCAGGAGCGTTTTCTTTTCCGGCAGATAGACCGCCATATAGACCTTCTGCGCCGCCGAATCTTGCGGAAAAACGGGCAGGTCCAATTGACTGCCGTCATTTTCCGGGATGATGTACCGCAGTTCCAGCAGGAACGGCGTGTCGGCGTTCGGCGCCACGATCGGTATCGAATAATCCCCCTTCTGCTTGTCCTGAATCTCCAAAATCACCGAGCTACCGTTGATCCGCAGCGGATCCGCAGCGTCGATCTTCCCCTTGGCGGGCAGTTGCACCGCCAGCCGGTCGTGCGCCGTGCGAATGCGGAACAGCGCCTGCACCGAAATCTCGTTCGCCGGCGTTACCACCATCCGCACCAGCCCCCGCTCGATGCTCGTGCGCTTCACGTCCTCAAGCTCGTAGCGCGTGGCGAGCACGGTCATCTTCCAATCGCCTTGGAAGGAGAACGCCCGCGCCGCGCCTTCCACCTTCTCCTTCAAGTCCTGCTGCGGATCGATCGGCTGCAAGCCTTCGGGCTTCTCCTTCTCGTCCTCGCGGAGGTCGATGGATTCCGATTTCGTCAGCACGATCTCCCCATGCGCCCGATCGACTTCGGCGGGCTTCAGATGCGGCAGCGGCAGCTTTTCCGGCTTGCCGGTCTCGCGCAATTCGAATTTTTTCTCCCATTCCAGTTCGATCTTTCCTTCGCCGAACAACTCGGCGTTGTTCGACAGCCGCCAGGCGACGCAGCCCTTTGGTAAATCGGCCGGCGGCGGGGCGATGATTTCGTGGTTGGTCTTCGTATTGGCGATTTTCGACACTTCTTCGGGAAGGTCGATCCGCAGCGATTTCACGCCCGAATAAAGCACGTTGTAGAAAAACGTCGCCCGATATTTCGCCGCCCCGTCCTCGATGCGGACCACCAGCAGTTGCCGGACCGTCACTTGCGGATTGCGGCGCTCGGCGACGAGTGCGAGCGAGGCCGGCTCCTGCGTAAAGGAAAACGCGAAGACCGGCTCCCGGCTCTTGGCCTTTTCCGAAGGTTCCGGCATGGCGATTTCCTTCGTCGCTTCCGCGGAGGAGATTTTTCCCAGGCCGGTCAATTTGTCGGCGTTCACGCGCAGATTTTCGGGAGCGAATACGGCGACGTTTCCCGTCGCACGCTCCACCGTTTTCGCCGTTACTTGGGGAATCGCAAAATCGATGTTCGCCGCTTTGCCGGGCGAAGCGAGCAATTCGGTTACTCCCTGCTCTTTCCGTAAATCCTTCCGCAAATTCAGCAATACCGCGACCTTGCCGAGGGCCTTGCCCGAAAGATTGACCACCAAATGCGTTTGCTTCTCGCCTTCCAGGCGATGATTATCGACCTGCGCGGCCTGGGCGTCGCCGCTCGCAATTCCCTTCACGCTCCGCACGTCGAAGCCCGGCGGCAAATCGTATTCCAGCTTGAACACGCCCGACCGCTCGATGTTGAATACCGTCAGCACATCGACCGCAAGGCTTTCCGGATCGAGATGGGCGTTCACCAGCGAATGGGCCGAAATCCGCGGCAAAATCTTTTCCAGCGAGACGGCCAACTCGTAGGGCGCCGCGGCGTAGCGGTAGGAAAACGCCCAATTTCCCCGGGCCAGGGCGGGCGGCAATTCGGCGGCGTCGATCTGCAACAGTCCGCTGCTCTTCGCCACTTCGCCGCGCAATCCCTCCGCAATCTGCACCACCACCACCCCTTGCTGCCGGCTGGCTTCCACGGCGCGCACGACGGGAGCTTGAATCGCGTCCTGCGATTTTTCGCCCGCGATCTTTTCCAATTCCACCACGATCCGCTGCGTCTTCTTGGCCGGCTCGAACAACTCGACGGCGATCTTCTGCTTGCCTTCGGCCGCCGTAACCGGCCATTTTCGCACATTGTCGTCGAAGACGTTGACGACTTTGTAATCGGCCGGAACTTCGATCGACAGCTTGTCCAACTCCGCCCGGCTGATCGTGTATTCGAGCGTCGTCGTGCAATGCGTAACGCTGTCCTTGATCCACAGTTGCTGCTGCGTCTGCACGCTGGCCAAGGCCGCCAGGCCGGCGGCCCCCTCGGCCTTCGGAGTCCAGTCGATCTGCACCGTCGGTGCGGCGCCGACGAACGCCAGCACCACGGTTTCCTCGGACTTTTTTGCTTTCTCCGCCTCTGCGGAACCTTTCTCGCCCGGCACTTCGGTCGCGGCGATCAGCGGTTGCAGGTTCACCTTCACGCCCGCTTGCGGGATCGTTACCTTCCAGCGGCTCACCGGCGCCTGCGGCGTCTGGAACGACACGCTGTTCTGGCCCGGCGAGCGGGTAATCGCCTTGGCGTATTCCAGGCTCAATTCGATCTGCTCCGGCTGCTTGCCTTTCTTCTCGACTAGCAAGCGGTAATCCTGGCCGGACGCGCCCACGATCCGCGCCGCTTGCTCGCCCAACTTGGCCGAAGTGATCGCCGAGTCGGAGAGCCGCAGCGGAATCTCCCGCCAGCCTTCGGCCAAGAGTTCGATCTTGAGCTTCGCCTTGACGCGGACGACGTCCTTCTCGACCGTAGCTTCGTTCTCGATTTCCGTAATCACCGCGCCCACCGGCGGCTTGACCTCGGCGGCGGGCTGGGTTTTGTCCTGGGCCGCCTTCCACAACTCCTGGAATTTGTCGTACGGCAGAAATACGCCGCGCCCGTGCTTCTCGAACACCTGGCGCAGCTTGTCGTAGGGAATGTAAATGTCCTGCTCGCGGATCGATTTCTCCCGTGCGGCGGCATCGTCCGCGGCCTTGGCCGCGTCCGATGAATCCTGCGAAAACGAATGTTGGACGAAAATCGGCGAGAACAACACGCTCGCCACGAAGACCGGCAGCCACCTGCGAAGCGAAGGCGTCATAAGTAGATTCCTTTTTACAAGGACCGTGCGGAACGCAATTTTCACACAGAAATTACCTGCACCCACCCTTTTCTATAACCCAGACGAATGGAGATGGGAAATGGTTTTTTTATTTTTCCATCTTATCCGTCGTTAAGTCCAGATTCTGTAACAAGATAGTAACAATACTACCACGATGAAAACTGGTAGATAAGGTAGTATAGGATAAAGAAAAGGGGAAAGATGTCCCCATGAACACCCCCCGAATGGTCGTAAGCCCCCTAACGTAGGTCCCGCTTGCCGGACGGGATTTTTTTCTCGTTCCCAGGCTCCCGCCTGGGAACGCAATGTCCGCGAGGCTCCCGCCTCGCAGAATCGCCAACCAAACCGTGCCCGCATTGAACAAAACGCGGTCTTGATACTGGACTGGTTCTTAGGCAGTGGCCTGTCTTGTTCTGATCGCGCCCTTCCGCAACAATAAAGAGAAGTCAATCGATGTTTCGAGGATCATTCCATGCTCACCGACACCAATCCCGATGCCGAAAAAGTGCAGCTTGACCTGATCCGAAAAGCAAGCGTGGCAAAACGCATCTCTTTGATGCGGTCCTTCACGTCATTCGTAATAAACCTTTCACGTCAAGGCATCGCTCAGGCGAATCCCGGCATGAACGAACGTGAAATCGAACTCCGCTGGGCCGAACTCCATTACGGTAAACGCTTGGCGGCGGAAGTCCGCGATTATCTCGAAAAGGCTTCCCATGATTCCTGACGTTATCGTCGCCATTTCGCCCGTCATGGATGCTCTCGAAATGCTGGGGGCGCCGTATTATATCGGCGGTTCCGTGGCGAGTTCCGCCCACGGCATGGTCCGCGGCACCGTCAATGCCGATCTCATCGCCGACCTGAAGTTCGAACACGTCTCTCCCTTGGCGGAAATTCTGGGCAAGGAGTATTATCTCAATGTCGATACGATCACCGATGCCGTGAGAGGACGGACTTGCTTCAATTTGATCCATCTCGCAACCATGTTCAAGGTGGATGTTTTCGCCGCCAAGAGTTCCCCCTACAGCCGTCTCCCTTTCGCTCGAAAGCTTTCCCGGGCGATCTTGGAAGATTCCCCGCGGCTCTTTTTCATCGCTTCGCCCGAGGACACGATCCTCAGCAAACTCGAATGGTATCGCCTGGGCGACGAAATCTCCGAACGCCAGTGGACCGATGTCCTGGGCGTGATGAAGGCCCAAGGCGAAATCCTCGACCGCGCCTACCTCCAAAAATGGGCCGTCGAACTCCACGTGGCCGATTTACTGGAAAAGGCCTGGAAAGCGGCGAGATCCTGAGTTTCGGCGGGAAAGAGCCGTCTTTGAGCGATAGGTAGTTTGTTGAATGAAACAGAAATGAAAGCATTGCGGGGATATGTCGGCGCGGAACGACCGCTCGGAGACGAGGCATGATTGGAGTGTTGGGAGACGCTGGTCGGTCGCGCGGGCTGAAACTCAAGATAAGGCGGTCAGGATTTCTCCCCGGATTTCGCCTCGATTACCCGATCGCGCTAACAACCGGTTGACTTCTCATCGCTGTTTCTTCTGCGTTTCCCACTCCTGATAGACCTCTGTGACGCCTTTCACGAAGGATGGCTTGTCTTTGGGCAAGCAATAGGTGACGACCCCGTCCGTCAGGCCGCTGCGCGTGGTTTCCAATCCGATTTTCAGGCACGTCTTGACATAGTTGGGGGTAGGTTCGTCGCGCGACTGAGAGTGCTTCAGCGCATAGACCATGACCACCAGGGGCATCTTGCCGCTCAGTCCGCCTTCTCTGGTGTGCTGGTCCAGCCACTTGCGGTAGCTCTCGATCTGAGGCTGAAGGTTCGTCGTGTCCGACAAGTTTTTGTGAGGGTAGAAATAGGGGAAGATCACGCCGTCGATGGCTCCAGCCTCGACATGCGGCGCGATCGTTTTCTCGTATCCGAAATAGCACACCACCAAGAGAGACAAAAACGGGGCCGTCTTGTGGGCTTGCAGCATCATCTGCTTGCAGTAGGAAGGAGTGAACTTCTTGACGTTCCCGTTGAAGTCGTCGATGCAGATGCCCTTCACGACCGGATACTGCTTCGCCACGTTCGCGCACTCGACGGCCCAGCGCACGTAGTCGCCCCCAAAGGGATCGGGGACGCCTTCCGAAGGCGGCGTCAGGTACAGCCACAAGCCGATATTCGCCTTCTGGAACGCAAGGGCCATGAGTTGGAAATCCTTCCACGCGGACGGAAATTCTTTCTCCCGCCAAACCAGGTGCATGTAGTCCCGTGCGCCCATCTCTTTTAACACGACGAGCAATCGGGCAACGTCGGTTCGCTTCTGTGGCGTACAGACGCCGACATTGACGTAGTCGCCCAGCAACGGAGCAAGCGAAGGAACATCGGGACCCGTGAAACCCCCCCGGGTGTCTCTAACGTTGACGTGCGTCTTGCCGTCGTTCACTTGCGGGCCATCTTGAGCGGCTAGGCTCAAGGCCGCATAAACAATCACGAACCCCCCAACGCTAACCATTTCCAATAGCCTTAGCATCATCAAGTTCTCCTTTCGGATAGGAGTGCTCGTTCATCTAAACCAAAATTAGCGGGCGACAGCGATCTAATCGGTGGGCGAAAGCCCAAGCGGTTGTTGATGGCGTATCTTGCTTGTAGGTTTTTCCCCTTGCCTCCTGCGGTAGAGCCACACCCGTTCGAAAACAGTCGCTAACTGCCTAACCTACCAATTCTCGAACAAACTTCGATCTTCGCCGTTATGGCGGTAAATTTTCCAGCCCAGGTATTTGGTGAAAGCCTCGTAGAGAACTTCGGTGCGCGGGGTGTAGTTCATGGCGACGTGGTGCTCGAAGCCGTTGGCCGTAAGGAAATGCAGGAGTTTCGCGAGATTGGGGATTTTCACCACGCCGGTGGTGCCGAAGGTGTCCAACGGATCGTCGGTAACCTCCCCCTCGCCGACGCAGCCGACGATTCTTCCGCGGTCGTCGTCGGTCGAGAGCCGGGCGAAGCCGACCGTGCCCGGCTTGAGCGCGCCGTGCAGCGTGCAAAAACAGTTGCAGTAGGGGTTCCCCTTGAGAGCCATCGCGTTGGTGCCGGTCTTCGCCGACTTCATGAAGGAGATCGCCGTGTTGCTGCAATGGAAAACGACGAGTTTGTCGGGGTCTTCCCCGTAGTTATTGTTCCAATCGAACAGTGCGGAGGGGCCCCCGCCGGCAAGTTGCATGGCGTACATGCCCAGCGCGCCCATCACATCGACTTCGCAAGCCGAAGGGAGCAATTCGTTGCTCATCATGCTCATGATCGTGCAGGGGAAGATTTTCAGCGCGTTCTGCATGGCCGACCAGCACTGAATGGCGTAGGCGTTGATCCGGTGCTCTTCGATCCATTGGTCCAACACGACGCCGAGCTTCGCCGTGGTCAAGAGCGACTGGGCGGGCACGTCGTCGTGCGCCGGCAAATATCCGCCGATCTTTTTCAGCTTGGCTTGGACTTTTTCGTCGGTATCCGCCAGCGCGTTGATCTCATCGACGGTCTCGACCATGCTCTTGGTCTCGACGCTGATGCCGCTCCTTTCGAGCAGCTTTTCGCTGTAGCGGACGGTCTTGAAGGGCGTGGTCCTTTCCCCCAGGCTGCCGATCCGCGCGACGCGCAGGCCGCGCACCACGCGGCAGACCCCGGCAAACCAGTCAAGTTCCCGGTCGAACTGCGGCGAATGGGGGGAGAGAACGTGATCCTTCCCGATCGAATAAGGAATCCCGTACTGTTTGAGGTTGTTGCATGCCGAGAGCTTGCCGCAAAAACTGTCCCGCCGATGCTGCAAAGAGAATTCCTCCACTTTGTCCGGGTAGGCTTGGACGTAAACCGGGACGTTAAGGCCGGAGAGCTTGATCGAGTCGGCGATTGCCCGCTCGTCGCCGAAATTGGGCAGGGTAACGAGGATGCCGTCGATTTTGCCGCTGTTTTGCCGGAAAAGCCGGGCGCAGACCTCGGCGTCCCGCCAACCCGAGACGACGCCGTCGGGGGTGTCTTTTTCCGAGACGATCACGGCGTCGATCTCGGCTTCATGCAGTTTGGCGAGTATTTCCGTCCTTCCCCGCTTCGCCAGTTCGATCGGAAAAACGTCGCGGTTCCCCACGATCACCCCCAAAGTCGTCTTTTTCATCATTCCTCCTCGGATGGTTCGATAGTTTATCGGATGCAAGAAGATTATTTTCATTGTCGCCGAACTGTCAAGTGCTATCGAAGATTAAAAAAGAATGCCCCCGAGGCCGGCCATCGGGAGGCCCGTGATTTTAGGGTATAACGCAAGCGCGCCGCGAGATTCGTTGCCGGGCCTCAAAATCGGTTTCGGAATTTCGGAGCGATTCGAGATTATCGAGACTCTTGACCTTTTCACTCTTCCATCGAAAGATTAGGCAAGCGCTTGGAGCGGTGTAAGCGGAAAAATAAACTCGTGGGAAAGTTGCCGGAACTTTCGAGATAGGTGAATTACCTCTCCTACAGCTAGGAGGACGACATGCAAGAGCATTGGAGCGAGTTCCGAGTATCCAACGACTGTCGGGACGACGCCGAGGAACTCCGACGCCGCCTGGCGGACGAAGGGTATCTCTTTTTCAAGAAGTTGCAAAATCCCGACAAGCTGCGCGCCCTGCGAAGCGACATGACGCGCATCTTTTACGACTGCGGATGGCTGGTCGCGGGGACGAATCCGATGGACGGGATCGCCGATCCCGCCAAACGATGCACGGAAGGCGACTTGGAATACAACGCGGTTTACCATCGGATGTACCGGCTCGAATCTTTCCATCGGCTGCCGCACGAACCCGAATTGACGGCGCTGGCCGAGCGCATCATGGGCCGGCCGGCCCTCGCCTTGCCGGGGAAAAAAGCGCGGCTCTGGTTCCCGAAATTCACCGAGCATACGACGCCGACGCATCAGGACTTCGTCCACTATCAGGGAACTTACGACGCCTTGACCTGCTGGGCGCCGGTGGGCGATTGCCCGATCGAACTCGGTCCGCTGGCGGTCCTCCCCGGCTCCCACAAAACCCGGAAGGTGTTGGACCATCATTTCTCGCTGGGCGCGGGCGGACTCGTCATTCGGGTCGAGGAAATCGTGCGGGAATTTCCGGAGTTGAACGTGCCGTGGCATACGACGAACTTCGAATTGGGCGATACGCTGTTCTTTCCCGCGCTGACCATTCACAAGGCAATGCCCAACCGCACGGAGGATCGCCTGCGGATCTCGCTCGACAATCGTTACGAGGGGGAGGGAGACGATATCGCCCAGCACATGCTCGAGCCGCACATGGCGGACGTAACGCCGCTTTCCTGGGAAGAGGTCTATGCCGACTGGAAAACCGACGATCTGAAATACTACTGGCTGAAGGCGAAACACCGCGCCGTCCCCCGCGACATGGGCTACATCGAAAAGGGTTTTTCCGAGGCCTTGGAGTTAGCGCGGAAACGGGATAAACGAGGGATCCTTGCGCTGCGGCGGGTGTTGCTCAGCAATCCGGCTTCCCAGGATGCGAAGGCGGCGAAAGCCGTGCTCGACGAGATCGGAGTCGCCGGTTAGCGCGGATTATTTTTCGACATCGTCTTTCGGAGGCTTCCATGAAGATAGAACTCGCGCCGGAGCCGACTTATCTTGGAAAAAAGATGGACCTCTCGCCGACCGCGTTCGGCGAGTTGCGCGTCTCCGCGGATATCGTCCGCGATCCCACGGCGCTGAAGGCGCGCATCGACGAGGACGGATACCTGTTTCTGCCGGGACTTCTGGATCGGTCCGACGTTCTCGCTGCGCGGGACGAAACCCTGCGGCGGATGTCCGCGGCGGGATACCTGGATCCCGCTTATCCCATCGCCGAAGCGATTCCCGCACCGGACCTCAAGGATGGATTCATCCCGCAGCTTGCGGCAGGCAACCAACCGTTGCAGAAGATCGCGTTCCAGGGGCCGATGATGGCGTTCTACGAGCGGTTCCTCGGGGGGCCGGTTTTGCATTTCGATTTCGTCTGGCTGAGGGCCAAACTGCCCGGCGTCACCGACGCCACGCGCCCGCATTACGACATCGTGTTCATGGGCCGGGGCACGAAGCAATTATTCACCTCGTGGACCCCGCTGGAAGACGTGCCCAAGGAAAAGGGCGGCCTGATGATCCTCGAAGGATCGCATCGCCTCGAAGACGTGAAAAGCACTTACGGCGAGCTCGATGTGGATACTTATTGCGTGAATCGGGAGGAATCCACGGACCTCGATTCCGGCGATCGGCAGTGGAAAGTCCGCGTCAACGGCGGGAAATTCGCCGAGGACGCCCTCGCGCTGCGCGAATCCTATGGTTTGCGGTGGCTTACGGCCGATTACCGCGCCGGCGACGTGCTCCTCTTCGGCATGTACACGATGCACGCCAGTTCCGACAATCACAGCCGCAGCCTCCGCCTTTCGAGCGACACGCGCTACCAACTCGCCTCGGAACCGGTGGACGAGCGTTGGATCGGCGAAAATCCGCCGGGACATGGTCCCGCGGGAAAACACGGGATGATCTGTTGAAGATCCAAAAACAAAAACAAAAGGAGTAAGCGTTTACGCCCCGGTCGGGGACTGGTCCAATTTCGGCGGGAAAACGTATTTTGTGGACAAACGGTAGGCCGAAAACATGGACCTGTCCCCTTCCCGCGGCGCGAGGGGGACAGTCCCCTGTGAACGAATACAATCTCCAATAACAAAAACAAAAGGAAAAGTGTCATGGCTTCGAATCGAGGAGTCGCGTACGTAAAACCGGGAGTCGTCGAGGTGCAGTCCATCGACTTCCCCAAGCTCGCGCTGGGCAATCGCAAGTGCGAGCACGGCGTTATATTGAAGATCGTTTCCACGAATATC
Organism: Pirellulales bacterium; assembly: GCA_020846145.1. Taxonomy (GTDB): domain Bacteria; phylum Planctomycetota; class Planctomycetia; order Pirellulales; family Thermoguttaceae; genus JADLEL01. Next base: position 1,249 of record JADLEL010000205.1, on the reverse strand, counting down.
TGCGGCAGCGATCAGCACATGGTGCGCGGGCGGACCACGGCTCCGCCCAACCTGATCCTCGGCCATGAAATCACGGGCGAGATCATCGAAAAAGGACGCGACGTCGAATTCCTCGAGGTCGGCGATCTCGTCTCCGTGCCGTTCAACATCGCCTGCGGACGCTGCCGGAATTGCAAGGAAGGCAAGACGGGAATCTGCCTGAACGTCAATCCGTCGCGGCCCGGCGCGGCCTACGGCTACGTCGATATGGGCGGCTGGGTGGGCGGCCAGGCCGAATACGTGATGGTGCCCTATGCTGACTTCAATTTGTTGAAATTCCCGGACAAGGCTCAGGCCATGGCCAAAATCAAGGACTTGACCTTGCTCTCGGACATTCTCCCGACGGGATATCACGGCGCCGTAACGGCCGGCGTTACGACCGGCTCCACCGTTTACGTGGCGGGAGCGGGGCCTGTCGGCCTGGCGTGCGCGGCCGCGTGCCACCTGCTCGGCGCGGCGTGCGTCATCGTCGGCGACATGATTCCCGAGCGGCTCGCGCAGGCGAAGAGTTTCGGCTGCGAGGTCATCGACCTGAAGAATAGCGCGACGTTGGCCGAGCAGATCGAGCAAATACTCGGCGTGCCGGAGGTGGATTGCGCCGTCGATTGCGTGGGCTTCGAGGCCCGCGGTCACGGCCGGGACGCCAAGGTCGAGCAGCCCGCCGCGGTTCTCAACGCGCTCATGGAGGTAACCCGCGCCGGCGGCGGCCTCGGCATTCCGGGGCTTTACGTAACCGGCGATCCGGGCGGCATCGATGAAAATGCCAAAATCGGCATGTTGGGCATCCGCATCGGCTTGGGATGGGCCAAATCGCATACCTTCTGCACGGGCCAGTGCCCGGTGATGCGCTACCACCGCGGATTGATGCAGGCGATCTTGTACGAGAAAATCCAGATTGCGAAGGCGGTTAACGTGACCGTGATCTCCCTGGACGATGCCCCGAAAGGTTACCAGGACTTCGACAAGGGGGCGGCGCGAAAATTCGTCCTCGATCCGCACCATGCCATCGGCCAATCGACTTAGGAATAGGGGACATTCCGATTTTTTCATCAAATCGAATGTTCCCCCTTTTTTTCTTTTTTCGTAAGCGTTCACGCCACGGTCGGGGACTGGTCCATTTTTCGGCGGGAAAACGTATTTTGTGGACGAACGGTAGGCCGAAAACATGGACCTGTCCCCTTCCCGCGGCGCGAGGGGGACAGTCCCATTT
>JADLEL010000204.1 GCA_020846145.1 Pirellulales bacterium | reverse complement strand
GTAGGCCGAAAACATGGACCTGTCCCCTTCCCGCGGCGCGAGGGGGACAGTCCCATTTTCGCGGCGATTAAGCATTTTTACGGCACCATCATCTTTTGCGCCGCGAAAATCGGGACAGTCCCCTGTGGGTTACTTCGCATTTACTTCGTTGCGGCCGGTTCGCGGTCCTTCTTGAGCAAGTGCTTTTCGAACCAGGCGTCCCGCGCGGCGGCGGCGCGATCTTTGTTTTTGCCGCTGAATCCGTGCCCGGCACGCTCGATCACCAATAATTCGCAATCGACGCGATTTTTTTGCAATTCCGCGAGGATGTTCCGGCTGTGATCCAGCGGCACGAGTTGATCGGCGTCCCCGTGGACCAAGAGCGCGGGCGCATCGTCGGGCGAGACGGCGAGCACGGGCGAACACGCCTCGGCCTTGGCCGCGTCGAAGCGCAGGGCGGGGTAAGTCTTATAATAAGACGACGTCGGCAGAATCCAAGGCCGCACGTCGGTGGGCGGAAAGTAGGCCACCACGGCCGCCACGCGGTCGCCCGCGCGGAGCAACTCGTCCTTCGCCTTCGGATCGCCGTCATCGCCGGTCGTGCCTAGCATCAGCGAGAGGTGTCCGCCCGCGCTCGCGCCGGTAACGCCCAGCCGTTCGGGATCGACGCCGAACCGCGCCGCGTTTTTGCGGATATATCGCACGGCGCGGCGCACGTCCTCGACGATATCGGGCACGAGGTACTTCGGGCTGCTGCCGTGCCGCACGATGAACATGGTGAAGCCCTTGTCCAACAGCGATTTGAAGAGCGTCGCGTTGTTTTCCGGCGGATACCACACCGAATAAAATCCGCCGCTGACCATGAACAGCACGCCCGCCCGATTGGCGCGCTGCTTGGGTTTGAGAACGTCGAAAGTCATCGCCAGGCCGTCCTTGTGCCCATAGACCACGTCGGCTTCGATCTCGACGTTCTCGGCGGACCGAGCGGCCGGAGCCGGCCACGCGATCGTCAACAGAACGAGGGGCGCAAGCATTCGTTTCATGGCGTTTCTCCCTGGATTAAAATTCGTGTAACCGTTCACAGGGGACTGTCCCGATTTTCGCGGCGCAAAAGATGATGATACCGTAAAAGGGCTTAATCGCCGCGAAAATGGGACTGTCCCCCTCGCGTCGCGGGAAGGGGACAGGTCCATGTTTTCGGCCTAGCGTTTGTCCACGAAGTACGTTTTCCCGCCGAAAAATGGACCAGTCCCCGACCGGTGAACGCTTAAAAATGCGGAAGCAAGGGTTGTCGGCACGTGTTGCCAAGCCGCAAGCGGCCGGACGCATCCTTACGCTTTCATCCTTCATCCATCATACTTCGCGAATCAATCCCAAGCGAACGAGTTTCGCCCGGCATTCGTCGCGCTCGCGGCAGCGGGGCAGATTTTTCCAATCCGCGCCGCAAGCCGCCAGAAACGCTTCTTCGTCGGCGGGCAGTTTTCCCGCGGCGGCAAGTCTCCCGACGACCTCCTGCTCCAAACGCGAAAGGTCCAGCGCATGGAGTCGATAATCCTCGAACGCCTCCCAAACCAGCGGAAACAGCGGTCGGACGATCTCCCGCCCGATCGCGCCGGCGTAATCGCGGATTTCCCGCTGTGCGAGCGCGTCCATCCGCAATTCGAGGAAGTGCAGCAAATTGTGCAGATCGATCTTCCAATAGGCTTCCGTGTAGGTGGAGAGCGGCAAGTCCTTGCGGGCCTGCTCCCGGGCGATGCCCCGCTCCAGCCGCTTCCGATACGCCGCTTTGGCATGTTGCTGCAATGCGGCTTCTTCGGCCGAGAATTCCGCCCCGGCCTGCGCGTCCAAAAAACCTTCGCTCCCCTGCCGGTTGCTCGCGGCCTGCAGCCGCCACCGGTCGGGCGGAGTGGTTTGCGAGGCGTCGATAGCGATCGAGTACCGCGTGCTGGTCTCGTTGATCGATGCCGTGCGGTGGCGAATCCACTGCCGCCAGCAATCCATCGGCACGCGCACCAGCAGTTTGACTTCGGCCATTTCGAAGGGCGTGGTGTGCCGATGCCGCATCAGATAGCGAATCAGCGTCCGATCGTCCGACACCGCCCGCGTCCCCGCTTGGTAACTCACCCGCGCCGCCTGCACCACCGCCGCGTCGTCGCCCATCGCATCGACCAGGCACACGAAGCCGTCATCGAGCACGGGGAACTTTTTCCAGCGAAGTCGTTCGAGGGTGGCGGCGTTCGCGTTCATAATAGTTGATATCGTTTAGCCCGAAGCCAACGGCGACGGCGCAAGCCGATTCGATTGAATTATCTCGTTCCCATGCTCCGCGTGGGAACGCAATTGAAAGATGCTCTGCGTCCCTGGTCGATTCAGCGCTGGTTGGAGGTTCAGCGACGCCGGAGCGTGGGAACGAGTTAAAAACCGCTTCATGCCCACGGCAAGCGTGGGCATGACACCGGACGTTCCCACGCGGAGCATGGGAACGAGTTGTTAGCTTTCCTTCTCGCCCGCCCGCCGCAATTCCTCGAATTTTTCCCGCACGTAGGGATTGAGTTGTTCGGCGTAGTCCGCGGATAAATGGAGCGCCTCGATCAACTCCCGCACGTCGTCCAAATCCTTGAGCCTTCCGGGATTGGTCATGCCCGAGGCCAGTTTGATGTCGATCAGCACGGGCAGCTTCATCCAGCGGATGCCGTCTTTTTCGACGCTCGCCTCGAGGGGATCGGGATGGACGACCGGCTTGCGGCGGCCGTCGCCGGGGAAGTCGCCGGCGACGATGAACTTCACCGTCGCATCGTTCGCCTTATCGCGGATGTCCTTGCTGCCGTAGCCGCTGGAGATGAAATCCAAACCGGTTACCCGCTGATGAATTTCGCCCTGGCTTTCCCGCGAAACGAGGAGTTCGAGCACGTCGGTGGAACGTTCGAGGCCGTGGAAGAACATGGCCAGATCGCCCGTCACGGCATAAGCGATGTTCAACTCCCGCAGCCGCTTGGCGATTTTCAGCAAGGTGGCGAATGCGGGGATTTCGTCGAAGATCATGTTTTACTTTCCTGGGCATTGCGCAACAACGTTTGCCTACTACGGCTGATTCTTTTTCATCCTTCATCCTTCATCCTTACATTCTACCCCGCCGCCAAGTGCCGTTCAACCTGGCGGATCGCCTCATCCACCTCCCAGGTGCGTTCGGCCAGATGCAGGGGCTGGCCGGAGGACATCCAGCGATCGACGCGCTTTTGGGCCGAAACCACCGTGCTGTGGCTGCGGCGGCCGAAATAGCGGCCGATCTCGCTCAGCGCCGCCCGGGTGTGCTTGCGGGCGAGCCACATCGCCAGCATTCGCGGATGGCTGACGCGGCTCGATTTGTCGTCGGTCTGCAAGCTCGACGGATCGAGGCCGAATACGTCGCAGACCGCCCTTTCGATATCGTTCAGCCGCACCGCGCGGCTGCCGTGGTGGATCATCTCGGCCAGCGATTCTTGGGCCAACGCGAGCGTTATCGGCCGGCCCAGCGCCTCGCCCGTCGCCCGCAAGCGGCAAAGCGCCCCGGAGAGTTCCCGGGCGTGGTTCGTGAGTTTCGCGGCGACGTACTCTTGCGCATCCCGCGGAAGCTCGATCTTCATCCGCCGCGACAGTTGGGCCACGATGCCCAACCGCGTGGCGTAATCGGGCGGATCGATGCGGCAGACCATGCCGCTGGCCAATCGCGTGGTAAGTTCCGGCCCCAATTCGGCCAATTCGGCGGGCGAACGGTCCGCGGCGAAAACCAATTGCCGGCGTTCGCGCATCAGCGTATCGACCGTGTGCAGCAGTTCGATCTGCGTGGCCCGCTTGCCGACTAGAAACTGCAGATCGTCCAGGATCAACAAGCTGACGCCGCGATACTTGCGGCGGAAACTCGGCAGACCGCTGCCGCGCAGCGCTTCGAGAAAATGGCTGGTGAACTGCTCCGCCGAGAGATAGACCGCGGTCGCGTTGCGCGCGCGTTTGCGGAACGCGGTCCATAAGCCTTCCAAGAGGTGCGTTTTGCCCACGCCGGTCGCGCCGTGAATCAACAGCGGCGAGATCTGGCCCGGCTGGCGGATAACCATCTCCGCCGAGGTCAACGCCAGCTTGTTCGAGGCTCCCGCCACGAACGTCTCCAACGAGGAGAACTTCCGCCCGCCGAAACCGCCCGCCGGGTCGGCGGCGCGCGATTCTAACGCATCGTCCGCTGAAACCGCCGCGATCTTGAGCGCCGGCTGCACCGCCGCGGGGGCGGGCGGAGGGACGCTGCCGGATTGCGGTGGGGCGTTGTCGGACATGGGTTCTCGGTCTCGAGCGGCGAATTCCAACTCGCGTTGCGCGACGGCTTCTTCCCGCTGCGGAGATGGGTTCTCTTGGCGAACGGCGTCCCCCTTGCCGTCTTCGACGTGGAAATCGAGGGTCGGGATGCAACCTAAAACTTCTTCGCAGGCTTCGGCGATCCGAACGCGAAAATTCCCCCGAATCCAATCCAGGAAACAGCGGTTGGGCACGCCGATGCGCAGCGATTGGCCGTCGAACGACAGCCGCGTGCTCGTGCCGAACCACAATTCGTATCGTTTTTTTCCGACCTTGCCGGCCAGTGCGTCTTGCAAAGCCGACACGATCTCCTTATCGTCCCTGGTCACTTTTTCCTACCTGTCCTTCGGCGCGCACGTTGACCCCGGCGCGCTCATTGATTTTTCTGCTCGCTCGCGCAATCTGGAGTGATCCTCGGAGAGTATTGCGCGACTTCCCGCGGCGAATGCGGCGAGGCGTTCCTTCGTTGGTTCCCACGCGAATAACACGATTCTAACGCTGCCGGCAGTGCTGTCAAAGCCTCCCGCAAGCTCCCCGGCCGGATTTTTTTTGGGAACCTTTTTTTCTCGCGGAATCGTCGGAAAAAACCGCGAATCCCCCCCGAAAAAATTTTTCTCTCCGGCCGAATTCCGACCGCTCCTCCCCACGTGCAAAACTTGTTCAATCCGCCCGTGCCAATCCGCCGCCCCGCCGCTTAATTCAAGCTCGAACGGCTTGTCCGACAACGGGTTGCCGATCTTGGGAAAAAGGGATTGGGGATTGGGGATTAGAGATTAGGAATCAGCGTATAGAGATTTCCTCCTTCCCTCGCCCCCACCCTTCATCCTTCCCCCTTCCGCCTTCCCCCTTCCCAAAAATACACTCTCCGCCGGTCCCAGGCGTGCAAGCCTACCGCCGAGTACATCGCGATTGCCGGCCCGTTTTCGGCATCGACCGCCAAAACCAGCCGAGCGCGGTCGAGTCCGCGAGTTTGCCATTGGGCAAATCGGGCAATTTGCATTCCCCATCCCCGGCCGCGCGCCCAAGGCGCCACGCCCATATAGACCAATTCCACGTTGTCGAATTCGGGGTGATCGGCCAATATCAGGCAGCCGACATCTTTCGAGTTCCATCGCACGAGCGACCACAACTCCGGCCGAAAAACGCCCGACGACCGATAGCCCTCCAATACCGCTTCCATGTTCCGTAAATCGTTAAGCTTTGGGCAATCCAGCGAATTCCGGTAAGTTGCGTCAATCATGTTTTTCAGCGATTCGCGAAGACTCGTTTCGTAGGGGAGAAATTCCAACGCTGTTTCCGGTCGAATTGTGGGAAATTCATCGGGAAGGCAAGCCAGATAAAGCAAGTCGGTCAGATAATGATACCCCCCCCGAAAAAGAAGCTGCTCCTCCGCTTCCGTGATCTGCTCGAATAACATCTGCGCTAATTCGACCTCATTTTGCGCGAGCCAAGAATTACTGGCCAGCAAAAGCTGGAGGGCCGTTTCGGTGGTTTCCCCGGAGATCAGGCGTGGAAGCCAAACTTGAGCGGTTTTGCCGGGCTGAAGGTGTGCGAAAATCGCTCCCACCAGTTCGTTTTCTCGATAGGCTCCCAACAAACCGGCCGCACAATTCCCGCCGGACAGAGGGGTAAAGAGGATACTTTCGATCTGCTCCTCGCGATCCTTGGGCGCAAGATGGTGAAAAATCAACGCCAGTGCGCGCGGTTTGTCTTCCGGCGGCACGGGCACGATAACCGGCGAAAGCGAGAGGTCTTCCGTCATGGCCCCCAAGATAGCCGAATTCCGCGATTTGCGTGAGGCATGTTTCGCACGAAAACGGTATAATTCGGTATTCGTAGGACAGGTTTCCAACCTGTCATCGGAGATGATGAAAATACTTTATTTATGACAGGTTGGAAACCTGTCCTACATTTAGGTGATATATGAGCAAGCAATCTTTCCTAAACGCTTGTTTTTTCGGTTTATTACTGTTGATTGCCTTTTCCAATGCGAATTCCGCCTGGTCGCAGACGACCTTGGAACGTCTGGAATCGCAGATTCGCCAGCGCGTCGGACAGGAACCTCAACCCCCTCCGCCCGGCATCGTTCCGCCGGAATCCGCCGCTCGGCCCGTGGAGCCGGCTTCTTCGGCGGAAGACGGGCAGCCCGGCTACCTGGGCCTCATGGCCGACGACCAGCAGGACCGCGGCCGCGGCGTGCGCGTGCTGGATGTTTATGCCGAGGGACCCGCCGCGAAGGGCGGCTTGAAAAAACGAGACCTCATTACCGGCATATCGGGCGTGCGCACGCGCCAGATGTCGGATATGGCCGACGTGCTGAATCTCTACGCTCCCGGCGAGAGCGTCGAGTTCGACGTCCTCCGCGACGACAAGCCGCAAAAGGTGAAAGTCGTTCTCGGTCGCCGCCCCCCGCAAAAAACTCCCGCCGCGCAAACCGTCGAGGCGATTCCCCTCCCCCCCGGTGAAATTCTTCCCGACCAATCGCCGCAAGAGCCTGCTAAAAACTCCACCAAGCCGGACGCCGCGAAAAAACCGCCGCCCTTGGAGCTATTCAAACCGAAGCCGCCAACCGCGGGCGAAAAAAAAACCGCCGCGCCGGACGCCGCCACCCCGCCCATCCTCCTGCCCCCGCGCGCCGCGGAAACCGAAGCCCATCCCACCGTCGAACAACTCCAAAAGCGCATCGAGGAACTCGAACGCCGCGTATCGGAGTTGGAAAAATCGCTCGCAGAAACGCGGAAGGCGAACCGATGAATAACGACCGGGATTAAATCAATCGTAAGCGTTCACGCCCCGGTCGGGGACTGGTCCATTTTTCGGCGGGATAACGTATTTTGCGGATAAACGGTAGGCCGAAAACATGGACCTGTCCCCTTCCCGCGGCGCGAGGGGGACAGTCCCATTT